>JBGPBY010000211.1:0-11695 GCA_041481485.1 Terriglobia bacterium
GTTGCGAGGAGTGCAATCCTTCCAAATTGTGGGCGGTCATAGACCGCCCCTACAGTGGGGAATCGCGATTACAGCTATTCTGCCGCTCTGAATACGTGTGCGTATTTATGAAACAGCCTACTTAGCCCCCAGCGTGAGCCGGGGGTATAGGATCACAACCCAACCGCGAGTGCCGTAGGCACGACAGGTCCCGTCAGTTCGTCGCAGTCGCTTTCTGACCGCCGCCGAGAGTCACAAAAATATGATCGCGGACGGCCTGGATCTGGGCTTTCGCGTCGCCGTTATACACGTCCTTGATGGCACTCTTCGGAAACGGCGGATCCGGCCAGGATGCCGGCATGCCCGCACCCGGGAAAATCTTCTGCGGATCCTGCAACCAAACTGGAATCCAGTCTGGACGCAGCCGGGACTGCGTGAGATTCAGATTAGGCGCCCATTCCTTCTGTGGGGTCGTCGGATTGCTGTTTCCGGTCGGGTGGCACTTTGTGCACTGAAGTTTGGTAAACAACTCCGCACCTGTTTTGAGTTGCTCGGGAGTGGTCTCGACAAATGTATTGACCAATGGGTAATCCACCTTATCGAGCGTGGAGAAGTATGACGTGATCGTGTCGACTTCCTTGTCCGTGAAGTGGAACGTCGGCATTCGCGCATCGAGGAAATTGCGTAACCGCACCATGCTGGGATCCTTGATGAATTTCATCAACCATCCGGGCTGCGTCTTGAAGCCTTCGGTGTTCAGATCCGGAGGCCAAAGTTTCTGGTTATCCTTCAGGAGAACACGAATGTCGCCACCCATCTTTTCGATGACGTGGCAGCCCTTGCAGTTCTTCTCATCCACGAGCTGGCGTCCCGCGATCACTGCAGCAGGAACGCGCTCGCGCATTTCCAGCGGCACTTTATCCTTCACGAGACTGGTAAGCACCAACGTGATTGCCTGAGCGTCGGCATCATTGAACGTGAAATTCGGCATGCGCAGCAGTTCTTCCGGAGTCTTCACACGGCCCACATCGAAGATGCGCGGGTCGTGAAGTTTCGAAGAGTACCAGGACGCGCGGTCGTGTTCGATGGGCAGGAATCCAAAGTCCAGCTGCGAAACCAGTTTGCTTCCGGCTTCGGTCAGTTCGGTTCCGATCGGCTGCTCCTTTTCCATTCCCGGAATGTTATGGCAGCCAAAGCAACCATAGCGCCGGATAAGGCGTTCGCCGGCATACAGGTTCTTTTCCTCAGGGGACATTTTTTTCAGTTTGTCCTGAGCTTCGGTCTCGGTGGAGCCGTTGCGCAGAAACTCTTTGACGACAACGTCAAGTGCCGCAGAGTCCACTTTCGGAAGCGGCTTTGCAGTCCAGGGATCGTTCTTCAAAGAAGAGACGTATGCGGTAATATCCCCCGCTTCGGCGTCCGTTAATCGCAGGCTGGGCATCTTGGTTTCCGGCCAGACCAGCTTCGGATCCTTGACCCAGTTGTAAATCCACGATGCGCTAACCTTGCTGCCCTCTGCGGCAAGGTTGTAACCAAAGCGACGGCGCGTTTGCGTCTGCTTTGAACTCTGATCGATGGGGCCTGCGGCGTGACAGCCAAAACATCCGATCGTTTCGACGAGTTCCTTGCCATGAGCTGCGTTGCCGCTGGGATTTACCGCGGGAAGAACTTTGGGCTTCGACTTCGACCAGATGTATTCCGTAATCGCGTTGATTTCCGCCGCGCTTCGCTTTTCCCATTCCGGTCCGCTGTTGTTGCTGTTGTTCCAGAATCGCGGCATGCGGGCTTCGGACTTGAACGCTTTCGGATCTTCAAGCCATTTGCGTACCCATTCTTTGGTCAACTTTCCGGAAACCGTCGACAGATCTGGACCGACCTTGCGGAATCCTTCATATCCCGGAATCTTGTGGCAGCCAAAGCAGCCATAAATCCGGATCAGATCGCGGCCGTTATCCAGTTTTGGAGCGAGTGGAACGTCGGCACTGGCGTTGTGGCACTTGTAGCAGCCCGCCTCTACTTTATCGCTTGCAAACATCGGCGAGACCAGGAACTCATCGGTGTACCAGCCGTATTTCCTCACCCATTCTTCCTTCTGCTTCTCGTCCTTCGGTGTGTGACCGGCATCTTGAAAGCCGGTCGAGCGATCAAGACCGCCATGACAGGACGTGCACCCAAAATTTTCAAGCGGATGCGGTGAAGCCGAGCCCAGATACAGCTCCATATTCGGGTGCGATCGATAAGGCTGGGGAAGATTTGCGTTTTTGGCATTGTCGATTCCCAAATGACATGTCGTGCAGCGGTCGACGCGAGGGATTTGTTTAAACGGTTGCTCGTTGTACAGGTTGGGCAACAGGATTTGCTGAACTTTTTCCGAGGCGTTCAACATATCCATGACGGGCGCATTTCGGATGGAAGTCACCACGAAGCCAGGATCCAAGGAGCCTAACTGGGTCTTCGCCCGAGTGTAGGCGGCCAGGCCATCGTCATAGTCTTTTCTGGCCTTCACTCCAGCCCCGATGAATGGATCCAGTTCTGCTTTTTTCGCGGCGATCCTTGCCGATAGATCCTCACGCGTGGCGGCGATTTCATTCACCTTCTTTTCGTCTTTGTCGAGGACCTTGCGCGCCGCATCCGCCTCGGGCTGCTTCGACTTATCCTGTGCAGCTTTGGCGACGGCTTCGTCCAGCGTGTACTTGTCCGTTCCGTAAATTGCCTTGGCGTTTTTCAGATCCGTATCGATGCGGTAGAAATCGGCATTCAGCTTGTCGAGTTCCTTTTGCAGCGGTTCAATTTTCTGGGCATTCTCCTCCTGAGACTTTTTTGCCGCAATCATCTGGTCCTGGAGCTGTTTTAACTTATTACGGTCCAGACCGCGATTCGCATTATCACGATCGGCTCGCGCTCTTTCAATGGTGAGCCGCGCATAATTCCGCTGATATTTTTTCCATTCGCGCGAGTAGTCCGCCATGATCGTGATCACGGTGAACACAAACAACAACAGACTGGAAATGGCGAACCACTTATGGAGGGATGTTGCCTGATAAAGACGGTCCCCTCGTTTTTCAATATTCCAGGCCGGATCTTTCTTTGCAGGAGGAGGGATGGGCGGTTTGCTGTGCCCGCTGTTTGGAGTTTCGCTGCTCATATTTCGTTAGATATTAAAAAAGTATTCAGGAATACCGACGATGTACTTCAAATTGAGAAGCCATCGCAGAATCATTTTGATCGGCAATGCTGCCATGGTGAGCAGCAGAAACATCATGATCTGATAACGCACCGGTCCCAGATTTTCGTAAAAACCCTTGAACCACTTTTTGGCAAACAATGGCGGCAGTGCGAGGTAATACGCCAGTATCACGATGAATCCGAACATTTCGCGGATCAGCGGATTCGATGGCAGCGCCATGTGCAGTCCTTTGACCCAGATGTATTCGGACAAGTTGACGTTCACCAGCGGTTCCAGCTTATGAATGTCCCAGTACTCATAAGGTCCGAAGAAGTTCCAGTTCGGACCGCGCAGGAACGTACCGAGAACAACGAGAAGAATCCACAAAATGAGAAAGCCGAACAGGAAAATGCCGATTTCCCATTTGCGCTCTTTAAGCGTGTAGTAGCCGTTGCCTTTCGGATTGGTATCGATATAAGGAATGGCGCCGAGACCGACAATAATCAAACCCGGAAATAGCACTCCAGCCAGCCACGGATCGAAGTACACCAGCATCTCCTGCAATCCCAGGAAGTACCATGGCGCCTTTGAAGGATTCGGAGACGCTCCGGGATTTGCGGGATCTTCAATCGGAGCCTTGAGCAGCAGCGACCATCCGATCAGTACCACGGTCAGCACGACCATACAGATTAGTTCGGTGTATACCAGATCGGGCCAGCACAAAACTTTCTCTGCGGTTTCGTCCTGTTCGATCAGCTGCTTGCCTTCCTCTTTGCGCTTGTCATTGCGTACTGCTTCTCTTAACGAAAACCAGGTGAAGAATGGGACCAAAAACAACATTCCCACGATCGGCACGTTGTCCGGTTTCGTCACAATCTTCTGGAACTCCGGATTGAAGATACTCAAGACGAGGAACAGTCCCATTGCGGCAAAAACGCCGATTCCCGTGAAATTGGTATAAAACTTCTGGGGAAATCGCAGCGAAATTAAAAGCAGGAACGCCGCCATCACGATCAGGATTTTCGGATCGGCCAGGTAGTTAATAATGTGCTCAATTGATTCCATGGTCGTGCTTCTTTCTACAGTGGTCCGGAAATTCCGCCGTCACGGCGGATACGCCAGAAGTGAATCGCCATCAGAAACCCTGCAATCAGCGGCAGTCCGACGCAGTGCAGCACGTAGAAGCGAAGAAGCGCGCTCTCACCGACGAATCGTCCGCCGAGCAAACCGAATCGCGCGTCGCTGGCATTCGTCACCAGGCGAATATCTCCAAGCGCGAGCAGTGCCGACCCAGGCCCTTCATTTCCCAGGAACGGTGTTGCGCGAGCCATGTTGCTTCCGACCGTGATGGCCCACATCGCGAGTTGATCCCACGGCAGCAAATAACCGGTAAAGCTGAGGAGCAGCGTCAGCACCAGCAGAATCACGCCGACGTTCCAGTTGAATTCGCGCGGTGGCTTGTACGAACCGGTCATGAAAACTCGGTACATGTGCAGCCACACCGCAATCACCATGGCATGAGCACCCCAGCGATGGATTTCGCGCATGATGCCGAGCGGGACTTGCTGGCGCAAATCGATGATGTCGACGTAGGCGTATTCGAGTGTTGGCCGGTAGTAAAACATCAGCAACAATCCGGTAAATGTAAGAACGAGGAAAAGGAAGAATGTAATTCCGCCCATGCACCATGTGTAGCGCATGCGAATGCCGGACTTGCGAACCTTTACGGGATGCAGATGCAGGAACACACTGCCAAGCATGACGAGCATGCGCTTGCGGTCGGAATCCGGGACACCGACACGAAAAACGGATCGGTAAATCTGCGTTTCCTGTATGTACTTCCCGATTGCATCGGGAGACACACCTTTGAATGCTGCTTTTATGCGATCGATTATATTTGCCATGATTACACTTTCAGTAAGGATTGAGGGTTAGCCCATTCGCCCTTTTCGTACTGGAACTTTATGCTCTTATCCACAACGATGTGACCATCTGCTATCTGGTCAATCTTGAATCGCTCGAGGGGCCTCGGGGTGGGACCTTCAAAATTAATGCCGTTTTTATAGTAGCCACTTCCATGGCAGGGACATTTGAACTTCTGTTCGCCGGGGAGCCAGTTGGGTGTGCAGCCGAGGTGTGTGCAAACGGTGGACAATGCATAAATGCCGAGAGCGCCGGTGACGACGTCGTAGTCCTTCACTAGCCAGACACCCATTGGCTTGAATCGCTCGTCGACGATGCCGAGTTGCAATTCATCCGGGAATCCGGCTTTGAATGTCGGAGGTGGTTCAAACAGCACGTTGGGAAACATGAACCGGCCTGTTGCCGTTGCCGCTGCCAGCATTGAAGCGCTGAATGCGGCCCAGGCCACGGTCATCCAGGAAATCATCGAACGGCGGGGGATGAGCTTGCCTCCTGCTGCCACTTTCGCGGCACCCGCCGGTGCGGCATGAGCGGCGTGGGCAGCGCCGTGCCCCATCGACGCTTCACCGCGCTTAACGGCAGTGATACTGAGTACCAGGGTCAATATAACGACGGGTAGCAGAATGCTGGCTGCCATCCCCATCGCGTTTAAAACTTCCATGCCTCAACCTCTGTCAAATAGTTTATGAAATCAAAATTTCTTCAATGCTTCGATAGCCGCGTCCCGTACCGCCAGATTCGGATCACTCTGGCTGAGCATCCGGATTTTTTCGCGCGCCGGCTCGTACTTCAAAAGCGCAAGGCATTTCACCGCGCCGGCCATTAAATCCGATTTTTGCATGGCATTCATATCCGGTATCGAATCGACGTATTCATGATCCAGCAATTTCATTAATAAATCCGCACCCGCCGGGTCATTGATCCGGGCAAGTGCCATTGCGGAACTCCAGCGCACCTCATCTTTCACATCGTTCAATGCAATCTGGAGATCGTGCGCGGCGCTGGGATCCGATATCGCCCCAAGCACGTAGGCCGCAACCTTTCGAACCGAGGGGTCCGGATGTTTCAACTGTTTCACGACACCCGGGACGGCGGAATTATCGCCAATCAAGCCCAATGCCATCAAGGTATTAATTTGATTTTCGATAACCATGTCATCGAGGCCTTCGACCAGAGAAGGCACCGCTCGCTTATCCCTGGTATTTCCCAGAGCCAGCGCAAGATAACCCCGAACCTTCGGATCTTTGGCATTGCGGTACGCCGCGATCATGTCCCCCACAAATTCCGGAGTCAGTTTGTCCTTGCCGGAATATGCCGAAAGTTCATAGGCCGCCTGCCAACGTTGCGAATCCGAACCGGTCTGAATGACACGCAGGTACTCCGTTGGACTTCTCTGGTCCATTGTCAAATAGCCGAAGAGCAAGAAGATGCCAACACAAATGGCAATGATAATCAGGGGAAAAAGGAAAAACTGCGCCACGAGAAGTGAGGCGGGTTTACGTTCTTCAATAAGGTCATCGTCAGAAGAGCTCATGGCAACTGATTAGAATATTAGGTGCATGCGCCGAAAGCAAGAGGGCGCGGCGCGAATCGGACAACAAATCATTCGACAGCTCACATTGCCTGCCCCACTCACGAGGCGGCTTGACGGCATATTGCAGGGGACATAGACTCGGAAGTCTCGGAGGCGAATTCTTGAAGAAACTTCTGCCGTTGATTGTGTGCGGCTTGATTTTGGCGGCATGCCATCCCTGGACCGGCATCACCACACAGGAACTCGCCAAGAAAATGGGCGGTCCTCCCCGACAGATTCGCACTTCCGGAGTCTACAAGGTATATATCTATGCTGATCCCATGGGCGGCGGCCAATTGAGCTTCTATGTCGATAAGGATGGAATCGTTCGCAAATGGACCGGCCGTCCGGTCGGTGGGTCGACCGGAGGGGATGCTGGAGATTCCGCCGACTCTGGAGCGCCTGCAGCTCCGTAGGAGACTGTTATGAAGCGAGCCTTCATCTTGTCTGTTATTTTTGCGCTTGGTCTCTTGCTGGCTTCCTGCCAGCACTGGGTTGGCATTTCTTCGACACAGTTAATCAAGCGCATGGGTGAGCCCATCAACATTGTTCCTTCCGGGAGTTTCACCGTATACACCTATCTGGATGGATTGGGCGGCGCGCCCATGAAGTTCTACCTCGACAAGGATGGCATCGTCCGAAAATGGGACGCGTCTCCAGTTCCTGCCGATTTTGGTACTGGTATAGAAGAAGACACGGTGCTCGGCGTTCCGACAAATTAGGAGACCAGAGTGCCGTTTCCACCCAATTCGCCGATTTGCTCCTCGGAATAACCCAGCATCGACAGCACCATGTGATTGTGTTCACCGAATCGAGGCGGCGGTCCCTCGACAATTCCAGGAGTTCCCGACATTTTTATCGGCAGACCCAGTACACGGATGGGACCATACTCGGGATGCGTCAGTTCACGCACCATCTCCCGCGCGTCAATTTGAGGATCGTTGAGAACTTCTGCAACACTGTTGATTGGACCTGCCGGTATCTCAGCCTCAGACAGTTTCTTGAGAATATCGGAACGGCTCCATGATTTGAGAGCTTGATCCAACAGGGGCTTGAGTTCGGAATAGTTGGTCAAACGCGCATCCGTGCTGGCAAAGCGCGGGTCAGCGACCAGTTCATTCAACTGGAGCGCGGCACAGAAATTCACCCACTGTTTTTGGTTTGTCACTCCGATGTTTACAAATCCATCATGAACGCGGAAGCACTCATAAGGCACGATCGAAGGGTGACGCGTTCCCATTCGCGAAGGATTTCGTCCGGTCATGAGATAACTCGATGCCTGGTAAGTCAAAGTCGAGACTGTGCTGTCGAGCAGACTGACATCGACCCACTGACCTTTGCCGTTTCGGGCGCGCGCCAGCAGAGCCAACAGAATTCCCTGGGCCGCATACATCCCGGTCACAATGTCGGAAATTGAAGTGCCCACTTTAGCCGGAGGGCCATCCGGATATCCGGTCAGGTCCATCAGCCCCGATTCGCCCTGGGCCACGACGTCATAGCCAGGTCGCTGGCGATACGGTCCGGTTTGACCGAATCCGGAAATCGAACAGTAAACCAGTCCGGGACGGCGCACAGACACCGTCTCATAATCAAAGCCGAGTCGTCCCAAAATTCCCGGTTTGAAGTTCTCGATCAAGACATCGGCACGGTCGATAAGCTCCCAAAGTACGTTCCGCCCGGCTTCATTGCGGAGGTTCAAGCCCAGACTCTTTTTATTTCGGTTGATCGAGTGGAAGTAAGTGCTGATCCCGCCGACGAATGGAGGACCCCACTGCCGGCTGTCATCGCCATACGGGGGAGGTTCAACCTTGATGACCTCTGCTCCCATGTCCGCCAGCATCATCGTACAAATTGGCCCGGAAAGAATCCGGGAAAGATCGACTACAAACACGTCATCGAGCGGCCGCATCGTCGGAATCATAATGAACTTGATGGGGATATTTCCACACTCTGGGACTGTCATCCCGGGTTATTCACATTTTTTTGTCATTTTCCGTTACAAAAGGTTCCCGTCCATGGAAGTTCATTTCCACTTTACTGCTCCAGTCTTGTCTCGGATGCACTGGCGCGGGAATTGCAATGAACTGCCGCGAGCACTATGCAGAATCAGGGAGACAACCAGAGAAAAAATAACAGGTTGCCGAACTCGGCGACCGGCCAGCGGCAAGGTTGGAAGGGCCAGACGTATGTTGTCCCCTCGCCGTCGCGCAGAAGTATTCTCCTGAAGGCGTCTGCTCTGCATGGATTGCAGCGTTTCGACGGCCAGGCCGATACGAAGCAGCCAGTTACGGTTGTAGTTCCGGCCTTGTTCAATCTTTTGCCGGCGGAAGTGCTGGCGTTGGGCTGGCTCAACGAAATCGACTCACTGGCAACGATTCGAAATCGCATGACGATCACTGCGAAATTGATGGGATGGGATCCGTTCACGTTCCATACGCGCCACAATCTCGATACGTTTTACGATTCGACAATAAAGGCTGTGCAGGAGACCTGGCTGGATGAAGGTGCATTGCATCTCGAAACTATCGCCGAAACCCGCCGGCGGTTTGGTCCGATGTATGACTACTATCGAATCGAACCGCGCCTTGTGGAAAACCTTCTGATTCAATCGTCATTGATGGACTGGCTGACGGTTCGCGCCTCCGGCAGAAATTTTCGCTTTCATGTGATCGGAACGGGTTTGTTGTCGGCACTGGTTTGGTCCGGTGCATTGCCTCTCACCGCTGCGATTCGCACCGCTGCAAAGATCGGAATGGCCTGGGATGCGGAACTCAGTGGAAAGGCGGAAACGGAAATCAAAACGGCTGGTGCGTCGTTGAGCGAAGAGAACATCGGCTGGCGGCGATTTCATCTGGTCCGGCGAGTTGTGGAGGGACGAGCGAAGATTTCGTTGTCCATTCCGGCTTATGATTTGCCACAGGTAGACGGCCCCTCCCGGCCGTTCTGGTATTCCGCCACTGCGAAGGACGAACCCTTGAGAATCGAAACACCGCAGGACGTGCGGACGGCACTGGAATCGATGAATTTCGTATCATGGTCGCCGGATGCTCCCGGCCCGCTGGTTCAGGATCGAAAGGCGGGGCGAATTCGCGGCTGGCTCATCAGTCCCATGCATCCGATGGCTTCCGCCTGTCACTGGAGCATGTACAACTACCTTCTCGCGACTCCCTCCGCTTCGCTTCTGTTTCTGGATCACATTGCGGCACTCGGTCCCGTGGCGCCTCTGCCGACACCTTCAACGGTATTCAAGGGCCCGTCATCAGCTACTTATCGGAGTGCAGGGACTTAAGAAACTCCGTCTGCACCTGATTGTTGATCTGAAATGAATTGTCGGGATGAATATTCCATTTTCGCGTGAACCCTGAGAGCGGAATGATTGCCTTCGCCATTGAACCATGGCCGCCAGCCGATCCGATATCCCCGAAAGCTTCACGCAACACTCTGCCGGCTCCACGGACATAGCCGACATTTCTCACGGAAATAATGTAGTTTGAATCGACAACGCCGGTCACAAATCCCCATTCGATCCCTTCGAATGACAAACTGAAATCTGCCAGTTGGGGAATCAGATCGTCGCGTTCCACCCTTCCGAGATGAACGAAAGCGACCTTTCCAACGATGACGCGGTTCATCAGCGCGTTTCCCAGAGCGTCCAGGGCCGCTGGAGGCAGTTCCGGCCTTTCGATTCGGCGCAGCAGATTCTGATTGGCGAGCGGGTAAAGGCGGGAGAATGCCTCAACGTCCCACTCATTGACTTCGCGCGTCAGCATAAACGTGTCGGTTTTGATTCCGTAAAGCATCGCCGTGGCGATTCGAGTGCCAATATTGCTTCCTGTACAAACCAGATATTCCAGAAGAATACTGGCCGTCGCACCATAACGAGGACGAATGTCTTTGATCTGACTTCGGTAGTTGAATTGTTCGGGATGGTGGTCAATGACGAGATCGACTTTTTCCGGTGGATGGGCCAGGTGGGGCGGCTGGAGATCCACGAGGGCGACCCGATCGAAACTCTGAAGCTGAGTCGCGGAGATTCGCTCGATCACGATTTCCAGCAGTTTCACCATGGCGATGTTTTCCGGCCGAGTTACCTTACCAAACGAAACCAGGGGGGCACTCCCCTTGTTGCGTCCGAGCACCTGCCGCAGGGCCAGTCCGCTGCTGATGGCGTCCGGATCGGGGTCGTCCTGCAGCAGTATGGCAACGGACTCGGCGTCTTCGAAGTGAGCCCGCACTTCCTCCACCCGTCTCATGGTCATTGCCAGCCGGATGTGCCAGCGAAGATTCGTTTCCAGAAGCTCCTGGGGCGTCGCGAAATGAGCAAAGTGTTTGTATTGTTCGGGAATTTCGTTGGGAATCGAGGTGAGGACGAGGGTGGGAACTTTCCGTCCATGCTGCCGGACCATCTCGAGCACTTTCGTCAACCGGTCGGGATCGTCGGACTGTGCCAGAAACAGATCGATGTGGTCCCTGCTCAGGCGATCGTTTAGTCCGTCCAACCCGCGTTTGACTATCGCGGCAGTGTCGCCGTTTTCCGAAAAGTACTCTTTAAGAAGTCCGGCAACGAAGTCTTCTTCGACATAAGCGACCGACTTCATATCCAAATTCCCGAGCCGGGCTAGTCCAGGTTCTGGGGCGTCCCCCTATTCGCGCAGGCTACGGTGTCGCCGGCAAACCGTAAGTCCATCAAGTAATTGTCGCGTCGATTTCAAATGCTGTCAACGACCGGGGCGTTTCGGTAGGGTTTTCTATGAAGAAATGCTTCCCAGGTTGACACTGCACTGCATTCCCGGCCCCGTTTTCAGCCGGGTTAGCGGCGGCAGGTTCCCTTAGCCACCGGCGTCAGCCGGTGGAAATTCAAGTTCAAAAATCAAACGAGCCGCGTAGCGGCGACAGATCCAGAAAATTGCTGGATCTGTCGTGCCTTACGGCACTCTGTTCTTCGTGCATTGATGTTCCACCGGCTGACGCCGGTGGCTAAGGGAACCTGCCGCCGCTAAGCGGCTGCCCAGAAATTAATTCACATTCAGATTGGGGCGCAGGCTGTAGTTCCA
>JBGPBY010000212.1:0-11666 GCA_041481485.1 Terriglobia bacterium
AATAGAGTGCCGTAAGGCACGACAGATCCAGCAATTTTCTTGATCTGTCGCCGCTACGCGGCTTATTTGGTTTTTGAGCTTGAATTCCACCGGCTTACGCCGGTGGCTAAGGGACCTGCCGCCGCTAACGCGGCTGGGAACGCGGCTCTCCATGGTGGCTACGCAATATTCCCTGGGACGCGGACACCGCTCAGCGGCTTGCTTCAGCCATCAATCTTACCGGTCCCAGTAATCCCGATGCCGGCACCTGCGGTGCTCCACCGCCGCCTCCTCCGCGGCCTCCTGCAGCAGCGCCCGAAAGGATCCGGCGTTCTGGTGGCGCGCCGCGATCCCCTGCAATACGGTTCGTCCATTCATTGGTGACCTTGATCTGCACGGTATTGGCCCCGGCCCGGATCGCGCTTGTTACATCTATTCGGTAGGGAGGCTTCCACAAGATGCCGACGTTTCTGCCGTTCACGGCCACGTCGGCAAGATCGTTCACAGCGCCGAGATCGAGCACGATCGTTTGCCCTGCCGACATCCAGCTCTGTTGAACCTGAATGTTCTTCGAGTACGTTGCCGTTCCCGAGAAAAACTTCACGCCTTCGTTGGTGTTGGCGCTCCAGGGCGCGAGTGCAGCCAACTGGATTCGTTCCGGCGCGCCCAGGTTCGGTGGGAACGTGACGTCCCACGGTCCATTGACGGTCGTGAGAACTGAACTTGCAACGACAGGCACCTGACGCGCCGTCTGTGAGGAAGGCAAACGGAACACGACGAACACAAGCTCCCGCTCGTCGAGGTGCAGCGGCACGATAGTCTTTCCTGATGTTGTCGAGTAAGCGGCCGGCTGGATCTCTCCCGTATCCGGGTGCCAGATTTCCGCTGACTTACCTGCGACTCGGAAACGTGTTTGCAAATCCTGTGGCCGATCGGAAAGGTTCGCGACGTAGTAGATCTCGGCATCCGGAGTTCGGCGATGAATCCATGCCACGTCGGCATCGAGCGCCCCACCGAATTCGAAGTCCGGCACGAGGTTGACGGACTTCAGGACAGCGGTCAGCGGCAGGCCCCAGACGACTTGTCCTTTTCCGAGGCGATGGTAGTTTCGGCTGACGCCGTCGATGTCTCCCCACAACTCCGCAGCGAGTTCCGCGACTTTGGTATCGGTCTGAGGATAGCCCATCAGACTCGGCGATCGCGCCGGTCGCGGCCCGACCACGGTGGCGCCTCCTGCGACCAGCTCGCGCACTTTGGCGAGAAGCTCGGGCCGCATCGTATCAGCCTGCGGCAGGACGAGGATGCGATAGGACATCCCATCGGGCAGCATCAGCCGTCCGTCCGGGCCGACGGTCATCCGGTGAAGCAGCACATCGGCGTTGATGTAATCGAAATCGTGTCCCTGGGGGACGGCGGGCTGAAGCCCCGCTCCCCAAATCGGCGGAGTTGATGGTGCGCCTTCGTTCAGCAGGTAGGCAAAGTCCGCAACAAACAATCCCTGCTGCATCATGAACGACGTTCTCGAAAAGTAATCCATCAATGGCCGTGCCTGCTCTGCCCAAGTGATGTTGCGGTTGATGTGGGTGCCGACCATCGTGTTTCCCGGCTTTGTATCGAGTGGCTGATGCGCGGACGTGTGGAAGACGAGACGATTGACGCCCTGGGCAACCCAGTAGTCCGCAACTTTTTTGAGCGTGAATGGCGATTCGTATCCTCCCCCGGTGAAAGACTCGGCGGCCACCAAGGGTTTGCCATAGACGTGCGCTGCCGATGCCGCGCCGCGGACGTCCTGGTAATACATGAGCCGCGGATGCAGGTCGCGCACCCAGAATTCGCCCATGGGTACGGTCGCGTATTTTTTGTTCAACAGGGTGTCTTCAGGAATCTCCAGTGAAACGCCGGCTGCTTCCGCGTAAGTGCCAATGCCCTTCTTCTCGAGCAGTTCTGTTATTGTGCCGTAGTGGTTTTCCGCCCACAGATCCGCGAGTGTCCGGCGGAAATCCCAGAGAAACCGATCACTCACATTGGCGTTCACCACGACGCGCCCGGTTAACGCCGGAAGGTAAGGAACCGGATCGTAACCGCGGCGTTTCTGGAAATCGCTGAGGATGGAGTCGGTCCAGTTATCCATTCCGGCTTCCCAGCTATCCATCATCACCATTTTCAAGCTGTCGCCGAACAACGGACCCAGCGCCTTCTCGATCGGGTCGAAATATCCGTGATAGTAGGCTTCCATGTATTCGCGGCTGAGTTTGTCCGCTTCAAGGCCGGAACCCGCGGGCGACGCGGGACGATTGCGAGCGCCCGTGGGGATGTGGCCTATTCGCAACACAGTCCATGTGCCTGCGGGAGCATTCCAGTTTAACGTGCCGTCGGGCCGCATGTTGGCAGTCAGATCCACTACGTCTGATGTAGCAACCGTTTTTGCTGCAGCGACAGTCGGCGTGGGAACGGTGTCGTACTCAAAGATGAATCCATTGACCGTTTTCTCTTCCCAGCGGTTGACGCGCGCTGCAGTTGTGATGATGGCGTCGGTGACCTGGTATTCCTTCGGCACAGGCGGAGGGAGCTGATTCATGGTGTTATCAGGATCGGTCGGCGCGCCGGTCATCTCTATACGGAAGAACTTTGCGGTGACAGCCGGAAATGCGTACGTGCGGTAGGCAGACTGCCGATAGAGCTGTGTGCCCGGCAGGCTGACAATGGTCCGGAAGGTTTTCCCGTCGTCGCTTGCCATCACGCGTCCGAGGGGAACGCCCGCTCGACCCGCACGGGCGCCAATGGTGATGGCCTGCGCCTCGATAGGACTTCCGAACTCAAACTGAACCCAGGCAACGCCGTCCGTTCCGGTGGCGACGGTGGAGAAGGTTTGACGGTTGTTGTCGAGCATTCCGGCCGGGTCCCAATTGGCGACGTTGCCGCCGCTCGTGGTGACTCTGGGTTTCAGTTCCGCGATATTTTGCTCGCCGACAGGTGTCTTGAAGGCGATGACCTTCGAATCCGCATAAAACCCGAGGTTGGCCGGCGGCTGTTCGAGTTTTCCGGCGAAGTTTCTGCCGCCCTCGACGATCGTCTCCGTCCAGACGAGTCGTTGCATGCCTTGCTGGGGTGTAACCCACGGCCCGCCAGTCTCACTCCACCCTGGAGAACTGAAGATCGTCATCTCGAGACCCAGGCGCTTCGCTTCCGAAGCGGCATGTTTGACGGCATCGAACCATTCCGGCGTGCCGAAGTTGATCTTGTTTGGGACTTCCTGTCCACTTCCGGATGCGACGTCTGCAAGCATGAAACCTGCGATACCGGCCCGCTTCATCCATTCGAGGTCTTTGGTGATGCCTTCCCTGGTGACGTTGCCTTGTGTCCAATGCCACCACGTTCGCGGGCGAGCGGAATCCGGAGGATTCTTGAAACCTGTAACGAGCGGATCGGTCGTCTGAGTCAACGTATGCGCAGTCGCAAAAAACACCAGGAGAATTGCCGCGAATGCGAGCCATAACACGCGGGCTGTTTTCATGGGTCCTCGCTTCTTGAAAGTGCGACGAACGATATCACATTGTCTTCTTGCCGCTATACCTTGACGGCTTTGCGGGCCGGCGGTATAGGTTTTCGGCATGAGTGCCAGCGAGCCGGCCTATGTTGCGGTCGATCTTGGGGCCGGCAGCGGCCGCGTCGTTCTTGCGCGCCTCCGGCCCGATCAGTTCCTGATGGAAGAAGTCCGGCGATTTCACTACGAGCCCGTTCTTCATAACGGCCGATTGGAGTGGCCTGCCGCCGACATCTTTACAGAGCTCAAGGCAGGCCTGCGGCAAGCGGCAGTATACGCTCGTGATCAGGGCGCAACCGTGACGAGCATCGGCATCGATTCCTGGGGTGTGGACTACGGGCTAATAGACGCTAAGGGAGACCTGGTAGAAAACCCGGTGTGCTACCGCGACTCCCGCACCGAACAGATGATGGAAAGGGTCTTCAAGCGCGTGCCGCGCGAAGAGATCTATGCCCGCACCGGCATTCAGTGTCTGCCGTTTAACACCTTGTTTCAGTTGGCGGCTCATGTGGAGGCCGGTCTTCCCCCGAGGGCAACGCGCCTGTTGCTCATTCCGGATCTTTTCCATTTTCTTCTCACTGGAAGGGCCGTGACGGAATACACGAATGCCACCACGACTCAAATGCTCCGGTGCGGCAGAGCACATTGGGACATCGAGTTGATGGATCGCCTGGGGTTACCCACAAACCTAATGGGAGAGATAGTGCCGGCGGGCACGCCTGTCGGACCGTTGAAGCCGCAGCTTGCCGCCGAACTCGAACTGGAAGGAGTGGATGTGGTTGCGCCGGCGACTCACGACACAGCAAGTGCCGTTGTGGGCACGCCTGTCGAAAAGGGCGGCGCCTTTATTTCTTCCGGTACATGGTCGCTTGCCGGCGTGGAACTTGAAGCGCCGCTCATCAATTCCGAGACAGCCCGCCATAATTTTACCAACGAAGGGGGCGCGTTCGGCACCACGCGATTCCTCAAGAATGTGATGGGGCTGTGGATCCTGGAGAGCTGCCGCAAGGAATGGGCGGATCAAAATCTGGATGTGCCATACGACGCACTGCTGCGAGGTTTGAATCTGGACGAAGCTTCGCGGACTCTCTTGTTCCCGGACGATCAACGGTTCTTTGCTCCCCGGAGCATGTTGTCCGCCATCGCAACCCAGATGGAGGAAACGGGACAGAGTGTTCCGATCGATCCGGTCGCTTGTACAAAATCCATTCTGGACTCGCTGGCGTTCCGCTGCGCGTCTGTTGTCCGGACAATTGAACGGCTCATCGGGAGTGCTGTTCGGGAGATTCACATTGTCGGCGGGGGCAGCCGGAACGACTATTTGAATCAAATCATCTCCAACGTGAGCGGCCTTCCAGTGGCGGCCGGGCCAGTGGAAGCGACGGCGATCGGAAACATTCTCGTTCAAGCGATCCACGCCGGACGTTTCAAAACCCTGCAGGAAGGTCGCAGGTACGTTAGAAATAACGTGATGTTGAAACACTTCACTCCGCGCCGAGCGCTGGCGTGGGAAGAGGCGCAGCGCCGATATGAGGAAATCGAGGCGAACTCAATCTCCTCCCGAGGCACATCACCCGATTGAGTAGGCGCTTCGATCACCGATCGCTATTCAATGATCAAGCACAAATCGCCGAACTCGTGGCACACGTAATTGTTTTCGGTTGCGTACTGCCATGAGCGGCGGAGAATGCCTTCATCCGCGAAGGCGCGCAGCAGCTGAAAATGACTTTGTCCGGGATCATGCATGCCGGTCAGAATTCCATCGACGACGGATCGGCGAAACCTGGGTCCAATGATGAGATCGGTTTCTCCGGCGCCTGCGATCAGGCCGCCGCCGTTTTGTGCCGAACAGCCCTCCAATGCTCGTACCACAGTCGTTCCCACCGCGATGACTCGTCCTCCAGTGAGCCGCGCCTTTTGAATGGCATCAATAGCGGACTGTGGAATTTCGAAACGCTCCGTGAACGGCAAACGCGCGTCGAGGCTCTTGTCTCCTATCGCGCTGACTCCCGCCGCATGAGTAAGCCATGCGAGGCCGATACCTCGTCTTTTCAGCTCGAGCAGGATCCGCCATGTTAGTGGATGTCCCGCTGAAGGCATCTCTACTGCCCACGGCCGGGAAGCGTATGCGGTTTGAACCGACCACAGCGCCAGGTCGGATTTCAGATGGGCATACTGGATCGGATGGCCGTAGGCATAAATTCCGGTCCACATGTCCACTCCATGTCGAGAGAAGCGGAGTGTGACCAGGCGGCCGGAGCCGTCCCCGAAGCCGACGACCTCTGCGGTGAAATCTTTGCGGATGCGCAACACCGATCCGGGCGAAAGTCCTTCCGGCGCATCGCGCAGTTCAGTGGGTGTCCGCCAGTCACCCGATCCAAGAAGGACGGCTCTCCAATCCGAACCGCCCAGATGTTGTAACAGCCGGATTTCGAGTGGGGCGTCCGAAGGCGACTTCGCAAACAACGACGCGGGCAGTGTCGCCGCGTCATTCACGATAAGCACATCGGCCGGCTGCAGCAGGTCTGGTAAATCGGTGATGACGGCGTCCTTGAACATTGCTTCTTTACCGCGCAAGACGAGCAATCGCGCTGCCTCACGTTCGGTCCGGGGTCCTGTCGCTGAAATCATTTCAATGCCTCCACTTCTGTTGCCGCCATTCGCGCGCCATTCGGAAAGTGTTCTGCCCCCCGGATGATTGCCAAAATCCGAGGCGCAATGTCAGCCGGTTGGCCGAGTGTCGCAGGATCGGCATTGGGTACCGCATCCGCGTGCATTCGCGTGTCCATATCGCCGGGATCAATGCTGAAGAACCGGACTCCGGTATCGCGAAGTTCGGCGGCGAAGATTCGCGTCAGATGATCGAGTGCCGCTTTGGTTACGCTGTAGGCGCCCCAGCCTGCATACGCTTCGATGGCAGCGTCCGACGTAATGCTGATCATGAGCCCTCGTCCCCGGAGCGCCATGGATCCGACGATCACTTTGGCGAGCCGGAACGGACCGGCAAGATTCACATCCCATACCCGCTGCAGGTCCTCACAATCCGTGTCGAGAAGCAGCCGAAGCGGCAACGGCCCAAGCGTGCTGGCGTTCTGGATGAGAATATCGACAGGACCCGCCAGCGCGGCCGCTTCGCCCGCGATCGGATAAATAGAGTTTTTGTCACCGATATCCGCCGCGATTCCGTAGGCTTCTCCTCCTTCGTTCCGGATTTCGTCGACCGCCGTGTTCAGTTCTTCCGCTCCGCGTGCGACCAGAACCACCCGCGCACCTTCTCGTGCCATGGCTTTGCCAAGCGCGAAGCCAAGACCTCGACTTCCACCTGTGATCAAAACCGATGCATTTCGGATTTCCATTTTTGCTTCCTCCTGCGGCTGACCATAGGGCGGCTGTGTGGTGTCGTCAGCAGAATTGCCAATATATTGGCAAAAGGCTATCGTGGGAGTATGGCCAATTCGACGGGATCCAATCTTGCGGCAAACATACGGCAGCTGCGTGAAACACGTGGCATGACACAGGATCAAATGGCTCGCGTTTCAAAGATTCCGCGCCCGACGTGGGCCAATCTTGAATCCGGCGGGTCCAACCCGACTCTTTCTGTTCTGATCAAGGCCGCAAATGCTCTGCAAGTCCCTTTAGAAGAGCTGATCGGGCCGCCCCGGGCAATGGTCAAGCTTTATAAGGCCGGGACGTTGCCCGTCTCCGCGCGAGGCAAGGTCAAATTGCGCAAACTTTTGCCGGACGTGATCGCGGGCTTTGAGATCGATCGAATGGAATTTCCCGGCGGGGCATACATGGCCGGAATTCCTCATACGCCAGGGACGCGAGAATATCTGACCTGCGAGTCCGGCGCGGTTCAGCTGAGTGTGGCTGGGGAGTCATGGGACTTGAGTCCCGGAGATGTCCTGGTGTTCCGAGGTGATCAAAAACATGGATACCGGAATCCGGGGGCGCAGACCGCGGTAGCATACAGCGTCGTTGCGCTCGCGCCGGTTGCGAATTGACGAGTTCTGAATGTGTCGTCGATCAACCAGGATGATGCGCCTGGTGTTTGAGGAAAGTTCCTTCCTCAAGTTCCCTGAATGCCTGCTGAAGCTCCAACTGTGTATTCATCACAATGGGTCCATTCCACGCCACCGGTTCGTGCAGAGGTTTCCCGGCAACGAGCAGGAATCGGACGCCCGGGGTTCCCGCCTGTACGGTGACTTTATCACCGCCATCAAACAGAACAAGACAGCGGTTTTCTGCTTCAACCTGCGACGGACGGGCGGATGGATTTCCGAATTTCCCATTTCCGGAAAAGACGTAGGCGAACGCGTTGTGAGCGACATCGACTGGAAAACTCCTGGTCCCTCCTGCCGGGATCGACACATCCAGATATGTCGGGTTTGCCGCAACACCTTCCACCGGCCCGGCAGTATTCTGAAATCGACCGCAAACAATGCGGACTTCCATTCCATCTTCATCCCTGACTAAAGGGACATCGGCCGCCAGGACTCCCTGATACCGCGGAGCCGTCATCTTGAGCGAGGCGGGAAGATTCGCCCAAAGCTGAAAACCATACATGCGGCCCGCAGTATCGCCCTGCGGCATCTCCTGATGAATAATCCCGCTGCCGGCCGTCATCCATTGAATATCGCCGGCAGAAATGACACCGCTATTTCCGATGCTGTCCCCATGTGCGACAGTGCCCGCAAGGACGTAGGTGATGGTTTCGATGCCACGGTGGGGGTGCCACGGGAATCCGGCCAGATAATTTGCAGGCTGATCGTTTCTGAAATCGTCCAGCAGGAGAAACGGATCAAAGTCACTTGTATTGCCGAAACCGAATGCGCGGTGAAGATGCACTCCCGCACCCTCGATTGTCGGCTTCGAACGTATCATTCGCTTGACTGGCCGGGTGGACATCAGGACCTCGAGAACGGCCTGGACCGTTCGCCGGACGTAGGAAGCCGGTCTGTTCCCCGACCAGTCCTTAAAGGAAGACCCGCAATTGAAACGATGATCGTCATTGCTTCTTCTCCTGAGCCACTGCTTCCAGTTTCTGAGCACGGCGGCCGCGTCCGATCTCGGCGGTATAGATGTTTCCTTTCGAATCGACAGCCAAATGGTGAAGGGTTTGAAACTCGCCGGGCCGGGAACCGGGGCCACCGAATGTGCCCACGGCTTCGAGCGTCCTGCGATTGAGAATGACAATCTGCGAATCCGCCAGATTCGCGACATATAGAAACTGCTGCTCGTTATCCGGCGATAAGGCCAGACCTGCAGTGGTCTGGCCGTTTGATCCGATCGTCGTTTCACGAACGAATTTCCCATCGCTCGTGAAAACCTGAATCCGCTGATTTGCGCGATCGGCAACATAAACGAATCCATCCCTGGAGATCTTGATCGCATGAACGAGGGCGAATTGCTTCGGTCCCGTTGTTTCGTCGGGGCTATTTCCAAACGCGCCCCACATTCGTTTGAAGGCTCCGGTCTCTGCGTCGAAGACGATCACGCGATGATTGCCATAACCATCGGCGACGAATATTTCACTGCCGTAGAGAAACGCATCGGCAGGCTGATGCAGATTCTCTATATCGGCATTTCCCTTGCTCGCGTTGCGGTGTCCGACCTGAAGCAGAAACTTTCCACTGCTGGTGAACTTCAAAAGCATGTCGTCGGAATCACCTGGAGGCAATGGTGTGCCGTATCCGTTGTTACCACCGATCCATACATTGTTTTTCGGATCTACGTAGATTCCGTGTTCACGCTCCGGCCACTCATAACCGGACCCGGGACCGCCCCAGCTTTGAATGAATTTTCCGGCCGAATCAAACTCGAGAACAGGTGGAGCTGCATTCGTTCGCTGTGCCTCCGGAACTGTTGCCGGCCGATGCAAAATCCAGACATGATCCTGTGGGTCAACGGCAATTGATGAAACTTCGCCGAAGATCCAGTTATTGGGGATCCTGGGCCAGGGGGGATCCGTACGAAATGCCGGCACACCTTCGCGCGGCTGGGATTGACCGGCGAAGGTCGCCGCCAGAGCAATGGCCCCCACTGCTCCAAGGCAGATCGAAATGCAGCGAGTCATGGTTTCAGATCCTATCGAAACTCTGGGGAATATGGAAATCCGCGATGAGCGGTCGATCGACCTCCAAAGCATCCACTAATCGTTCTGCGCGGTCTATGAAGGTGTGAATAAATCGCAGGTGAAGAGGAACGTCCCCTCCTCTGCTGAGGAGGGGTGGCCGCGACATGAAGAAAATGTGCGCAGCCACATTGATGGAGCGGCCGGGGTGGTGTTGGTCAAGCGAATTGGCTTGAACTTGATCAACACCACCCCGTCTGCGCGAATTTCGGTGGCTTCGCTCCATTTTTTTGATCGCGCATCCACCCCTCCTCAGCTGAGGAGGGGACTTTCCCCTTCACCTGCGATTTATTCACACCTTTATAGACCGCGTGCGATTCCTCAGTTCGAGAATGTGGGCGGTCATAGACCGCCCCTACAGTCGCTTCCCAATCTCCAGATAGCTCGAAAGCGTGCCACTCGATTTTTTCTCCCTTCCTGTCGATTTCCCCATCCTCCATTCGACATACTGTCAATCGCGCACTACACCCGCGATATATAAAAGGAGGATCACAATGACGCAACCTATTGCTCCAGCTGGAGCGAAGGCATGGATTATCGGAACCCGGAAGGGCGCCTGGACCATGAAATTCAACGGCCGTCCGCAACTCTCCGAACCCTGGTTCTTTGGTCATCAGGTCCACCACGTCGTGCAGGACGTTCGAGGCACCGGCACTCTCCTCGCCGCCGTCCGCACCGGACACCTCGGTCCCACCATCTATCGCTCCCAGGACAGCGGCCGCACGTGGACCGAATCCGCGGAGCCTCCCAAATTCCGCACCGCGGAAGAGTATGCGAACTCCGCCTTCGACTCCGATGACGGCCGCCGCAAAGGCCTCACCGTCGACCATGTCTTCTTTCTCACGCCCGGCCATGCCACTCAGCCCGGAGTCTGGTACGCGGGCACCAGTCCCATCGGACTTTTTCGCAGCGACGACGACGGAATCACCTGGCGCGGCGTCGAAGGCTTTAATGACGCTCCGGCTCTCTCCAAGTGGTGCTACAACTTTGTACCCGGTACTCCCGACGGCACGAAGTGTCACTCCGTGCAAGTGGACCCGGTCAATCCCAAACGGGTACTCGTGGGACTTTCCGGCGGCGGTCTGTTCCTGTCCGACGATCAAGGCGCGACGTGGCGCGCCATCAACGCTGGTGTCGCGATGGACTTTGCTCCACCCAAAGAAGACGGCACCGAATATGAATTCGGCCACGATCCGCACGACGCCGTGATTCATCCCGCAAATCCCCGTCGTTGGTATCACCAGAATCATTGCGGCATTTATCGCCTCGACTGGAACGATGGCGCCAAGGAGCAGCGCTGGAAACGCATCGGCAACAACATGCCGAAAGAAGTTGGCGATATCGGATTTCCCATGACGTGTCACCCGAAAAATCCAGATACCATTTGGGTGGTGCCCATGGACGGCGGCACGGTATGGCCGCGCACCAGCGTCGAAGGCAAACCCGCGGTGTTCCGCAGCCGCGACGCCGGCGAATCCTGGCAGCGGCTCGATCGTGGATTGCCCGCACGCGCTTGGCACACGGTATTGCGTCAGGCCATGGCGCACAATGGAGGCGCGTCACTCGAACTGGTCTTTGGCACGACGTCCGGCGAAGTGTGGGGAAGCCGCGATGAAGGCGACTCCTGGCAAAGCCTGGCGACGGGGCTGCCGAAGGTCATGTCCGTGAACTCGGCGCGGCTGGACTAATGGCCACGGTCCGCGTCCGCATTCCGTCAATGTTGTTTTCCTACACCAACGGCGTAAAACTCGTCGAGGTCGAGGCCGGCACGCTAGGGGAAGTCATGGCCGCCCTCCATCGCAAATTTCCCGGACTCGCCTTCCGCGTGATCGACGAGCAACATCAGATTCGTCCGCATATGAAAATCTTCCTGGGAGAAGAGAACGTGCGCGACCTCAATACGCCAATCACGGCATCCAGCGAGGTCTTTATCGTCGGCGCGCTTTCGGGAGGCTAGCCCGCACTTCTCACCGGTTGCCTGCTGCAACGGTCGATACGCTCGTCCAGACT
>JBGPBY010000213.1:0-11651 GCA_041481485.1 Terriglobia bacterium
AAACTCAATTGATATGCAACGGCTTATGAAGGAAATTGCTCTCTGTCCCCAATTCCTTCACAGCTTCTATGTCCGGGCCTACAGGAGAGACGGAATCCGGCGACCGTAGCGGCCGGCCGCCGGACTTTGCGTACGGGGTTCGCCGGAACTGCGGAAATTCCGGCAAGCGATGGAGGCACCCCGCACGCCGAACTTTTTATGCTGCGTGGATCTCGACGGTTTTCGCTTTCCCAGCGGACTTCTTCGGGAGCGTTAACACCAGAAGACCGTTCTTAAACTCTGCGCGGACATTGCCGGTATCCACGAAGCTCGGCAATGTGAACGATCTGGAGAACGCGCCATATGCGCGTTCCATGCGGTAGTAGTTCTCCTTCTTGATTTCCTTGTCGGCGCGGCGCTCTCCCTTGAGCGTCAGAACGTTGTTATCGACAGTGACCGATACGTCCTTTGGTTCGATTCCGGGAAGTTCGGCCCGGATGGTGAATTCGTTATCCGTTTCGGCAACATCGACTGCAGGCAGCCAGTCCGCCCTCATAATCGCATTTCCGCTTTCCCAAACATCCTCTTGTCCAAAGAGCCGATTCAACCGATCGCGGGTGGATGCCAATTCCGAAAAAATAGGAGTTAGTTTTCCAAGTGTCATAGTCCACCTCCTTTAGTAATTTACTGCAATTACGCTTCCTCGAAATCCTGCTCATATTTTCAGGTACTTGTGAGAGCAGGAACTGCGGCAAATTGCCGATCCGGCAGAACAGACAAAACGATATGTAATTTCGGAGACAATTTGGCGAGATTTGGCGACAAAGTGGCTCAGGCGCGCTCGAGAATCTCCATTTTAATGCGTGAGCCCTCGACCTTTCCGCTGATCGGAGCTCGAGGCAGCTTCGACTCGCCAGGCTCAACCGTAAATGTGAAGTCGAGCGAATACCACGGGCCTGTAACATCTGCGGCGGGTGCCGGTTCGTTCTCGTGTCGTAAGTAGTTTCCAACAACATCGCGGGTCACACCGAACTGAACGTCGGTTTCCAGATTCACGTCGTTGTTGACGTAAATCTGAGAGATGTGTGTTTTGAACCCCGTCTTGTAAATCAGGAAATGCAGATGAGCGGGACGAAGATTGTGGCGGCCCTGCAATCGAATCAGGTCGCCCACGGGGCCATTCACAGGAATGGGATAGCCCGCGGGCATCACCGTTCGAAAATAGAAATGACCGTCCGGTTCGGTGCGGAATTTTCCGCGCAGGTTCATGTCGGCCTGAATGGGATCCTGATTTTCGTAGTAGCCTTCCGGAGATGACTGCCAGACATCCACTTCCGCGTCCGCTACCGGCCTGCCATTCGAATCGTTGACCCAGGCATTGACAAACAATGGGGCACCTGGAGTCGATGAACGCACAATCGAGTCTCCGTTTTTCGTGGAGGGAGAGTTCAATCGGAAGAACGGACCCAGCAAGTTCGCCGTAGTATGCGTCTGCCCTTTGTTGCCATTGTTCAGCAGGCAGACGAGAGTGGAAAGGCCCAGAGAACCGCACAGAAGAACCACTTCATTGTGGGTGTCATTGGTGTGTTGTCCAAGCCTGGCGATGAAGGAGCACGCCTGACGGAACTCATCCTCTGTCAGCTTCACTTCACGCGCAAAGGCGTGCAGATGACGAACTGCTGCGGTGACAATCTCCCGCATTCGCGGATCGGCGATCCGCTGGACTTCGCCGAGCACGGCGTCCGTGATCTGATTCTGGTTCTCGACAATCATTAGGGATACTCCCGGTGGACACTGATTATGAATGAATGTGATTTCTCACTGTAGGGGCGGTCTATGACCGCCCACAATTTTGAGGTCCGCAATCCCACAGAATGTGGGCGGTCATAGACCGCCCCTACAGTGGGAACAGGAAATCTCAATGATGCTTTGTGCGCGGTCATAGACCGCGTCTACAGTCCGACCTGTCGCACCCGTCTGCGGCTCTTGCGCAGGAGACCGATCAGCCAAAGGGCCCCGGCCAGCGCGACAGCGATCAGCGCCCAGCGCAGCATCAGTGCGATAAACGCGGCGTCCACCACAGGCCATTCGAATGGGAACTTCGCCAGTTGCGTGTACCGGTCCGTCATCCAATGCCATGCCGTGTGAGCCGCAAGCGCTGAAAGAATGATCGTCCCAATGCGCTCCGCGACGAAACGGAAAAGGATCACGAGGGCGGGCGTCACCAGGGCAAGAATGAAAATCTGCCCGAGTTCGACACCAACATTGAACGACAGCAGCGAGGTCAACAGGTGTGACCCGGCGAACTGCAGCTTCTGGCGCAGCACAAATGAAAAACCGAAGCCGTGTATAAGGCCGAAGACAAAAGTGATGATCCAGCGCCGCTGCGGCTGTAACACGACGATGTTTTCCAGCGCCATGTAGACAATCGACACCGCGATCAGCGTCTCGATCAGCGGCGGGAACCATAACTCGCCCGGCGCCATACCGTATGCGGATGCGATGAGCGTGACGGAGTGCGCCACTGTGAATGCCGTGACGATGGGTATCAGTCCACGAATTCGCCGGAAAGGAATCACAAGGCAGAACAGAAACAGCAGATGGTCGGGGCCGTCGAGGATGTGACGGAAACCCATCTTCACGAATGTCCACGCCGCCTGATGCCATTGCGGATCCAGCACCACGACACCTGGATCTCCGCCTTCGTATTCGAATGCGCGAATCGCGCCGCCGGGCGGAAGAAAACTCAGAATGGTGATCACGCGCAAACCAAACCGATCGAACTGCGGATGAAGTGAAAACCGTGATCGATCGGACTGGATGGGATACTCGAACAACGCATCCAGCACACCCTGCGTGGGCAGGAGCTTCGTTTCAGTTGCAAGCGGAGGACCTGTAATTTGCGAGAGTGCGTCGTCGTAGGTTCCGAACGATGCATCTCCGTCTAGCGACAGCCGCACGGCGGCAAGCGAGTGTGTCCCAATTTTAGAGCCGTCTTCATAGACGTCGATCTGATTGCCCAGCCATTTGTTGCCCGCCTCCCGCAGATACGGGTCGATGCGAGCGAGGTCGAGCGTGCCGTCTTGCTTGATTACCGGCCAGTCGATTTCGTGGATCGACACCATCTGCATGCGAATGAGCAGTCGTAACCGATCGCCTTCGGGTTTGGCGAACAGGCGCACCGTCGCGTCCGCGGGTATGTCATGGGCAAGGGTTTTCGGCGCGAGGAACATGAAAACCGCGGCAAGGAGCAGGCCTGCGAGCACACAAACAAGCGCACCGTTGTCACGCGGGAGAACCGCGTCCTTGAAACGCTGAACGGGAACTACCAAAGGAATCCTATAAAGAGGCTTTCGGCCAGGGTGTGCCCTGATCCGTACCCTTCTGGATCGTCATCATGCCCTTGAATAAAAACCGCTGCAGGCGCCGTCCGTCGTAGGTTTCGGTCGTATAGATGTTCCCTTTGGAATCGGTTTCAATGCTGTGTATGGCGTAGAACTGGCCCGGCTGCTTGCCTCCGGAACCGAAGCTTGTCAGAATTTCCATCGACTTCCGCTCGATGATCCAGACTTTCTCATCGTGGCCGTCGGCAAGATAAATGTACTTCTGTTGGGCATCTTTCGAGAATGCGATATCCCACGCGGCGCCGTCTCCGCGTGTCTGAGGAGACACACGTATCTCCTGAATGAATTTACCGTCGGGTGTGAAGGATTGAACACGATCGTTCTGCCGGTCGCAAACGTAGACGATTCGATCGTTTGAGATGACAGCGCAGTGGACCGGTCCACGGAACTGCTGCGACAGCGGCCCCGCAGGATCATACGCCGGAAGTCGGGCATCGTCGGGTTTGTTGCCATAGCCGCCCCAGAAGCGCAGGATCTTGCCCGAGTCGCCGTCGATCACTGCCACGCGGCGGTTACCGTAACCGTCGGCGACATACAGTTCGTTGGATTTGGGATCGTCGAAAAGTTTGGCGACTTCGTAAAACCGTTCCCACGAATTGCTGTCTGCCGTGAGTCCCTGGCGTTTGATACCGATCTGCATCAGGAACTTTCCATCCTTCGTGAACTTGATGACATGACCGTCCATGCCCGTGCCATTGCCGCCAATCCAGACGTTGCCCTTCTTGTCTACCGTAATGCCGTGGTTCGACGCCGGCCACTGATAGCCGGGGCCATCACTGCCGCCCCAGTGGCGCAGCAGGTTGCCTTGTTGATCGAACTCGAGAACCGGAGGAGCCGCGGCGCAGCACATGCCGGTCTTGTTGTCGAGCGCCGCCTCACTTGCGGAGAGCGTGTCTGCGCGGTGGACAATCCAGATGTGATCCTGCGCATCGACGCCAAGACCGATCGTTTGTCCCTGATACCAGTGATTGGGCAGCGGCTTCGGGAAAAGCGGGTCGACTTCGAAGCGTGGCGCTTCCACCATCTGGCCGCCCCGACCTTGAGCGGCCGCTTTCTGGAAAACGCTTTGGCCGATCCCAAGTACGGCAAGCGCCGCCAGAAATATCGCGCCGGTCATCACATTTCTTCGACGGTTCATACGATTCTCCTTCTAATTCAGCGGCCGCGGTGCGCCCAGACCCTTGCTTATCCACTTCTGGATGCGTTTGCCTTCGAGGCCCTCACCGGTGTAAACGTTTCCCTTTGAATCGATGGCGACGCTGTCGACGCCATAGAACTGTCCGGGATATCTTCCGCCGTCACCGAATCGCGAAAGCGGAGTCAGCGTGTCGCGCTGCAGAACCCAGATCGTCTTATTGAGTCCGTCGGCCACATAGATGTAGCGCGCCTGTGCGTCATTCGAGAAGGTGAGATCCCACACCGAGCCTTCAGCGCGCGTGTCCTTCGCGACGATCGCTTCCTTCACAAATGTGCCGTCTTTCTGGAACACCTGAATCCGATTGCTCCCGCGGTCGCATACATAGACCAGGCTGACACCAGGACCTGCGGGGGCGATCTTCACACACGACACATCTCGGAATGAACGCACGGGAGGAGCTGCCGGATCGTACGCCGCCGGAGCGGCGCTCTCTGTCTTGTCGCCAGTGCCGAACCAGTGGCGCTTATAGGCACCCGTATTTGCGTCGAAAACAACGATGCGGCGGTTACCGGTGTCCGCGACGTAGACTTCATTCGCTGCTTCATCAATGGCAAGCGAGGAAGGACGGCTCAACGTTGTTTTGCTGTTTGGCCCTTCGCTCTGGCCAGGCATGCCGATCTGAAGACGGAAGGCGCCGGTCGAACTGAACTTGAGGATATGGGCATCGCCCGGAGCATTTGCCGCGGCCCCACGTGCGCCGCGTGCAGCAAGCGCTGCGGCAGCTGGCGCCACAGCCGGAGTCACGGTTGGATTACCATTTTCGCCTGCGACTGCGGCCGCGCCGCGCCCGCGCGGAGCGGCCGCGGGTGGACCGGCAGCAGCTATCCAGACGTTCCCTTTAGTGTCGACCGCAATGCCGGAGGGATTCTGCGGCCATTGAAAACCATCGCCCGGCCCACCCCAGCTGGAGAGAAGCTTACCCGAGGTATCGAACTCGAGAACCTGTGGCGCTGAAAAGCAGCATTCGGCAGCCGATGGCGTTAGTGTTGGACCTTTTTCGTTGGTCTGCAGCGAATCCACTCCGCGATGCGTCACCCAGATATGATCCTTGTTGTCGATCGCAATGCCGGTGACGGATCCGAGGGCCCAATGTTTCTCCACCGGAAATGGCTGCGGCCACAACGGATCCACATCGAACCGCGGCGCCTGCGTTTGCGCTAAACTTACGATGGCGATGAACATGTAAATCCCGGCGGTGCCAACAATCCTACGGTTCATCTCACTCCTCCTGATGTCCCCCTGTAGGCGCGGTCTATGACCGCGCACAATTGTAAGGGTTGCAATCCTGCGCAATGTGCGCGGTCATAGACCGCGCCTACAGGGGGACCCTATTTCTTTACGTACTTCTTCAGCGCCATTTGCCCCACCTCTGCGCCGAAAATATTTCCTGCTGCGTCCACGGCCACGCCTTCCGCGGAACTTGTGCTGGCGGGATTTGGGGCCGGGTCCGGGATAAATGCCGTGACTATACCATCGGCAAGGCGTCCGATGCGGATGCCGCGTTTCCAGTCCGTGCGCGTCCGCGACACGGATCCGGACTCTGAATCCGCGACGTAAAGATTCTCCTGTTTATCAAGCGCGAGACCGCTGGGACGGCTGAACTGAAACCACTCCTCGAGAAAGTTCCCGTCCTGGTCCAGAATCTGAATTCGGTTATTGCCGCGGTCTCCCACCAACAGACGTCCCCGGGAATCCATGACCAGTGCATGGGGTTGATCGAATTCTCCATGGCCCGTGCCTTTTTTGCCAATCTCCTTGATGAACTTTCCATCCTTGTTGAACTTGATCAGGCGGGAATTTGCTCCGCCGTGCCCTTCGCATACAAAGATGTCGCCGTTTGGCGCCACGAGCACGTCGTTCGGCTGATAGAACGATGCCGGATCGGCAGGCGCCCCCGGCTGATTGCCCCCGGGTTTTCCGAGAGTCATTAGAATTTTTCCATCCGGACTGAATTTGAAAACCTGGTGCCCGATCACCTTTGCGGGAGGAGTCGGCGTCGGTGCCGCAGCAGCTCCGCGGGCAGCGCGCGGAAGGTTGTCCTGGCCATCGGTCAGCCATATGTTTCCCTCGCGATCCACATGGATTCCATGTGGAAACGCCATCAGTCCCGCGCCAAAACTCTTCACCAGTTTGCCGGATTCATCGAACTTCAACACGGTGTCGAGATTCGAGCCGACACAGGAATTGGCGCCGCATCGTTCGGCAACCCAGATGGATTTTCCATCGAGATCAATATCAACGGCGCTGGTCGATCCCCATTTTCTGCCCTCGGGAAGTTTGGCCCAGCCTTCGATCATCTGGTATGGATTGGGCGCGGAGTTGACTGGCGTGACATTGCTTTGAGTAAAGGAACGGCTGTCCGTCAGCAGGATCGCAAAGACAGCGAAGCTTGCAAAACGCAGGCCCCATCGAGGTGAATGCCGCATTGGAGACTCCCTTTAAACTAACGTGCGTTCTGCGGAAGCGCATAGGCAATGTACTGCCCACCCGCATTCCCTGTGCCCTGCACGGCGACGATAATGAACTGCCTGCCGTCGGCCATGTATGTCATCGGCGAACCCACTTGTTGTGACGGCATCAGCACAGCGCCGACCTCTTTGCCGGTTTTTTTGTCATAGGCTCGCAGCATTGCACCGCGGGCGCGATCCGGAGGCGTGGTGACCTGAGGATCGCCAACCACAACCAAAGTTTTGGTAACCATGAGTCCGACGCTTCCGGGCTGTCCGGTTTTTTGAGGATAGTTCACACCCAGGCGCTGCAATGTGGCGCGCACTGCGTCGGGCGTGTCGCCGTGCGGTACCTGGAACAAGGTGTTGCCCGTGTTCAGGTCAATCGCCGTGAGGACACCATAAGGCGGTTTGACAATGGGCAATCCCTCGAGACCCGTCGTCAGGCCGCCGCCTCGGCCGCCCCGTGCAGCTGCGGTTGTTGTTGCAGCCGGGGCGGCGGGTGCTGCAGTGGAAGCAGCAGCCGGAGTAGTTCCGCGTCCTCTTGCCGCAGCAATCGCGGCAACAGCTGCAGCGGTCGCGCCGCCTCGTCCTCCGCGTGCACTGGTGCTGCCTGCCGCTTCAGGATCCCAGATGGGACCGCGGCCTCCCTGTTTCTGGTTCTCCGGATTCACCGTCTGCAGATACGTTTCGCTGATGCTGGAGGTCGTGACTGCGGAATTGTAAGCCTGCCCGTAGAAGGTCGCCGTTTCCGGATCGAATGAAGCACCTGGCCAGTTGATGCCGCCAACGAGATTGCCGATGTTGATTGCTCCGAGTATCTGTTCGCTGGGAAGCTGTGGCGCGACAAATGGCGTGGGCAGCCACAGGTAGCGTTTGAGGTTGTCCAGAGCCTGAGCGCGCAGCGCCGGCGTGAAATCGATCACATCATCGGCCGAAAGAAATGCACGTGAGTACGGTGCAGGTTTGGTGGGGATCGGTTGTGTCGGCGACGTCTTTTCGCCTGGCACGTTGGTCTGTGGAACAGGCCGCTCCGGGATTGGCCAGATCGGCTCGCCCGTAATGCGATCGAACACGTACAGATAACTTTGTTTCGTCGGCTGCGCGACAAGCTTGCGCGGCCGGCCATCGATAGTTGCATCGATCAGCAGCGGTGCGGATGAGATATCGTGATCCCATAGCGGATGATGGACCAGCTGGAAATGCCACTTCCTCACACCGGTCTTTAAATCCACGGCGACGAGGCTCTCGGCAAAGAGATTGTCGCCGGGCCTGTTGCCGCCGTATTCATCCAGGGTTGGAGTTTCAACCGGAAGATAGACAAGGCCCGCTTCCGGATCGGCAGTGATCTGTGTCCATACACCCGCGTTACCGGTCCATTCCCAGGAGCCGTTCTCCCAGGTGTTATTCCCGAATTCGCCGGGATAGGGAATCGTATTGAATCTCCAGATCTGCTTTCCCGTGCGCACATCGAACGCACGAACCAGTCCTTTCGTATTCGTGCTTGTGTGATAGTTGAACGACAGGCCCTCTTCCATCGACGATCCGACAATCACCGTGTCATTGACGATCGTTGGCGTCGAGTGAAGACCGATTTCTCCGCGTTCGAGATCGATCTGTTTGTCTTTGCCGTAGACAACGCCTTCCTTCAAATCGACTACGCCATTCTTCCCGAACGATGGGATTGGTTGACCAGTCTTGGCATTCAGCGAAACCAGGCGATAGCCGATGGTGACGTAGAGAATGCGCTCGTCGCCTCTTCCGTCAGTCCAGTACGAAACACCGCGTCCCGATAACTTGCGTGGTGAAGCCGCGGCCCGCGCCCCTTCATCCATGCTGTAAACCCATTTCTGTTCACCGGTCTTTGCATCGAGAGCGACGACTGCGCGGCGAGTCCCGCCAGTGGCATAAAGCACACCTTTCACCATGATGGGCGTGCCTTCGAGCTTGGCTTCCGGAGTTGGACTCAAGCCATCGGTCTTGAATGTCCATGCCACCTGGAGCTTGTTGAAGTTCGATGCATCAATCTGAGCAACTGGAGAGTACTTGCTGCCGCGCAGGTCGGCGGTGTACATGGGCCACTCTCCATTTTGCGTACTCGGCACGGAAATCGACTGGCCGGACATTTTGTTTTGAAAGAACCAGGCCGTCGGAACAAGCAGGACGAAGGCCGCGGCGATGCGAATCGCTTTTTGACTCATGATGTCTCCTTCTTTGGTTCTTCTGGAATTTGTCCGTGCCCCTACGGACTGACCGTCACCTTTACATGCGCGTTGGTCCAGCAGCACTGAAAGCCACCGCCGCCGTCACCGGATGCATCATTGGCTTGAGCGCGAAGTACGTATTCACCGGGCGCTCCGAATTTTGCGGCCGCGATCGATTTCCCATCGGCGTCTGGTGACATCTGTGCTGTGTCGAAAGTCACCGAACCTGGGCCACGGAACTTACTCCACGCGACTGGCCCCCCCACTCCGCCACGGCCACCGCGCAGGGGTTTGTCATCGCTGACCCACATGATGAGCTGCAGCGGCTCCGTTAATTTTGCCGTCAGGGTTTGCGCAATGCCGTGAGGCGGGCCGGTGAACGATGGGCCCCTGGGATCGAATTTCACGACGGGCGGCGTATTTCCATTGCCGGCATCTTTGAACGGTTCAACCACCCAGAGGGGATTCAGACTCATGGGAATGGTTGTGGTTTGCCCGTTGGCAACGATGGTCCAGGTGAGTTTCTTTGTCCCAAAATCCTTTGGCACGACAACGCGGAACACACCCCATTGCCGGCGCGGTGCGAACGTGGTGGGCTGGCCCTGGTCGGGGCCGCCAGGTTCAATTCGGTTATTCGGACCGGCTGGAATTTCCAGGGTCTGACCAGAATTTCGATTGAAATATCCCATCAACAGGCTGAACGTGCCGTCGGGATTCGGATACCAGCCTTCGAATGCTCCCGTCACACTTTGCCCGGACTCGTTCGCCGCCGTACCGGCTGACGCGGTTCCGCGCGTTTGCATGGCTGCCGCGGCAATGGAGCACATCGCCGCCAGGGCGATTGCGGCAAACGCCGTGCGGCTAACGAGCAAGGACTGCGGCCTGGTTCCGTTTTGCGAGCTCCGACTCATATTCCTGATCGCTCATGTAAGTAATATTGATCCAGGCATGCCCCATTTCGTCGACCGTGCGGTCTCCGAAGCCCACCCATTGATCCGCATCAGGATTGTTCCTGTTGTCCTTTGTGTTGTCGTACCAGGCCGTCACTCGCAGTTGTGTTCCGCGGGGCAGCAGCGGTGCAGAGTCGTCTGCATAAATGTAGTTCGTCATCCAGCTGAACTCGAAGCGATCCACTTTGCTCAGCAGTTTCGTCGTGCCGTCTGGAAGAATGGCTTCGAGCATCATGGCCTTGCCTCTCAGATGCATGTGAGGCTGAAAGTTTTCGACGCGGCCTGCCTGCCGCATCGGCGTGATGCTCTGGCTGGTGAATGTGGAGTTCGGCGGGATATCGATGTTGCGGCTGCTGCCGGCGATGGCGTTAAACAGTCCGAGCGTCTGGCGGTACGTGGGCTCCTGTCCTTTGGGATAGAAATAAATTCCCAATTCCACCTGATCGGTAATCGCTTCTCCAACCGCGTGGTAGTGCACTTCGAAAGTAATCTTCGATCCAGGCAACATCAGCTTTCCGGAATTGGGACGCATGATCTCGCCCTGCTTTCCGACCGCCCATTCCATGAAGAGACCGCCAGCCACACCGGCCGCAGCGCTTCCATCATCCAGCGGATTGGCCGCCACACCCGGCTCCTGCTGTACCAAACGCGCCAGGGCATGGTGTGTCACCTTGCGGCCTTTCACAGTCGCCGGGCGGATTTCGATGGCGCGCACCCAGCGCCGTTCGGTCAGACCGGTATCGACGGAGGGTTTGTACCAGGCATCCATTGCCGTAGCAGGAACTGTGTAGAGTGGGGAACGCACTATCAGATCCGGCGGACCGCCAAACTGCGCGGCAAAGTTCCATTTTGCATCGTCGGGCCAGGTTTTTGCTGGCGGCATGTCTTTGGGATCGCCCGGCAGTGCGCCGCCGTCCACCCATTTCACGATTGTCTGGATCTGCTCGTCGGTAAGAGATCGATCATTGGTGAAATGCTGGATACCCACCGTTTTGTCGATGTGCCACGGCGGCATGTTGCGCGTGATCACGCGTTCGCGGATTGCCTTTGCCCATGGTCTGGTCTGATCGTAGGTCAGCAGCGACATCGGCGCAATCGAATCGGGCCTGTGGCACGACTGACACTTTTCCTGAAAGATCGGAGCAACATCTTTGCTGAATGTCAGCGTTCCACGATCCTGCGAAAACGCGACAATGCAAAGTCCAGCGATGGCGATCGCTATCAGCAAAAAAAGTTTCGCTTTTCTCATGACGAACTCCTGGCTCAATCGATTTACGATTCAGGTCTCCAAATGAAGCTGATGTTGCCGCAAGTATCCTGTGGGACAGGCGATTTGTCCAATATTTTGCACTGATACTTTGGAGTCGAGAATAGTGCTGGGGAAATTCCGGGACGGGCCCCCATGCCTCCCCCAAATGACAATTGAACATTGAACAGTGAACATTAAACATTTCCCCTCGTTGAGAGTT
>JBGPBY010000214.1:0-11651 GCA_041481485.1 Terriglobia bacterium
CAGAAAGACAAGTTGATAGCCGAGAGTGGTCTGGTGCGCCTGGCCACTGAGATCCAGGATGATGGCCCCAACCAGCGGCGCGAGCAGCGTAGGGAACGTGCTCGCGGTGCTCCAGATGCCCATATCTTTGCCCGCGTTTTCTGCCAGCGGCAACACATCCACCGCCCAGAAGCCAGGCACCGGTTTCCATATATGGCGGAAACGGAAGGAAAAGTGACGAAATGAGGAAAGTCGTCAGGAACGCCAGCGTGTCGCAGATGCGCTCCAGAAAAATGGAGCCAAGGCTGGATGTTCTCGAAATCTCAAACTTTTTCCCGCAGATATGGGCGCGGACCACTTCTCCCATTCGCAGGGGCAGCACATTATTCGCGAAGAATCCGATCATCATCGGCCAGAAAAGCTGGCGCGAATGAATGTTGCGAACGGGCTTGAGCAGGAGAGACCAGCGAAGGGTGCGCATCACATAGCCGACGGAGTAAATCAGAAGAGCGAGTGCGATCCAGACGGGTTTGGCATGAACCAGTGTCTGCCCCAGATCGCGGAAGGAGATCCCCCGAAACGCAAAGTAAAGACAGATCGCTCCGAAGAGATAGCCCAGCCATACGATGTACTTCTTCCGCATAAGCCCCGCTATTGTACATGCGGAGCTACGGGTCAAAGCAGAACAGTCCAGCGAAATAAATTCGGCGCCTTCGTAATGGATTGGGAAGCGGAACCGTCCATCCGGAACTTGAGCATTCAGCGACTACAGAGCTTCAGGCAGGTTCTGTACTGACGCGGCACACACCCCTGTTTACTGTCCCGAACTTCGCTGAACCGTGCGCTCCAGTAATTCCAGCCTGAGGCGGATGGTTTCCTGTCCCGAGCGGATTCGTTGCAGTGTGACGATGGCCCAGATTCCCGCCGCAAGCGGGATCAGCCCGAAGGTGGCGAGAATTCCCATGATGATGAAGATTTCCGGTACTCCCAGTGGTCCCATTTTTCCGATCTCCGTTCTGCGTTACGGCTTGTTTCCAAGGATTCGCGCCGCAAGGCTATCGCTTTCATGGTTTCCGGATCAAGTGTGGCGGACTTCGCGCTATCCCCTCAACAGAACATACACGGCCCCGCCGCCTCCATCACAGCGGCGCGCGGACGTATAGGCGACCACATGGCGGCTCATCCGCCGCGTGCACAGCCATTTTTGGATGTTCTCTTTCAGCACCGAGTGATGCTTGTACGAGTGACGCCCGCGGCCGTGAACGATTCGGATGCACGCATATCCCTCGCGAATGGATTGCAGGACAAAATCCTCCACCACAATCCGCGCATCATTGAGGTCGAGTCCATGCAGATCCATGTCGGCCTGCACTGAAAATCGGCCAGATCTCAAATCGTCCAGGTAAATCCTTCCATGGGGATGGACCGTGCCTTCGATGTATTCGGCAGTGTGTTCAATCTCGATGTTTCCCTTGCGGACAAATTCTGCGAGCGCCCGCAGCGCATCCTGTTCTTCGTCCTGACCTTCGATATTCATGGGCGCGCGCGCATGAAGCGGAACGGAACTCCAGCCAAGAGACTTCACGTCTTTCATCGCATAGTCAAAAAGCTGATCGTCCGGAAGATTAGAAGGCAACACTTCGGCCAGAGCTTCGGACACCGCCTCGCCCGCGTTGATTGGCGACAGACGGACCCGGCCCTCCCGAACCCACTCCTCGAGAACAGCAAATGGTTTGTTCATATGCTCCAATCGGCCAGTGGCGGCCCCGGGAAATCTAATCGAAGGAACTCCCCGTTACGTCGTCGTAATTCTGAAGGCTGGAACGATGAATAGTGCGCAAAAGGCACTCCAGACGCGTCGTACAGCATTTCGCATCAGCAATCTCGCGTATCCATACTACATGAATGCTTCGCTGTATCCGAATTAGGTTTATTTTAATCCCGCCTGGGCAAGCATTTCGAGAAACTGCCGCTGAGTCCGCATGTCGATCGATTGCGTGACGAGCTTGCCGTCGCGACCGTAGACAAAGCTCTTGGGAATGCCCGCTACCTTGAATAGCTTGTTGACCGTATCGCCAGGATCGAGCATCACCGGAAAGTTAACTTTGCGCTCGGCAAGAAAGGGCTTTACGACGGATGCTTCTTCATCGGAAATCGCGAGAATCACAAATCCCTGATCCTTGAATCGATTGTACAGGGCCTGAAGATCCGGCATTTCCTTGCGGCAGGGCGGGCACCAGGTCGCCCAGAAGTTCACGAGCACTACCTTGCCGCGCAGACTCTTGAGATTCCATTGCTTTCCGTCAAGATCCGCAAGAGTGAAATCCGCCTTCTCCCGGCTCGCATCGGCCGCCACGAGCAGCGTGTCTGCCGCGGCTAACTGCGGATCGTTCAGGGACACCTGCATATGTTCGTAGCGCGCCAGCTGCGCCAATGCCACATACGGACCAGCAGGCGCTCCGTCTTTGCCTGCAGCAACTGGACGTTCGCGAACGGCGGAGGCCAGCGTCGTCGTTACTTCCTGTAACGTGTCGCGGCCAAAATCACCTTCAGTGGACAGATTGGCGAGACTGAGCGCAACCGAGACTTTGTTGGGAGTCACCGGCAGCTTCCGGATCTTCAATGCAAGCTCCCGGGTCGTGCGTGCCCGCACATCGTCGGGCAGGTCTCGAAGTCCGCCGATTTCTTCGGAGATTGCGCTCTCTGCGGCGGACATCGCATTGCTTTGAGCAGGCAAACGGGGTAGACCAGGCAAACAGTGCAATGGCTGCTGCACCGGCCACCCTTAGGAATCGCGTATTTGTTGGCATATGGAGGAAAGTATAATGCGATTCCCCACTGTAGGGGCGGTCCATGAGCGGAGCGAATGCAAGCCCGCGGGCGCAGCCATCAAAAACTTTCCGCCCACATTCTGCGGGATTGCATTCCTCAAAATTGTGGGCGGTCATAGACCGCCCCTGCAGTCGCTCACTTCGAGTTTATTCAGTGTGAAAAGGTGTGCATTTCTCCAAAACTTCATTGACAGCCATGTATCGGTTACGATACGGAGTTCCATGAATTCCGCTCTCGGGAGAAACATATGAATATCACAAGGCTTCGGTACTTCAGGTTCTTTGCGGCGAGTCTTATCGCAGTTCTGATTCCGGTCGTTGGCGCGATGTCCGCCCAGAACCCTGCTGCGAACCAGCCGGCTGCAGGTCCGGCAACCGATGGCCTTGGCCTGATTCGAAATGCGCCGGGAGCCTACCAGGGCTATACCCTGGTGTCTCCACAGCAATCCACAAAGACATTTCTCGTCGATATGGAAGGACGCGTCGTTCATTCCTGGGAAACCGGCTCGACTCCCGGAGCCTACGGCTATCTGCTCGAAAACGGCCACCTGCTGTATGCCGGCGCTTATCCGAATTCCCCTTTCGGAGGAAACGTTGCCGGGGGCAATGGACATATTCGGGAATTCGACTGGAACGGCGATCTGGTCTGGGATTTCACATACGTCACTGCGACCATGATTCCGCATCACGATTTCGTGCGGCTGCCCAATGGGAATGTCCTTCTGGTTGTTAAAGAGAAGAAGACACCAGCAGAGTCGATAGCCGCCGGACGAATGCCCTCGAGCGTGCAAACCGGGGATTTGCAGCCCGATGCGCTGATTGAAATCAAACCCACCGGCAAGACCACAGGCGAAGTCGTATGGGAATGGCATTTGTGGGATCACCTGATCCAGGATCTCGATGCACAGAAAGCCAATTACGGCGACGTGGCCGCACACCCGGAACGCATGGATCTCAATTTCACTGTCACGGCAGGACAGCGTGGCGGCGGAGCGGATTGGGCGCATGCCAACGCAGTGGCCTACAACCCCGATTTGGATCAACTGATGCTGAGCCTTCGCAGTTTTAGCGAGGTCTACATCATCGACCATACCACCACAGCGCGCGAGGCCGCGGGCAGCACCGGTGGCAAAGGCGGCAAGGGCGGCGATTTTCTGTATCGCTGGGGAAATCCACGCGCATACCGCCGGGGAACCGCAGACGACCAGCGATCCTACGGCCAGCACAATGTGCAATGGATCGCCAAAGGCCTTCCTGGCGCCGGCCATCTTTTGCTATTCAACAATGGCGACACGCGGCCAGGCGACAAATATTCGACTGTGGACGAAGTGGTATTACCGGTGGATGCGAACGGACATTACACGCTACAACCAGGCACGGGCTCGAAATACGGCCCGGACCAGGCACAATGGAGCTACTCCGCTCCGAACCATACCGATTTTTATTCGAACTACATCTCCGGAGCGCAACGTCTGCCCAATGGAAATACACTGATCTGCTCGGGCGCAAATGGAATCGTTTTCGAAGTCACTCCGCAGAAACAGGTCGTATGGCAATACAACTTTCCAGCGTTCAGCACGGCGCCGGCCGCGCCGGCTGCGGCTGCCGCCCGCGGCCCTGCGCCAGCGGCGCGTGGAGGTGCGCGCGGCGGCGGCAACATGGCGCGTGCGATTTTCAGGGCCTACCGATATGGCCCGGACTTTCCGGGATTGAAAGGCAAGACGCTCATTGCAGGAAAGCCGATCGATAGCCTCACACAGTAAGACTGCATTCTTAAACAAATTCGAATCCGTTCTGGCAGTTGGGGCGTTAGTCGCGGCGTGGCTCGTTCTTTCCAGGCCGTGGTTCTTCGACGGCCAGTCTGTTCCCTGGGACAGCAAAGATGAGTTTTATCCCGTTCTGCGCTTTATTGCTCAATCCATTCGCCATGGCGAGTTCCCGGGATGGAACCCTTTTGTTTATGGGGGCTACCCCATAATCTCGGATCCACAGGCGATGCTCTTTTCGCCTCTCGCTGTGATTCTGATGAGCGCCGTACCCAATCCATCCATCCATTGGTTCGATGGAATTGAACTGGTACATGTCCTTCTGGCGGGAATCGGCATGCTGCTTGTTTCAATCCGGCTGGGCCGGTCGGCTTTAGCGGGACTTTTCGCAGCCGTAGTTTATATGTATGGAGGCCCTGCATCCGGCCGGATGGAACATGTTCCGATGATCCTGGCCTATGCCTATTTTCCATTTGCGCTCCTGGCCCTCGACCATGCGATGCAATCGAAGCGTTGGATTTCGGCAGCCGCTTTTGGTGTATTGGCGGGCACGATGGCAGCGCACCAGAATCAGGTGGCATACCTTTTCAGTCTGGTATTGCTGGGCTATGCGTTTTTCCTGGCAGCAGCGTCCGGATCGTTTCGTCAGTACATCGCAGAACGACGGCGCATTTTCACTGTCGCGGCGGCTGCGGGAATTGCGACTCTCGCCATACCGCTATATCTGACGCTGCAGTTTCTGCCCTGGAGCAACCGCATTCAGATCCCTTATTTGGCGGCAGCCTCGTCGTCGATTCATCCGCTGACCATGATGTCCCTGTTCATCAGAAATTTTTTTGGCAATGCCCGGTTCGAAACGTACTGGGGATTTTCGGACGTTGCGGAGACGTACTTGTTCGCAGGAACACTCCCAGCCGTGTTACTTGTTCGTTACGGCATGGCCAATGGGCTTTTACTGGATCGTCAAATCCGCTTTTTTCTTTTTACCGGAATTGCAGCAGTCCTCTACGCCGTCGGCAGATTCACTCCATTTTACTGGATCGCGTATCACGTCCTCCCCGGAGTGGATCTCTATCGCAGACCAAGCGATGCCACGTTCGTCTTGAACATGGCGCTGGCGGTAGTCTCCGGATTCCTGCTTGACGCGATCATTTCAGGGAGGAGCGGCAAGGTCCGCCCAGCGGTCCTGATGGCAACGGGAATTCCGCTGCTGGGGTTCTTCACCTGGGAATTCGTGTATGCATATCAACAGAAGAAATTGCACTTTCTGACGCGTGAACTGACGCTTGCGCTATTGTTCGTCGCGGTCAGCTTATGGCTCCTGCGCGCAATCCGGAATGCACCTTCAAGCCGAACGCGCTGGATGCTGTCGGCTGCCGTGGTCTTTCTGCTTGCCGTCGATATGGGAGTGCATAGCGTGGGATCCGCTCTCAACGCCGTCTCATATGGGTTCCCACTTCTTATGGATGATGCTGCGGAGAAAGATCCCGCTGCGCATTTTCTTCACGAGGAACTTTCCCGTGAAGACAATGGAAACTATCGCACGGAAATCACCGGAGCCGGCACGCTGTGGGGAAATGCGCCAATGCTTTTGGGGATTCAATCCACCCAGGGATACAACCCGTTGCGTTACCGTTTGTACGATCGGGTGGCCGGCGCACAGGATAACGTGGGCGTGCTGCGTCCGTTCACACCATTGATGCCATCCTATGATTCTCCGCTGTTCGGCATGCTCGGAGTGAAGTACATCGTCTCGGATCGCAATCTATCCGAAATAGATCCCGGCGCGCGAACAGATCAGTTCGATCTGGCGTTCAAACAGAACACGGTGCACATCTGGAAAAACTCCAAACTGTTTCCAAGAGTGTCGGCTGTGACTTCCATTTTTATTGAGCCCGACATCGAACAGGCCATCAATACCGGGAAAATGGCGGCCGTCGATTTTCGATCCACCGCAGTTTTAGCCCATGTTCCAAAGACTCTTGAAAATGGAAGTGGTGCCATTCGAATGGCGAATCTTCCGGCAGGCCGAAATAACGCGAGCGCAACCATTCTGGATTACGCCAACAATCGCGTCACGATCGCGGTGAAAACAGATGTGGATGCTATCGTGATTCTCAACGATCTCTACTATCCGTATTGGCGTGTTTATGTCGATGGCCTGGAGCGTGAATTGCTTCAAACGAATTATCTTTTCCGCGGCGTTCATGTGAAGCCTGGCGAACATGAAGTCGTCTTTCGCTTTGAACCATTTTCATGGCCGGCCATCAAAGGCACATTCGAGCACTTCCACCGATAGGTTCATCCACGCCGGTTCAGCATCTCATTCCATAACTGAGGAAAATTCAAGAAGCCGGGCCGATCAGGTCTTCGACTTTAAAGAGGATGTCCGGAAATGCGGCAATTGCAATGGAGTCTCCCCGGCCGAGCACGAGCGATGTGGAATACCCGCCGGACGTGGGATCACGAAAGGCAAGGATGACTCCGCCTTGTACGTCTTCAATCCACACTTCCGGGACTCCGGATTTTACGTAAAGTGGAAGCTTGCGGTTGAGATCATGCAGAAGGCTGGTGTCCGCAACTTCGATTACCAGAAACGTGTGTTCCCAACGGACCCTTTCGGTCGAGTAATAGTGAAATCATCCGCCTCTCTCTTGCATCGTTTACTGAGCAAGAGAGGCGCCTTCGCGAACCTGTTCAGATTCAGTCCCCGTTAGAAAAAATGCCGGGGAAAAGCGGGACAACTTGTCCTGAAGTACCGCGCCTCAGTTCGGTGTTGCGGCTGCAACGAACGCACCGTTGTTGGAAAGGCGCAGATGGACGGCGTCCACGATATTCGGGAGCTCGCCGCTCGAAGCTGGCGGCGGGACGATGGCGGGATCCGGCGGGATGACCGGCCGGATGATGGGCTGCTGCAATTGTTCGCGCACATCCATCATCCAGCCGAATCCGCGGAAGACATAGGACAGCAGAGTCCGGTCGCTTTCTTCAATACCGAGAACTTCCTGAACTATCCAGGCGCCAAAGTCCGTGTTTGGAGTGACGCGCAGCACTCCGGCACGTCCCGGCTTTTCGATCCCTTCGACAAAAGCCAGTTGATAAATCCGTTGGACAATCTCCACCCGTTTCATCCGATGTTCCGGCACGTACATGCTGCCGGAATCGATGGCGTCAAACAGCGGGGCAAGATAAATGGCCGGCCGCGGATCCAATTCGAGCCGGTTCGTCCGGCCGGCCGCTGCAATTTCCGGATGTCCGAATGCCGGCAGGTTTCCCTGCACGGCCCGTTGACGGATGAGTTCGTCGCGGCGCGAAGGCGATGCGTGCTCGAGTTCGGCAACCAATTCCGTCATGCCGGTGATAGCGCCGAAATGCCGGGCGCAATCCAGCGTCATCTGGGCCGCCGTGAACAGGTCTGACACACTTTTCGTGTGCAGACTCGCCAGATAACGCGCCACCATGTTGGAGCCGGCGGAACCGTGATGAATTTGTATCGTCCCAAAAGTTTGAAGAATCCGTGCTTCGGCCGGATGAACCTTTCGGTGTAACAACAAACTGAAAATGATGTGAAACGGGTTCTTCTCCGCGATCGACTCCAGAAAGCGTTCAGTCTCACGCAGCAACATACCGGGACTCGAATGCGTGCGGCTCCGCGAGACAAAACGCATGTAAGACGAACCGGCAGCGGCCACACAATTCTCCAAATGGGTCCGGATGAGGTCTCGCAATACCGCGGCCGGAGTCCGCGACAGATTTACTCCGCCGGTTTGCTCTGTAGCTTTCCGAACAGCAGACATGTACTGCGTGGAGACATCTGCTCCCGCATCTGGAAACTTCTTTACAAACTTTGCAAGCTCGGGCAATCGCCGTCTGAGAGCGCGGTGGAATTCGCTGGAAAGAAGTCGTGAGAATGTTCTCCTTTCGTCCGGATTCTCGACACGTCCAAACAGCCCAACGAAAATCACGCGCAATGTATCGGCTGATCCCGCGACAATGTCGTCCTCGAGAAGACATCCGCGAAGACCGAATGACCGGATGCTGAGATCCAGTGTCGTGCCATCACATGTCACCGCATGCTGATATCGCACCGGGTTCGCGAAAACGCCAGTCGACGCGGGCATATTGGCGAAACACTGCAATGCGTGGGCGGTCTCGGGGTCTGCAGTCTTGCGGATTGCTTCGTCGATCGGATTGTAAGCGGGAGCTGACGGCAGCTCTGAAAGGAATGCGGATGATTGTCTGGACATCGTGTCGTTCCTCCTTTCAGATTTATAGCGTCTCACCTATCATTGACACACTTAATTGTTTCAATCCTTATCATAGGAAGATTCAATACTTTCCAATGCGGCCGTTTCGATACAAACAAAACCGCCTTCAACAATTGAAAGGCTTCTGCGCCGTCGTGGAAACACGCAGTGTTTCCAAAGCTGCCGGGCGGCTCAGCCTGACGCAGCCAACGGTGTCACTGCAGGTTCAGTCGCTGGAGCGCGATTTGCGGACGACATTATTTGAGAGGCGCGGCCCGAAGATCGCACTGACGTTCGAGGGCGAACTGCTGTATGAACTCGCGCGCCCCCTGGTCGAAGGACTCACTGCACTCGAGGAAGACTTCGAAGCGCGGCGAAAGAACGTCGAGAAGGGGAAATTGGCGATTGCAGCGGGAGAGTCGACGATTCAGTATGTCCTTCCGCGAACCGTGCAGCAGTTTGCGGGGGAGCACTCCGGTATCGGACTGACTCTCCATAACGTCACCGGACAGCAGGGCCTGCAGCAGTTACGCGAACGCCAGGTGGATTTCTGCGTGGGCCCGATACTCGATACGCCTGCGGACATTGCGTTCGAGCCTGTGGTCGCATTCGATCCTGTTTTGATCACTCCATTGCGGCATCCGCTTTCTCGACTGAGCAAGGTATCGTTGCGTGACATCAGCCGGTATCCACTGATTCTGCCTCCGCGGCATCTGAGTACTTGGCGCCAAGTGGAACTGGTATTTCTCCAGCATCACCTGCCATACGAAGTGCGGCTCGAGATGGGTGGGTGGGAAGTGATCAAACGGTATGTCGAACTTGGCATGGGAATATCGATCGTGATGAACGTTTGCCTGACCGGCCGCGATCGACTCGAAGTGATCCCCGTCGGCCGCTATTTCCCGAAACGAGTTTACGGAATTGTTCAACTCCGTTCGCGCGAACTTTCCCCGCAGGCACGAGCTTTCATCGAGACTTTCAAACTGAATCTGGCCAAGTCCTGATCTATTTCAGTCTTCAGCCAGCCAACCTCAATCTCCTGCACTGCGATTCGAATTGCCAAATCTCGCCAATTTGCTGCACGATAACGAAATCGAATTGCCCAAATGATTTAGCCGGATTTCCGGATGCTGTCTATTCTCAGGAAGATGAAGTCGGTATGAAATCTCTGTTGCCAAAACTAGCCATTTTCTCATCCGCATATCTTGCCGTTGGCGTAATTTTCGCTTTCGCTCAGTGCTTCGGCCCAAGGATCGCAGCTGACGCTTCGAGCGGACAAGCCGGCGCAAAAGTAACGATCAGCGGGAAAGGCTTCATGGACGGTTGTCATGATGTTTGCGAGAACGGCAACTGTCCGCCGACCCTCCCGGCAAAAGGCATTCGAATACTGTTTATTCAAAGCGGCAAAACCACGGAAGTCGGCCGGGTCGACGCCAATGAGAAGTTTGAGCTGACTTTGGCGGTCGTCGTGCCTGCCGACGCCAAAACTGGCGCGGCTTCATTTGTAGGAGAAACTCGGTATGGAGGAAACAGGCTGCGAACTCAGCCGGTTTCCTACAAGGTAATGCGTCCTGTGGACAAGTAGACGCCTCGTAGCATGTTCTGACTTCGTGCCCCTTGTAACAAAGCTTCGTTCACTTCTTCTTGTTGGTCTCACCCAGACCGTGCGTTCCTCCGCAAATGGGACACATTGTCGGCGGCGCCACGTTGTCGACATGATGTACAACCGGCTTCAAGGTATGGATGAATGCGTAGATCGATTTCAAGTCGTCGTCGGTCAGATTGCGATACACGCCCCACGGCATGACCGGATTCAATTGGCGTGCGCCGATGCGGCCGCTTCGGAGGGTCGTGATAAACGTGTTTTCATCGTAGTACGGAATCCCGCTTGAAACGTCCGGTGTAATGTTGAGCGAGGTCACCGGCTTTCCTCCGGGTTCGGAGATTGCCAATCCGCCTGCGAATTCCATACCCGCGATTGGTTGGCCGTTGCGATCTACAGGCGTATGACAATCCGCACAACTCGCCAGCCGAGCCAGGTATTCCCCTCGGTCTTTCGGGGTTGCGAATTGACGATCACGAACCGGTTCGGTGACGGGCTCGGGCACACCCAAAATCAGACGGCTGATCGGAAAATTGATTTCCGATCGGGGAACAGCATTCTTTACTGGCTTCAGTGAGCGAATATAGACCACCGCGGAGGCCAGATCCTCGTCGGACATTTGCCGGAAGTTCGGATAGGGCATGATGGGGAAGAGAGCACGGCCATCTTTATCGATTCCCTCACGAACGGCACGCGCAACTTCATCGTCAGTCCACTTCCCGATTCCCGTTTCCGGATCCGGAGTGATATTGGGGGCATAGACTGTACCCAAATCCGGATCCTTGTCGAACAGGCGGCCCGCACCCTCACGGCCAACCACGGCTGGCCATCCGGGAAGGTTGTGGTCCGGCTCGGAATGGCATTGAATGCAGCCGTACAGGCTATTCACCAGATAGCTTCCGCGCTCCAAACGGGTCGGCGTGGAATCAAATTTACGATCCGTTACCGGGCGGGCGCGCGGCCCAATAATCGGCCGCCAGCCGATGGTGAACGTGATTCCGATACAGAGCAACAACAACAGGATTAACGGGACCGACCACAATACTGTCTTCAATCGCATCAATTCAACTCCAGGCTATCGCCGATAAAGACGGCGAAAATTCCGGTGTAGCATAACGCGGGTTGGGAGACAAATTTCGGAAGAACTTCAACGTAGGGGCGGCTGTGAAGTTGTGAAGGAATGCGAATTGAGTGGCTGTAGAGGCGGTCGATCAAGAAATCCCTC
>JBGPBY010000215.1:0-11640 GCA_041481485.1 Terriglobia bacterium
TGCTGCATTTCCATCGGCTTGCGGTAAGACCAACCTGGCCATGCTGGTGCCGCCGCCTTCCATGCCTGGGTGGAAAACGTGGACCGTGGGCGATGACATTGCCTGGCTGCGCCCGGGAGCGGACGGCCGATTGTGGGCCGTGAACCCGGAATCTGGATTCTTCGGTGTCGTTCCGGGAACGAGTCATGCGACGAATCCCAATGCGTTCGACATGATTCAGAAAAACACGATTTACACCAATGTCGCACTGAGACCCGATGGAACGCCGTGGTGGGAGGGACACGACGATCCGCCTCCGGCAAAGGCCCTGGACTGGCAGGGACGGCCATGGACGCCGGCATCCACCGAAAAAGCCGCTCATCCCAACAGCCGCTTTACCACACCCGCGACCGAATGCGCCTGCCTTTCACCAGAGTTCGCCAATCCCAACGGGGTGCCCGTCGATGCCATGCTGTTTGGCGCACGACGCCAGCGGCGGGTCCCTCTTGTGTTTGAAGCGCGCGATTGGGAACACGGCACATTCCTGGGGGCCACGTTGTCGTCCGAGACCACAGCTGCGGCTACCGGAAAGGTCGGCGTGCTGCGGCGCGACCCCATGGCGATGCTCCCGTTTTGCGGGTACAACATGGCGGACTACTTCGCCAACTGGATCGAAGTCGGGAAGAAACTCACGTCGCCGCCACGGATATTCCGGGTCAACTGGTTTCGCACCGATGAAAATGGAAAGTTTGTCTGGCCGGGATTCGGAGACAACCTTCGTGTACTGAAGTGGATCATCCAGCGCTGCGAGGGTAAGGGCAAGGCCATTGACACGCCCGTGGGATTCCTGCCAACCCTGGATGCCATCGACCGCTCGGATCTGAAAGTTTCCGATAAGGTGATGGCTTCCCTTCTTACAGTCGACGCTGCAGAGTGGGTCGAGGCGGTCGCCGGACAAGACGATTTCATGATGACTTTCGGCGATCGGATGCCGAAGTTCATGCGGGAACAGCACGACGGCCTGGCCCGCCGTATTCAGGACGCCGCCGGGCTTGCGGTGGATCATTAGGAATTTAAATTCGATTTCCTGGCCGTGTTAGCGGCGGCAGTTCCCTTAGCCACCGGCGTGAGCCGGTGGTCTCGATACCAGGAAATCAGCAAAGTGCCGTAGGCACGACAGATCAAGGGTTTCTTTATCTGTCGCCGCTCTGCGGCTGGAATGGTTTTTGGGATCGTTCCCACCGGCTTACGCCGGTGGCTAAGGGAATGTCGCCACTCCGTGGCTCTATTCGGTAGCCGCTTCGCGGCATTTCATGTTCATTCACTTCCAACCCACTCACATTTTCCTGCCCCGCCCCGATGAGGAGTAAAATCTCTTCATGCCATTCTTCCGCTGGGTTGCCTTAATCGCCGCATTCGCTGCCGGCCAGGTCAATCCAGGAACACTTCCGCCTTCGACAGGTCAGATGCCCGCTTATGTTCGCGAAGGCGATCGCGTGGAGCAGAAGTTTCGCGCCTACCGCGAACGGCTGGACGGCTTTCACAAGACTCTTCAAACCATGATCGCCAGGGACCTGCCGGTTCTTCTGCCGGAATTAGAGGGAGCGCCGCCACAACCCATCGTGTTTGGCTACCAGATGCTTCCCCGAATTGTGGAAAACGCACCGGCCGAGCACAAACCGGTCATTTCCTTTTCATATAGCTGGCCAATCACCGAGGGCTACATCGACGGCGAGGAGATCAAGCTCGACCGCGCAATGGATGAATATCAGCAGTCGCTCAAAGCGACTGGGGTTACGAAGTCGGGGCTTGTGCTCTCGCTGATCACTACGTACAAGACGTTGGTTGAAGACCAGCGCATTGTCGACCAGTACGTGGAATACAACCGGCTGTGGCAGCGTTCCATTGCCGGAGATCGCTCGCGTTACGACGAGATGACTCGAATCTATAGGCTGCTTCAGTCCGCCGACGCCGACACGGCCAATTCCATCCGGCAGGTTCTCGGACAGCCGCTCACTCCATCATTTATCCAGGTGAAAAACGATGAAGACAACCATCGCGTCACCCTCCGCGTTCCGGTGTACACCGATATTGAAAGCGATGCCTTTCTCCTGCAGGCGAAAGCGTCCATTGAAAGTGTCTGGCAGGCAAAGGATGCGAATACCTCGTATGGGATCGAGCTGGATATCCGAAAAGTTACGCCACAAGCTCTCTTCGATGGACAACCCGCGCCGAAGCACGGCGATCATATCGACGTCAAAGTCCACGCCGCGCGCTTCCCATCCGATGGCGTGGTGCTGACGACCGGTGCTGAAATGACGAATGCCCTCGTCAAACGCTACGTGGCATTCGGCCCTGGAGACATTTCCGTACGTACGCTCGCTCACGAGTTCGGCCACCTGCTGGGATTTCCCGACGGTTACATTCGCGGTTATAAGGATCTGGGTGAAAAGGGATTTGAAATCCTGGAACTCACTTCCGTCTTTGACGACATCATGAGTTCGCCAAGGGACGGAATTGTTCAGGTTGCTCACTTCAAGCTGCTTATCGAAACCATCAAACAACGCACCAACAACGACACAAACTGAAAGGACAAACTCATATGATTCTCGTGAGAAACGTGTTCAAGCTGAAGTTCGGACATGCCAAAGACGCCATTGCCGCGTGGAAAGACATCATGGCGTTGAGCAAGAAACTGGGGTTCAGTGCAAAATCCACGCGACTGTTGACGGATCTTGTTGGCGATTTCTATACGGTCGTCTTTGAGCATACGTTCGATTCGCTTTCTGAACTGGAGACCGGTTCAAAAACAATGATGGCCAATCCGGAATGGCAGGCGGCGTACGGGAAGATCGTCGCGGTTACCGAATCCGGTTATCGCGAAGTGTTCAATATCGTCCAGGAGCAATGATCCATACGACGGCCCTGTGGGTCTCACTTCTGCTGGCGGCGCAGATTCCGGCGCCGCCGGTCATCCCCAAAGATCATGGCAAGGTCGCAGCGTCCACAACCGACGGCAAGCCGCGATGGACAGCCAGCTGGACGATGGAGCCATGGATATCCGGGGGAAAGAGGGCCGTACGGTTTACCGAAACCGGCTCGGGACGATATTCGCCGTTCTCCCAGGACGTGCAGTGGAGCCTCGAGTCCATCTGGCTCGCGGACAAGGATTACTTTCCGTTGCAATTTCAAAGGACGATCCGGGATATGCAGGGCCGGATCCTCGCCGTCGAAAAGAAAAACTTTGACCCGCTTTCGGGAAAGGCGAAATTCGAACGCCAGAACGAAAAGGGCTCGACCGAAACGTCGACCTTTGCTGCGGCGGCGAACACCCTGACTATCGAAGGTATCGCGGGAATTCTCGAGAACTTTCCGTTCGAGAAATCCGAAGCGATCCAGGCGCATTTTCTCTCGAACGAACCCAAACTCTACGATGTGACAATTGAACCTCGCGGAAAGGAACGCGTCAAGACCGCAACGGGTTCAATCGATTGCTACAAAATTGAGATGGTGCCCCACCTCGGACTGTTGAACGTCGCCAGGCCGTTCTATCCCAAAACATTTTTCTGGTTCAGCGCTGCAAATCCGCATGCATGGGTCCGTTACCAGGGTCTGGAAAATGGTCCAGGGTCGCCGGAAATCGTGATGGAAGCGCGGTAAGAATGCTACTTCCGGTCCGCGGGATCGTAGTCCGGTCGAGACTGCTCGACGCGCAGGCTTGGATCTTTCACCTTAACTTCAATCTTCCTGCGAATCGTGGGATCCTTCGCCGGCTCATTGGGTTTGTACCACAGGCCGTATTGAGTCCCCAGGTCCCGGACAATTTCTGCATAGAGCGGACCGATATCTTCCGGCTTCCGGGGATACTCCACACGGCCACCTGTAGCATCGGCCACATCCATCATGCGTGAGCGGGCCTGTTGCATGTTGTAGATGAATTCCGGGTTGTAGACCTGGCCTATTCCGTAGCGGGCCCGGGTATTGATGGGGTCAGGATTCATGTCGCTGTTGACCGCGGCAAAATAGAATACGACTTCGCTCTTTGCCACATCCCGAAGAGCCTTTTGGAAGTCTTTGTCGCTGGAGGCATTGGCGTATCTCAAAAGAGTCCGGCCTTCGACGGTAATCTTTTCCATTGGAAACGGCGTTTGCACGCCGTCGGTCAGCATCACCACTCCTTTGCGGCCGGTAGTTCCCTTGAATTTTCCAATTGAGGCGGACAATGCGCCATAAAAGTCCGTACTCGAGCAGGCTGAAGAACTCGGGCTCATCCCCACACGCAACGACTTTCCCGTCGGCGACTGCCAATCCAACAGCGTTTCCATGGTCCTGCCGAACTGCACTACGGAAACTTTATCGTGAGGCCGAAGAGCGGCAGCGAGTTGGTCGATGGCGCTTCCCATCAATCGCCAGTCGGCTTCGGTACTGCCGCTGCAATCCAACACAATCAGAATGTTGTACGGGATGTCCACGCTTTCAAAGGTTTGTATTTTCTGCAGGACCCCGTCTTCGTAGATTGAAAAATCATTTTTTGTCAGTTTCGTAACCGGCCGGCCGGAGGTATCGAAAACATTCACACTGACGGAAACGTTTTTGACATCGACGTCGATATTGAAGTTATCGTTCTGGGCAGCACCCAGGGACACGCTGCAGACAATGGCAAAGGCAAACAGCAACCGGGCAATTCGCGCAATTCGCATGGATGATCTGCATTCTAGCACGCGTCTCTAAAGATGTAGAATGTCCAGTGGAGATTCCAGGATGCGATCTGCCGGTTTGATTATTTGGGCCTTGTTCACCCTGATTCCTTCACCGCAGACGGATGCCCCGGCCGGCATCCGCGGCTTCGTCATTGACGCCGCAAGCAATGAACCGGTTGCAGGCGCCATCGTCGAACTCACGGTGCCCGTAAAGGGAAAAGTTGAACGATATTCCGATACGAGCCGCAAGGATGGGTCTTTCGAATTCGCCGACCTCAAGCCGGGTTCCGGCTATCAACTAGTGGCAACCGACGTCGATCACCAGTCCGGCGCATTCGGACAACGCAGTGAGTATGATCCCTGGACGCCGATCGCACTGACTTCCGGCCAGCAGATGACCAATGTACGAATCCTGCTGGTACCCATCAGTTCGATTCAGGGCAAAGTCGTGGACGCCTCGGGCAAAGCGTTGAGTGGCGCCGACGTATTCATCCTTCGTGTGACCTATTCCGAAGACGGAGTGCGCATTCTTCAGCAAACCGGATTGCCGGTTCAAACGGCACCCAATGGCGAGTACTTTTATGGCAGCCTGGTCGCCGGTCAATATTACGTTCGCGTCAACCCGGCAAACTCCGTGGCGGAATTTCGGGATCTTTTCAGGAGTCCGGCCCGCTGGGACAAGTTACCGGCGAGGAAATTGGGAGAGCCGGAAGGTTATCCGACAGTTTACTATCCTTCGGCAATGGACCCGGCGTCTGCCAGCCCGGTCAATTTGCTCAATGGCGGAAAAGCTCGGAATATCAACATCACCGCGACGAGGGTGCATACCAGACGGGTCAAAGGAACGATTCTCGTCCAGCCCGGCATCGAAAATTCCGACACGCGCATTTCTGCCGGAATCAATGTGCTTCTGGTGCCACAGAATGCAGGTCAGGAATCGAGCCTGACACGCAGCCTGGTTTCCCGCGATGGCCAGTTTGATTTTCGTTCAGTCTTTCCCGGAAAGTACACGCTTCACGCGTTTACCAGCGATAACAAAACTCAGATGTCGGGGCAGGAGTTGATCGATGTCGGCGATTCCGACATCGCAAGTGCGTCCGTGACTCTGGCTCCTGGTGTCCAAATCTCCGGTACATTGAAGTTCGAAGATTGGATTCAGCCCTCGCCGCCAGACTATTCCCAGTTTGCGGTTGTAATCGTTCCGGATACCCGATTCCCAATCGACAGAACTTCCGATGGGGTGAAGTTCGCGAGACCAAAAATGATTGCCATCCCGTCGTCCAGCGGCGAGTTTGTATTTAACGGTGTGGTTGCGGGAAATTACTATCTGGTTCTGACCATAAATCCGAAACTGGCAAAGGACGCCAAAGTGCCCATGGATTTGCGTGCGGCATACATGAAGAGCGCTCAGGCCGGAAATGCCGACGTTCTCAGCGGCGGTGTTCATGTCGGCAAAAACAATGAATCCCTTCGCATCGTCATTTCAAGCAGCTCCGGCTCTATCTACGGGCGGGTGATGGAAAGCGATCAGGAAACCGCAGTTCCCGCACGAATGATGCTGGTTCCCGGCACATCCAACCGAAATCGCTGGGATCTTTTTGTTCCTGTTGCGGTGAGTTCGACGGGCCGGTTTTCGGTCGTGGGAATTCCTCCGGGAGACTACAAGATCTTCGCCTGGGCGCATGCGGACGAGGGAGCATGGCTCGACTCGGAGTTCCTGAAATTCTATGAAGACCGCGCCACTCCGGTGCACATCGAAGCGGATTCGTCTGTCGGCGTCGAAGTGAAACTAATTCATTAAGGACTTTTCAGGGCCGCTCGGTCACAGGAACTGACTGCGGCGGCGGAAGTTCCGCTTTCGGCAATCCATTCAATAACTCCGCGAGATTCGAATAAGCATAAATTACGGGAGCCTGATGCTGCGGAAGCCCGCCAGTATCGGCGGTCGGGCCATAATTGCTGTACACCTCTCGATTGAGCATGCGCAGCAAGGCCAATTGCTGACCGCGGTGATGCGAGGTATGGGCAATTCGGCGGACCATGATCCACGTGCGGCTGCGCCGGATCTTAAAAAATCCGACTTCTTCCTCCCACCACGATTCGTCCTTCTGCCGCAACGCCTGAAGTCTTTTGCCGGCATCCTCGATGTATCGCCGGATAAATTCCATTCGCGTTTCCGGCTTCGGCAACGGCGGAGCTCCAACTTCTATTCCAAGCATGTTCTTGAACCAGCCGTCTTCGCTCATGCATTGATGCACCATGTGTTCCTGGAGACTTCTCCCGCGGCGGTCGGAAGGATTCGGACGCACCTCAAGGTCCTCGTCGAGAAACATGCTCCACGCACTGACGACCTTGAGGATTTCGGTTTCGTAGGTCTCGATCAGGAATGAATAACGCATGATGAGCAACTGTAGGCGGGGTCTATGAAGGTGTGAAGAAACAATCAATACTCAATATTCAATTCTCAATTCTCAATTGTGGATGCGCTATCGCGCGGCATCTTTAAGAAATAATTGAGAATTGAATATTGAGTATTGATTATTTCTTCACACCTTCATAGACCGCGCACTTACGAGGAATGCAACCCTTAGAATTGTGGGCGGTCATAGACCGCCCCTACATCGGGGAATCGCATCCATTAACAGCCTTCAGAGACCCTCGCGCGATCCCGAATCGATAGCTTACTGGTGGTAACGGCCGACGTAAGCGGCCTTGCCGATCACATGTCCTTCCATGGCCGCCAATACCTGGGCACGGGTGGACGTGTTGGGCAAGTTGAGCTTGGTATCCAGCGCGTAAAATTCGAACACGTAGTGGTGATAAGGTCCGGGGCCGGCGCCGGGTCCAAAATAGACTCCCCTTCCGATACCGCTCATAGCCTGCTTGGTTCCATCCGGAAGGTCACCCATTGGCAATCCTTCGGGTATGGACTTCAAGGTTCCCGGAAAGTCCCATGCCATCCAGTGGAGTGTGTCGGGTTCTCCGCCGCGTGGCGCATTTTCGATGTCGTGGAAAATGATCGCATAGCTCTGGAGCGTTGCCGGGGGCATGGCGTCGGTGGTTCCCATCATCCATTTCAGATCAAACGGCGGTGATTTCTTGTCGCCGGCATTCACAAATTTTGCAGGAATCACGTCGCCATCCGGCCAGCCGGTGCTTGTTACCGTCAGAGCTCCTCGACCACCGCCCCGTCCCTGACCTCCGCCGCCGGGAGCACCCGCTCCGCCTCCAGGACCGCCCGCTCCGCCTCCGGGGCCGCCGCGTCCCGGTCCGCCTTGTTGACCTGTAACGGCCAGCGTCGTCGCCAATGCCACTGCGACGAAAATCGCCAATACCTTAACTGTTCGAGTCAATTTCATTCCGCCTCCTTGTTAACTGTTTCCACCGATATCCATTAAGTCCGCGGAAACTGTACTACAGCGCATGCCTTTTGGACAACGTAGCGGACAAGTGCGAGAATCCGAAGCTTGAATGAATTTCCTCTGGCAGGTTCTCAGGATCGTTCTAATCGATTTAGTGCTCAGTGGTGATAATGCCGTCGTTATCGGAATGGCAGCACACCGCCTTCCAACAGTCCAACGGAAAAAGGCAATCCTGATTGGTGGCGCCGCGGCAATCGTGCTGCGCGTTGCCTTAACCGCCGTTGCATCCTTTCTCCTGACTTTCAAAGGACTCCAGCTGGCGGGAGGCCTCCTACTGATCTGGATCGGATTCAAGCTTCTCCGGCAGGAAGAAGAAACTCACGGCGGCGTCAAAGCTGCAGCGAGTATGTCCGGAGCCATCGTCACGATCCTCATTGCGGATTTCGTGATGAGCCTGGATAACGTTCTGGGTGTTGCTGGAGCCAGTCAGGGGAGTACGACTCTTCTTATTTTTGGACTGATCCTCAGCATGTCGATCCTGATGTTTCTGGGAAATCTCGTCGCGAACCTTATCAACAGGCTGTGGTGGCTGGCATATGTCGGTTCGGGTGTAATCGCGTGGACCGGCGGAGCGATGATTTTCGAAGACAAGTTCGTGCTGGATCGATTGCCGCAGTATCGCGGAACGCCAGGCTATGCTCTTGCCGGACTCATCACCCTCGGCACGCTCGGCTTCGCCCACTGGTTCCACCGCGTCCGGAAAGATCCAAATGACAATTGAACAGTGAACATTTCTTCGGGGAAATGTTCACTGTTCAATGTTCACTGTTCAATTGTCATTTCGGGGGCATAAGGCCCCCGGGGCCCCTAATTCCCTTTTACTTTTCCGACATAGCCGCTGCGCGCAACGATTTTCCCCTCGAGAGCTTTCTCGATGTCGGCACGAGTTGCCGTTGGCGGCAGGTCCAGCATCGCATTGAGAGCATAGAGCTGAAAAATATAGTGATGGTAAGGCGCGCCCGCCGGCGGCGAGGGCCCGAAATACTTTGCTGAGCCGGCGATATTGTTAGCCTGATGACTGCCATCCATCAGTGTTGCTCCGGTCGGAATGTTTTCCGCCAGCTTGGTCGCCGTACCGGGAATGTTCCAGATGACCCAGTGGGTAATATCACCGCCAAACGAACCTGCCGGATTTGCCGCATCCACGTCGTGCATGATGAGTGCATAACTCGCGATCATTGCACCCATCGGCGGTGTCCAGCTCAGCTCCGGAGAAACTCCCATTTGCCCCGTGTACTTCGCCGGAATATCGGTACCGTCTGCAAACGCCGCTAACGTAATGGGCATCGCCGGAATTCCGCCGCCGCCGCGTCCACCGCCGCGTCCCTGACCTCCGCCGCCACCACCGCCACCGCCGCGTCCAGCACCACCCTGTCCGCCGGCTCCGCCACCCTGAGCCACTGCCATGCTGACGGTGACTGCGAGGATCAGCATCAGCATCAAAATCATTCGGAACGAATTTTTTTGCATTCTTTTCTCCTCGTTGTTTTCCTCGTTCGATTTTCCGCGTTGGAAATCACACGAAATCCAACGCGGATTCTAATGGACCTCCTTCGAGAATTCCATCTTTGCGCAGGGCATATCCAAACCGCCCTCCTTGACAGGGCGACCGTTGCGCGTGAAGAATATGCGTTCTATTCCGCACTATCCGACTATTTTGGAGGGATTGTATGAATCGTCGTACGCCATATCATCGCGCATCAGCATTCGTTTTGATGACCGCATCACTTGCGATATTTCCGATGCTGACAGGAGCTTCGCCCCAACAGACCACGCCGGCGGCTGCGATTCCATCCGCAAAGCCAATGGTCACCGGCCCAATAAAGAACACGACCCCACTTAAGGATCCGGCACATGGCTATCCCTTCAGTGCCACCTCGGTGGATCTAAAGAAGGCCGGATATGTCGAAGAGGAGTACTTCCTTGAAGGCAATGCAAGCCGTTATTTGACGTCTGCAACGGCGAATGCAACCGTGGTGGACAGCAACAATCCTTACAAGACGAGACTGGTAGTGCGCCGGCCCACATCTCCATCGAAGTTCAACGGCACCGTCATCGTGGAATGGACCAATGTTTCCCAGGGACATGACAATGAGGTCGACTGGTTTCAGACAAACGATCATCTGATCGCGGCCGGCTATGCATGGGTTGGAGTTTCCGCGCAGGCTGTTGGCGTCAACGCTCTCACACAGTGGAGTCCTTCACGTTACGGCACGCTGAATGTCAACGGGCCTGCGGCGCCCGCCGGAGGCGGCAGAGGCGCCGGAGCCCCTGCTGGTCCTGGCGGACCAAGAGCCGCGGGCAGTTCCAGCTCCGGCCTTCGCGAGATTGCATTTGTCCAGGGAGCGCCGGGCGGCCGCGGCGGTGCGGGAGGAGCCCAGAGAGGAGGCCCAGGCGGTGCGGCAGGCGGCCCGCCGGCCGGAGGCCCGAGAGGTGGCGGTGGTCCGAGCGCACTCGCATACGACATATTCGGTCAGGCGGGAATGGCAATTCGAGGCAAAGCCAACATGAGCGTTCTCGGCGACCTCAAGGCCCAACGCGTGATCGCCACCGGCCACTCGCAGTCGGCCGGGCAGCTCGCAACATATTTCAATTCCGTTCATCCTCTGGCGCCCGTCTACGACGCCGTGATGCTGCGTGGCGGCGGTGGTGTGATGCGCACCGATTTGAATGTGAAGATCTTCAAGCTGGAGTCCGAAAGCGACAACGCCGAATGGGGCGCCAGCTATCGGCCGGACAGCGACAAATTGCGCACCTGGGAAGTTGCCGGAGTATCTCACCTGGATGCTCAGGCCTCCATCGGCCTCGGACGTGAAGGTCTGCTGGTCGCCGGAGCCACACCCGTCGAAGGCAAAGACGTCGTCAAGCCTCCAACGATTAGCAATGCCGGCGACGGCAAAGGCATCGGGGGGTATCAAACACTTTCGACTCAACCCAACGATGGATGCAACAAACCGACATTGACCCGCGTTCCTTTTCACTACGTTCAGGCCATTGCGTATGACTATATGGTCGAGTGGATCAAGAGCGGAAAGGCTCCGCCGAGTGCCCCGCAATTTGAAATTGAAGGCAATGCGATCAAACGGAACAAGGATGGAAACGCTCTGGGTGGAATCCAGCTTTCGCAGCACGCCGTGCCGACAGCGGTGAATCGGGGCGATAACAGTAACAGTGGCCAAGCTGGGTTTTGCAATTTGATTGGTTCCTACGAACCGTTCGATGCGGCAAAGCTGGCGATGCTCTATCCATCACATGACGCATATGTAAAAGCGGTGAAAGAAGTGACGGAGAAGAACCTCAAGGCTGGATACATTCTGAAGGCCGACGCCGACGCGACGATTGCCGAGGCTAACAAGTCTTCGATCGGGAAAAAATAGTCGCGTTCCCAGCTGTAGGCGCGGGCTATGACCCCGCACAATCTCGAACTGAAGTAAATTGCGCGGGCATAGACCCCGCCAACAGCTGGGAACGCGCCTATTTTTTACCCAACGAAGACTTGTTAGCCACGGCAAACGTCGCGTCGGCGTCGGCCGTCAGAA
>JBGPBY010000216.1:0-11622 GCA_041481485.1 Terriglobia bacterium
GGGTACCGCAAGCAACAATAATTACTTGTGGTACCCCTCACCCGGCCTTCGGCCGCCCTCTCCCGTTGGGAGAGGGATTTTTTATGGACCGCCCCTGCAGTCGCTCAATTCGAATTTGTTTAAAGAAGAAACCGGCAATTGTTATTGATCGCTCAATCATGATAAAAATCTCCACTCTTTGCTTATGACCAAAGTCGCAGCAGTATTAAATCAACCCAAAGTATCCAACCCCGGATGGCGAGTCCTCGTGTTGCTCGGACTTGCAGGCACCGCGGCCGCAATCTTTCTATTTGCTTTTGCCCTACCCTACTTCGAACTGAACCCGGAAAAGTTGGCTCAATACCAGGGCAAAGAGGCGTGGATATTTCTTCACATCTCCACCGGCACTGTGGCACTGGCTCTGGGACCGTTTGTGCTCTGGCAAGGATTGAGGCGGCAACGGATGAAGCTGCATCGACGGATCGGAATTGTCTACCTGGCCGCAATCGCCATCAGCAGCGTGGCCGCATATTACCTGGCATTGCATACTCAGATCGGCTGGGTATTTGGATTGGGACTGGCGGGATTGGCAACGGCATGGCTGACTACCAACGCGCTCGCTTATGTCTGCATCCGGAAGCGAATGATAGAACAGCATAAGGAATGGATGATCCGCAGTTATGTGATTACGTTCGCATTTGTGAATTTCCGAATCCTTGTCGGCATTCTGCAGGGGATGGGAGTGGGAACCCTGAACGAAGAGCTGACAGCGGCCAGCTGGTTCTGCTGGGCCGTACCTCTGTTGATTACGGAGCTGATCCTGCAGGGCCGGAAAGTCCTGCGTCCCGGCTTTGCCGCAACCGCCAAATCTCGCTGAGACAACTGACGTTTTTTGGTGCGTGTACACTCAGGATACATGCGTGAACAAACATACCCGGCAGCACGTCAAACGGCCGAACGAATGCAATTGGTTTTGGCGGAATACGCGAACCAGTTTCTTCCAGGATACGCGCCGAAGCCCGACGCATCGGTCGTTGAGGAAGTCATCAGCAGCGCCTTCTGGGCCAGCCTTCGAACCGAGGAAGGAAGAGCTCCATCCATCTCTCTGGCCTTTGTGCCGCCCGAACAGCTCCCCCGGCCTTTAATTTTCGCGGCGCGGCTTCCGCTCGAACCGGAAGTGCTCGCCCGGCTGGCCCCAGCCGTGGAAAGGCCCGGAATTCACCTTGGCGTTTGGTCCTATAACGGCCAGCTTTCTGTCTGGGGCACCACGCGTTCTGTGCCCACATGGTGTTTCGTCCTCGAAGTGATTGCTCCGGGATTGCTTGTTGTGAAATTTCGCAGAGCGGAGCCTTCGACGAAATTTGCCAATGTGGCGGTTCTCGAAGGATCGACGGTGAAGTTTCTTCGGCAGCAGGAAACCTTGATTACAGAAGCTCCGACGGCCCTGAAATCGTTGCTGACGTTCTATGCGTCCGCGGGCCGTGAAGAGTCCGACAACGTTCTGGTTCGCCTTGCCATTTCCATGCGCAGCCACCGCCGCGGCGGTTCGTTGCTTGTGGTTCAAAGCGGCAGCACCGATTGGCAGAGTTCCATCATGAAACCGATATCGTATTCGGTGAATCCACCGTTCTCTGAAATTGACGGGCTGCCGCGTGATTCCGACGCCCTGCGTCATGCTATCGACGCACTGGCGGGCTGGACAGCTGTCGATGGAGCGACAGTAATCTCCGATCACTTCGCGCTGCTGGCATCCGGAGTGAAAATCGCTGCACGCGACTCGTCGCAACGCATCGAAAGAATTCTCGTAACAGAGCCTGTCGAAGAATCAGCCGAAATCATCGTCGAGCCCGCCCAACTGGGGAACACCAGGCATCTGTCCGCCGCGCAGTTTGTTTACGATCAGCGCGACGCCATTGCCCTGGTCGCGTCACAAGATGGACGATTCACAATCTTTGCCTGGTCACCGTCGCGGGAGATTGTGCACGCGCACCGGCTGGAGATCCTCCTTTTGTAACCGCCCTACGGCAGAATGCCCCGCTCGGCATAGAGCGGCCGGACGATTTTGCGAATCGCTTCGAGGCGGGAATAAAACCAGGCGGCTCCAAACAGGCAGAGAAAACCGCCAATGATCACGGTCGCCGGCGCGCCGATGCGATTGGCGATGGAACCCGCGACAAGGCTCCCGAAAGGCGTAATCCCGACAAACGTGAGCGAATAGAAACTCATCACGCGGCCACGTTTGTCTTCATCAACGATGGTTTGCATGATGGTGTTGCCGGCAGCCAGCACCTGCATCATGGAAAACCCGGCAATCAGCATCAGGGGCATGGAAAGATAGATCGAATGCGAAAAACCAAAAAGAATAAGACTGGCCCCCAGTGTGAATGACGTCAGCGCCATTCGCTTTCCGAGTCCGATGATGGACTTTCGCATCGCCAGGACAACCGCGCTGGTGAATGCTCCAAGACCTGCAGCTCCCGTAAGAAATCCGAATGTGTTGGGCCCCCCATGCAACACGGTACTGACAAACACCGGGAGCAGTACCATGTACGGGAGACCGACAAAACTCAGGAACGCAATCAGCAGAAGAATCGATCGGATCGGATCGAAATCCCGCACATAACGCAGGCCCGCCTTTAATTCCGAAAACATTTTTTCGTGCATCCGCGGCTCGCCTGGCGCCGTGTTCATAAGCATCAGCGACACAATCACGGCAATGTAACTGATCCCGTCGATCAGAAAGCAATAGCCCTCACCGAATTTCGCAATCAGAACGCCGGCAATCGACGGGCCGATCAGGCGGGCGCCGTTCATCATGGAGGAGTTCAACGCTATTGCGTTCGACAGGTCCGCACGGTCTTCAATCATTTCGACAACGAAGGTCTGCCGGGCCGGTATGTCGAATGCATTGATCGCGCCCTGAAACATGGATAGAACAAGAACGTGCCAGATATTGATGCGTCCGCTCAGAGCGAGAAAGGCAAGCGCCAGCGACTGAATCATCGCCAGGACCTGAGTTGCTTTCAGAACCTTCCGGCGGTCCCAGCGGTCGACCCAGACCCCGGCAAATGGAGTCAGGAGCACGGCTGGAATCTGACCGGAAAAACTCACCAGCCCAAGGAGAAGCGGGGATCTTGTCAGGCGATAGACCAGCCAGCTCGTGGCGACCTGTGTCATCCATGTCCCGATTACCGAAAGGCCCTGGCCTCCGAAGAACAGACGATAATTGCGATGGCGCAACGCGCGAATGGCAAATCCGAATCGGGAAGGCTCTGTCAGGGTTTCCGCGTCGCGATGTTCGGACATGTGCCTCCTGGAGAAAATCATAACCGCCTGAAGAAATGCGGCGTTAAGTCCAGTACTTTCAAAATTTATTGAAAGTTCAAATTGTTCACTGTAGGATCTGTGGCATGAAGGATGTCGCAACTGTTCGAAAGTCATTTATTGAGTTGTGGGCGAGCATGGGTCCATTCTGGGGAGTGTCACCGGCGACGGCGCGTGTCTACGGCTGGCTGATTTCAAAAAAAGACGGCGCGACTGCGGACGAAATCATGGAAGGGCTCGAAATGAGCCGGGGCGCCGTCAGCATGGCTTGCCGCGAACTTCGCGACTGGGGGCTGGTCTACACCGGGCGCGAGTCCGGCTCCAGGCAGGCAACGTTTCTGCCGGAAACCGATCTGGAAAGAGCCATGCGCAACATCGTCCAGGCTCGCAAACGGCGTGAATGGGACCCCATTCTCGAACGCCTGCGGGAGTGGATACCGGAACTGGAATCCGAACGTTCGACGGATGCCCAGGTGTTCCTTGACCGCCTGAAAAGAATCGAAGCTCTGGTCGGGATGGTCGACAATATGGCCGAATCATTTTTGAAAGGAGGAGTCGTCCATCGTCTGGGGCTGAAAGTACTCGTCGCCGCAGCCAACAAGAAAACAGCCAAAAGGAGCAAATCATGAATGTTCTCGTGACCGGCGCCAGTGGATTCATTGGTTCTCAGCTCTCACGGAAACTCGCCGCATCAGGTCACCGCGTCATGCCAGTGAGCCGCAGATCCGGTTCATCTTATTCCTGGGCGGATGCGAGCCTGCTTGAAGGAGTTCAAAAAGCGGATGCCGTGATCCATCTTGCAGGCGAAAACCTGTTCTCGAAACGATGGAGCGCCAGACAAAAAGACATTCTTCGATCCAGCCGAATTGATCCGACGAAAAAACTCGCCGCGCTTGTCGCGGCTCGAAAGCCCTCCTGTTTCATCAGCGCCTCTGCGGTCGGATATTACGGCCCCAATGCCACCGGACAACTTCGCGAAACGTCTCCGCAAGGAAATGACTTTCTTGCGGGCCTCTGCGCCGAGTGGGAAAACGCGGCCTCAGCCGCTGCAGGAGCAGGTGTTCGCACTGCCGTCGTCCGGACAGGAGTGGTACTGGGGCCCGGAGGCGGAGCCTTATCGAAAATGCTGCTGCCTTTCAAACTCGGACTGGGCGGCCCGCTGGGCAGCGGCAAACAGTGGGTATCGTGGGTCCATATCGACGACATCACATCGCTGTATGTGTTCCTTCTGGAAAACCAAACTGCTTCAGGCGCATTCAATGGTTGTGCGCCGCAGCCGGTAAATATGAAGGATTTCGCAAAGGCGCTCGGGCGGGCTTTGCATCGCCCCGCTGTTTTTCCGGTTCCAGCGCCGATGCTGCGCCTTGCGTTAGGCGAGGTCGCCGACGTTCTGTTGACCGGACAGTACGTCGTACCACAGCGTGCAATGGACGCAGGCTTCAGGTTTCAGTTCACGGATGTGCAGGCAGCGTTTGAGAATATTGTCGGGCGGTAGCGGCGGCAGTGCCCCTCGTCTTGCTCTTCCCAGCCGCGTTAGCGGCGACAGTCCCATAGCCCCCGGCGTGAGCCGGGGGTAAAGAATCGAAACACCACACAGAGTGCCGTAGGCACGACAGATCTATTACTACGGTGCTCTCTTCATTTGTAATTTCGGAGTACATCCATGCCCGTTAAACGGTCGTTTCGATTCTTTACCCCCGGCTCACGCCGGGGGCTATCGAACTGTCGCCGCTATCGCGGCTGGAATAAATTGGGGACAACGAGCAATGTTCTGATCAGGAAATTGCTCTCTGTCCCCAATTTATTCAACGCGGCCGGGAACGCGACACGCCCCGGATGCGATTGATGAAATTCACAACATTGGCAAACGCTCCGCCGGGAAGGATCCGCGATACAAGAACAAAAAGACGATTTGGCAATCCAGGAATGACGACGGCCTTCCCTTGAATCGTCCCTTCAAATGCGATCCTCGCTGCGCTTTCTGCACTCATCCCTGAATTCCGGTCCGCAATGCCGGCACGCACACGAAACTGCGATTGAGTGATCCCCGGAGCAAATACGGTCACCGTCACTCCAGAATTCCGGAGTTCATTTCGAATTGAGGCGGAAAAGGACACCAGGAATGCCTTGCAGGCGCTGTATACCGACTGGTGTGGCACCGGGGAATAGCCGTAAACCGACGCCACATTCAATATTCGGCCGCTTTTACCGGCAATCATGGAAGGCAGCAGCGCCTTCGTCAGTTTCAGCGCCGCCGTGAGCTGAACATTCAGAAGCCGGATCTCTTCATCGATATCGCTGGATGCGAAATCGGCGTGGATGCCAAACCCGGCGTTGTTGACCAGCACTTCATATCGCCGCGGCTTTGCAAGAATCATGGCTGCCAGTGCGTCAATCGACTCGGATTGAGAAAGGTCCGCGGGAATGACGTCCGTCTCGACTTTAAAGCCCGCACATCCAGACGCGGTTTCTGCAAGAGCCGCTTCGTTTCTGCCGGTAAGCAAAACGCTGAAGCCGGCCCTCGCGAATTCCAGAGCGAGCGCTCTGCCGATGCCGGAAGACGCTCCGGTGACGACGGCCCACCGGTTGTCCGGCTTCATCGGATATCCAGATCCTGATTTCCGGCTCCGAAGACGTCGGACGGATCGAGACTTTTCTTCAGTTCCCTCTTCAGGGACAACGTGGCGGGAGACATGATGCGCGGCAGGAATGCACGCCGGAGTTTTCCAACTCCATGATGATGCGACAGCGATCCACCGGAATTCAGAATCTCATCACGGGCAATATTCTCCAGTTCAAGATATACATCCTGCGGATTGGCAATACCCTTGAAGTAGAAACCAAAGTAGAAATAGATGCAGACACCGGTGCGATACAACTGCGTCACGCGTGCCGTCACAAAGGGTTTGCCGGGCAGGTTCCGCCGGGAATATTCCTCGTGAAGACGACGCTTTACGTTTTCGCATAACCGCAATGCGTCTGTCCAGGAAACCGAAGTCTCAAACGACTCTGCAATGATGTAATAGTTCATGAGGAAGTCACGGATATACGCAATGCTGTAGGTCAGCTGATATCCGCGCCGGCCATTTTCGCCACCGGCTTTCATGCCGCGATGGCGCGCAGCAATGCGATAAAGATCGCTTTGCTGGAGAGCCACTTCCTGACGGGAACCCTCAAAAACCAGCGTGCAGGCCACCATCTTGAATGGTTCGAAACCCTTGATCTTGGTCACGAACAGGCGCTCGAGCTGACTTTTAACTTTGCCGAGGCCGGTGGATGCAGGCTTCAGCGCCAGACCGAACTGAAATTGCAGATTATCCACAAGGCGCACGCTCGCCGGCGGCGCCGCTTCGCGGAAAAGGTCGTACATGAAGGCGAAACCATCTTCGAACGTGGGAAACAGGACGGATCCGTATTCCTGAATCTCAGGCAACGGAAAGATTTTCACCACGGCAGATGTCACAATACCGAGTGTTCCTTCCGAGCCAAACATCAATCGCCGCAAGTCCATACCGACGGATTCCCGCGGCGAACTCGCCGTACGTTCGAGCGCTCCGGCTGCAGTGGCGACAGTCACATCGAGAACTATGTCTTCGATATTGCCATAGCGGTTTTTCTTCATGCCGCTCGCATTCGTGGCAATCCAGCCGCCGAGCGTCGAAAACTCCACGCTGTCGGGTTCATGCCCCATCGTCACACCGTACTTCCGAAGTTCGGACATGATGTGCCGGCCTACGGCTCCCGCCTGAATGCATGCCAGTTGGTTTTTCTTGTCGATCCAGAGGATGCGATTCATGCGTGTCATGTCCACGGACGCGATCATTCGCTTCTCGTGGGCGTGACATCGCAGCGCATCCGTCACGTTGGTTCCCCCGCCGTAGGGAATCAAAGTGACGTCATATTTTTTCGCAGCTTCGACGAGACCGGCGACCTGCTCTTCGGTTTCCGGATAGACCACCAGATCCGGAATGCGGCCAAGTTGTCCATACTTGATCGCATACATTTCTTCCTGGGTATGGCCGTGGCCATGCCGCATACGAATTTCGCCATCGGATTCCAGCTGGCCCGGCGAAAGGAATTCCTTGATGCCCGACATGAATTGCGGGGACAGGCATGCTTCAGGAATTATTGTCGGATAAGACGGCCGGAAGATGTCCCTTGAATCGAGCTTGATGTTGAGCGTTTCCCGAATCCACGGCAACAGGCGCGGCATTTCCTTGCCGCTGAGTTCATAACGGTTGCCACGGATGATGGCCCGATCTTTCCCGTTGATTTCGAATCGCGTGTCGCGAAAGCCCCATACATCCAGACTCTCGGCTTCTGCCGGGTTCGGAGAAGGCGGAACATCGGGAATGATCATCGATCCATCTGGCGCAGCTTTTGGAGCAGTCGGCTTCTGAAATTCTTTGGTGCTCATAGAGCGTAAGCGATTTTATGTGCGATCATCACGAACTGAAAGCGAAAAGGCGGCAGACCGCCAGTGGAACACGGAACGACCCTATGCATGCACTCGATTTGAGAAAATATCCATGGAAAGGAATCTTCAGCGCAGCGTTGTTCCTGGTCACGTTCGGTTGCGCCAACTCGGATTATCGGTTCGATAAGATCGAAGACGGTAAAACAATTCAATTGCCGCTGAAGTTCGATTCGCTCTACGGCGCAAGAGACGGCGACATGGTCACTGCCGAAGCGCGATTCTCCTCGGGCGGCGACAACGCACAAATGAACGTTCGACTGCGTCTGGTTCCTCCGGCGGAGTTCGTTTCGGGAACCTATCGCGTGACAGTTGGTGGACAGACGATTGAAGGAATTGTCGAATGCCTCTCGCTGGACTATCAGGGAGGTCAGAATTCCGTTCCCAGCATGGGAGGGAGGTTCATATTAAAGCCGGACTACCGTGTTACCTTCCCTTCCACTCCAATCAAGAGGCGTTAGGGAAAATATCCTTAATGTTCGATTTATGACGCACAATCACAATCGCCAGCGTCACATAGGCGAACGTGCCAGCCTCCGCACCCATGTAAACGAAGACGAGTGTCGACAGGACAAACATCGTCGTCATGGATGAAATGGCGCCTTCCTGGCGCCATCCCATCCGCCGCCCGAATGCGCGCAGAACGGGATAGAGAACCAGGCAGAGCATCAGCTTCCAATTCACGAGATAAAGCAGCATTCCGGCTGTCGTCGCCACTCCTTTGCCCCCATTCCACTTCAGAAACGGATTCCAGCAATGCCCAACCACTGCAGCAATTCCCATGATCCATTGAACATTTGAGGGTTGGCCCGGAGCAAACAACGCCAATGCAACATAGGCTTTGAAAATATCGCCAACCAAAGCCAGTGCGGCGCGAGGATTCTTCGAACGGATGCCGAACTCGCGGCACACCCGGAGAACATTATTGAACCCCGGATTCTTCGATCCGGTTTTCGTGATGTCGATGCCCGTACCCAGCATCGCCACTTTTGCAAAGGGAATTGCTCCGATCAGAAAACAGGCAAGGACTTCCAGCAACTGCACGGCGATTTTCACTTCAATAGGCCTCACACCCTCGCATGTTAGAATCTGATCAATGGTACGTTATTACGCTGCAAGGGGCCTCCAACTGGCCGGGCTTATTCTAACCGGAGAAGCGATGCTCATGTACTTCGGCGCCCCGGCAGACAGGATGGACCCGCTGTTGCGAACGGCCTCCATCGGCGTGGCGATATTCTGCGCCGGTTATTTTCTTCAGCCCTCGAAGGGATCGTAGTGTCGCGCTATAACCGTTCGACATCATCGGGACTCGGTTATCCAATATGGAGTCCCGCCGTTCGTGTTCTCATCATCATCTGCATCGTTGTTTATGTACTGCAGCAGCTGGACAGCTTCGCGGGAGGAGGCCAAGCGTTAATCTTCAGATTTGGGCTCGTTCCGCTGCTGGTGACTCACAGCTTCTATCTATGGCAGCTGGTTACCTACATCTTCCTGCACGGCGGAGTCACCCACATTCTGTTCAACATGCTCTTTCTCTGGATGTTCGGTTCGGACCTCGAACGGCATTGGGGAACGCGGCGGTTTACCAACTATTTTTTCATCTGCGGCATCGGTGCCGGCATCCTGACTATCGTGCTATCACCGTCGTCTCCAGTTCCCATAATTGGAGCTTCCGGCGCGATATACGGAATTCTTCTGGCCTACGGAATGTTATTTCCCAATCGGATTATTATCTTCATCATCTTTCCGATTCCGGCCAAGTGGCTGGTCATCATCCTGGGCGGAATTGCGTTTCTCTCGTCACTGTCGGCTAACAACGGCGTCGCGAATGTGGCACATCTGGGCGGAATGTTGTTCGGATTCCTTTATCTCAAAGGTAAAGGTATGGGACCGAATTTCAAATGGCGCTACGAGCAATGGCAGCGCCAGCGTCTGCGCCGGAAATTCGACGTCTATTACAATGAAAAACAGCGCAAAGACAACGACCGCTGGCGGAATTAGCGGGATTAAGGGATTCTGCAGCTGTCGCTTCGCATGATGGAGAACAAGATAGCGTCATGAGTCTTGTCATTCAGACGCAGACGGCCTCGCAGCATTCCTTCCCAGACAGCGCCAACCTTTGCAGCGACCCGTAAACTGGCCAGATTGCCGACCGCAACGATGATTTCCAATCGCTCCAGATCCGTATTCGCGAACGCCCATCGGGCAAGCAGACGCGCGGCTGCGGTTGCATTGCCGCGGCCGCAGGCCGAAGTGCGAACCCAATACCCCAGATTCGCCAGACGATTCTCCGGCTGAATGCCATTCAGGCCGCACACACCGAGAATTTGCTCATTCGAAACAATTGCGAACTGATATTGATTGCCCTGCTGAAAGGCGTCGATTTGCGTCTCGATCCATTCCGTTGCCTCCGAGACGCTGTACTCGGAACGGCACCATGGCATCCATGGCTTCAACGCGTCCGCGGATTCGACCACGGCTTCGTAGAGTGCTTCGGTATCCGTCAGTTGAAAGGGCCGAATCGATACGTCATTCACGGCATCATCGTTTGATCGAAGGCTTGCAGAAGGTGCCGTCCTCAGAACGTCGAATGACTTCCACTCTGAGAATGGCGTCGCGATTGAGCGGACCGTAGATGTGAGGGAAAATTTCTGCGGGATCGTCATATTGAATCCGTGAGGTCACCGCATCCTTGTTGATATGAAGCACCACAAACGGTTCGGGATTGGACTTGTAGTAGCGGGTCAGGGTCATGGCAATCCCCTCCAGCCCATCGGTGGTGTGGATGAATCCTTCCTTCGCAAAATCCGCGGGAACATAGGGAATGCCTGGATCCAGGCTATCCCAATAGCTCTTTGGCGTTCCATGGAATGTGATGTTCATTTGAACTGAGGTTTAGTTCAACCGTACCACAAACGTGTTCAAATGCTCGTCCTGCAGTTTCCTGGCAAGTTCTTCGGCAGCTTTCATATCTCCGACTTTTCCGACTCGAACTCGATACAGCGTCTGGTCCGTCATGATCGTTTGAATGGAGACATCGCTGTATCTCATCGCGAGTTTGTCGCGCAATTCCGCCGCTGCGGACTCGCTCTGAAATGCTCCAACCTGCACGGCGAAGAGCGGTTGCGGCGACGATTCATTCGCGGGCGGGGAAGACTCTGGAACAGGCACAGGAATTGACGGACTACCGGCGGCTGGAGCCGATGCAGAACCCGAAGGCTTCGACACCGGTGAACCTTTTTTCAACACCTTCAGCTGGACTGGCGCGATACCGGCACGCACCAAATCGATTTCTTTTGCTGCCGCCAGCGAAAGGTCGATGACGCGCCCCTTCACAAACGGACCGCGGTCGTTAATGCGAACATCCACGTCCTCGCCGTTCGCCAGATTGTGCACCCGCACCACCGTATCGAACGGAAGCGTCTTGTGCGCCGCCGTCATTGCATTGTATGTGTCGAAGATTTCACCACTGGCCGTCTTTCGTCCGTTGTAAGGCTCGGCATAATAGGAAGCGATGCCCTGCAGTTCGGACTTGGCAATTTTCCCTGATGACGGAACGGAGGCTCGCGCTTTCCCGTGACCGCATGCCGAAAGAGGGAATATCAGAACCAGCAGTAAAGCAAGCCGATGCATTCGGAAGTAATACCACAAGATATGGACGAACTGTTTCCACATTTGCTCAATATTTGGGACTTTCCTGTCTGAGCCGCTTAGCGGCGACAGATCAAGAAAATTGCTGGGTCTGTCGTGCCTTACGGCACCTTGTTCTTCCTGGATTGATGTTCCACCCGCCGACGCCGATGGCTAAGTGCCCCATTTCTTAAATACAGCAACGTATGTTCGAA
>JBGPBY010000217.1:0-11615 GCA_041481485.1 Terriglobia bacterium
GGGGACAACCCCGCCGCGGAATTTGACTGTTGCCTGAAGGAATGCGACTCCCCACTGTAGGGGCGGTCTATGACCGCCCGCAATTTTGAGGAATGCAGTCCTTCAAATTGTGGGCGGTCATAGACCGCCCCTACAGTGGGGAGTCGCATTCATTCCCGACTTCATAGACTGCGCTTACAGCCTCAGTAGGCTTCCACCTCCGTAATACGGCTGTAGGAATTCAGCGCGCCGGTCACATTGATGCGAATGGCGGTCGTGTTCACTGCGGGGAAGGCGATTCTCTGCCAAACCAGCGTGTTCCCGCTGATGATTCCTCCAGGAACATTCACCCAGTTCGTTCCGTCGAAATACTGAACCTGGAAACTGGTAATTCCATACAGGGTAAACGGCATTCCCGGAGTTGGTATAGCTGGCGCCGAGAAATTATCCTGAACCGTGAAAACATCTACTTCGCTGATTGTCTTCGGGCCGGCGAAGTTGATCTGCAGGAAGTCCGGAAACAAATTCGCCGAAGCGTCGTTCCAGCCACCGCCATTGCCCCAGTTCTGGCCTTTGCGATCGCCGTCAATGGCGCCGGATGGAGCATAGCTTGAATCGAAGAACGACGACGCCGTTGCTGTTGCTCCATTGGCCGCCGAAGCCACGTTGGCCGCAGTGTTAACGACGGAACTGGAAGTTGTGAAGCTCCACCAGGTTCCGCCGTCGCCTTCCGTGGTGCCTGTGCCATTACGTGCACGAACCTGCCAGAAGTATGTTCCCGCGTTCAACCCACCCACGGCAATGCTGGTGCCGAAAGTGCTGGTCCAGCTGGTGTCGCAGGTGTTGTTGTTGGTCGTGTCCACGCAATACTCATAGCTGGTCGCCCCGCTACTGGCTCCCCAACTCAATGTGGGAACCAGAGGTTGACCGGCCGCTGCGTTTGCGGGACTGTTCTTGGCTGGCGCGCCCGGAGCGACATTCAGACCCGAATATGCTTCCAATTCGGTGATCCGGCTATAACCGCCCAATGCTCCTGCAACAACCACGCGGATTCGCGGCGTCGTGACCGGCGCAATCGGAATCTGGCGCCAGACCTGATTGTTTCCCGCGATGCTACCTCCCGTTACCGTCACCCATGCCGATCCATCCCAGTACTGAACCTGGAATGTGGTGATGCCGTAGAGTGTAAACGGCATGCCCAGCGTTGGCTCAGCTGGGTTGGCAAAGTTATCCTGGACTGTAAAGATATCGATTTCATCGATGGTCTGCGGTCCGGCGAAGTCCACCTGCAGGATATCCGGGAACACTCCTGAGGTCGCGTCATTCCAGCCTCCGCCATTTCCCCATGCGACGCCCTTGCGATCTCCGTTTATCGCTCCGCTCGGCGAATATCCGGAATTGACGAAAGACGACGCTGTCGCCGTGGCGCCGTTTGCAGCAGAAGCCACATTGACATGTCCGCCTGACGATGACGAAGTCGTAAAACTCGCCCAGACACCGAGGTCTGCTTCTGTGGTTCCTGTGGTGTTACGGGCGCGCACCTGCCAGAAGTACGTAAGTCCAGCATTCAATCCGGGCGCGAACGCGCTGGTGCTGGCCGTGCTGACCCACGCCGTGTCACATGCGTTGTTATTGGTTGTATCGATGCAGTATTCGTAGCTGGCGGCGCTGCTGCTCGATCCCCAACTCAATGCCGGATTGACCGACTGATTAGCGGCTCCATTTGCAGGAGCACTCTTGGCAAAAGTTCCCGGGGCAACAGCCGTACCGGAATATGCTTCAACTTCTGTGATCCGGCTGTAGCTGTTCATCGCTCCATGGATATAGATGCGAATCTTCGTCGTCCGTATGGCTGCGAATCCAATCTGCCGCCACACCTGATTGTTTCCAGTGATGTTGCCTCCCGGAATCACCGCCCACGAGAGTCCATCCCAGTATTGGGCCTCGAAGTCGGTGATGCCATAAAGCGTGAATGGCAATCCCAACGTGGGCTCCACCGGATTGGCATGGTTATCCTGGACTGTGAAAACGTCGATCTCGTTGATCGTCTGCGGTCCGGCGAAGTCCACCTGCAGGATGTCCGGGAACGCTCCTGCAGTTCCGTCGTTCCAGCCGCCGCCATTGCCCCACGACAATCCCTTGCGGTCCCCGTTGATGGCTCCGCTGGGGAGATAGCTGGAATTAACGGTCGACGACGCGCTTGCGACGGCGCCGTTAGCCGCCGCGGCAACGTTGACGCGGCCACCGCCTGATGTGGTGTTGTTGATTGTGACTGCAATCTCCGAAGACGTCGTGTGATTTCCAGCTCCATCCCGGGCGATAGCGGTCAACGTACGAGACCCGTTGGAAAACGTTGTCGTGTCCCAGCTGATCGAATACGGAGACGAAGTGACTTCCTCACCGAGGTTATTACCATCCAGCTGGAACTGCACGCCGGCGACTCCGACATTGTCATCTGCATCCGCCGACACCGTCACTGTCCCGGAGACATTGGCGTCATTTGCCGGCTGCGTCAACGTGACCGACGGAGCTTCGCCGTCACCAGGTTCTCCTCCACCGGCTCCTTCTCCGACAACGGCAAATGAAACCCACGCTTTATATTGGGAATCGTCCGACGAAACCCATGCTGCCGCGTAGCTGCCCGGTTCTTCCGGAGCAAAGAATGTCACCGTCCCGGTATTTCCAGACGGTGTCGCATAACGGAAGTCGATATATGCACCCACGCCTTCCCGCAACCCACCTCCCGGTTCGCCGTCTTCTTCGGAGTCATAGATTCCGATATATCCGTATCCGGCTCCGGCAGGCTTAGTCCAGGTAACGGTGACCGGATCGCCGGGACCATAGGGAATATTCGGCACCGTCAAGGAATAGCCGGGAACCTGGGGTACAGTCTGATTGAGTTGAGATGAAAAGAACGACATTGCCTTAAATTGGCCATCACTGGCGGACACCCAGCCCACCCAATATCCGCCGGGTTCAGGTGCTTCCATCGTCACAGTTCCACTGGTTGCGGAAGAATTCGGATAGGTAAACGCCAGAAACCCAAACGGGGCTGCCCGATCAGAATCGTAAATGCCGATAAAGCCATCGCCTGCGCCTTGCGGCCGAGTCCATGAAACGGTAAGGTCTTCGCCCCAGTTTGCCGGATTCGGATCGACTGTCAGTGAGTATCCCGGCACGTCCGAGGCAACCGCCGGAGACGCGGCTGTGCAAAGAAGTGAAATGAGCAATGCTCCCAAAAACAAAAACATTCGAACCTGACGTCGTGTCATCGGATACACCCCTTTATTTGGCATACTGCCGTGTGTTGCTTTGTCCTGTTTTCTGCTTTGGATTCCAGGCGTCCAATCGGCACAATTCCAATTCAAGGTTAATCGTGGATTAAATCCTGTTTGGAATTGCAACCACCGGGACGAGAAATAAGCAAACAAGGACTTTATGTCAAATGAATATTTCCTGACCCAGTTTCTTTGTCAGATAAGTGATATTGAATCTGTCAGTTATCTGGCAACCGCCATGGCTGCTGACAATCGGCCCCAATACGTTCGTCCCGGCTGCAATGCGACTCCCGTAGGATGATGATCCGCGAACTACCTGACCCGTTCGTTCAGGAAAAAAGCAAGGAACCGGCACTTTGGCTCAGGGTCCGTCCTGTCCTCGGAAGGATCAAAAGACGATGGTTTTCGTGGCTGGAACCGAAGGCGTTACCCCCTTCGCCTGTGATTGGTTTCACGGGCGGCGCCATCGGACCTCTCAAAAAGAGGGCGCTGCTGGTTTACCTGGTTCAAGCGTTGAATAAGTCTCCGGAAGAATTGCGCAAAGCTCCAACCAATACTGTGCAGTCTCTGGAAATAGCCCGGGCTCTCAATCGTCTGGGATACACCGTGGATGCGGTCGACTGGCAGGATAAGGCATTCGTTCCCGAAAGGCATTATGACGTTTGCGTTGGCATGCACTACAACTATGGACGGCTTCTCCCCATGCTGAAAGCGCAACGAACCATCAACATCTACTACGCGACGGGAGCTTACTGGCAATTCGAAAATGAAGCGGAAGCCGCGCGGTCCGACTACCTGCTAAAGCGGCGCGGCATCGACATTCGACTGCCCGAAAGGTTGACCGCGAACGATTGGGCTCAGGAGTCGGACGCCATCGTCGCCCTCGGGGACGGATTTAATGAAGCGCTGTACACCCCACACAACAAGCAGGTCTTCAGCATCGATCATGTTGCGATTCCGTCAACTCCTCCGAATTTCGAATCCAAGGATTTTCAGGGAGAAGCCCGGCGAAATTTTCTCTGCATTGTCGGCACAGGCTTGTTGCATAAGGGAGTGGATCTGGTTCTGGAGGCCTTCGCGGGACTAGGCGATTGCCATCTCTGGTTGTGTGGAGGATTGCATCCGAATCTCGAAGAAGAGTTTATGCGTGCGTACCGCAAGGAATTGTTTGACACACCAAACATTCACCCGGTTGGTGTGGTCGACCGCCAGGGCCTCAATCAGCTGGGCGAAATGTGTATTGCATCCGTTCATGCGTCCTGCTCGGAAAGTATGGCCACGTCCGTGCTCGATACGATGGTGCGGGGACTAATTCCGATCGTGACTCGAGAATCGGGAGTGAGTACGGAAGGGTTAGGAATGACCTTTAGGGAGGCAACTGTCGAGGAGATTCAAAGGTGCGTTCTCGAAATGGCGAACACCCCGCCGGAGGTTTGCCGGAAAATGGCAAAAGATGCGTATCAGACAGCCATCACCCGGTACACACTGGAGCGGTATATTCACAACATGGAGCAAATCTTACGGACAATTCTGGCTGAATGACACTTTACGTTGGTTGCCTTGCGGCATTGCTAATGGTTTGCGCCGGGATGTTTGTGCGCAACTATGCCGCAAAGCAACTGCTGCTGCTCGCGGGAAGTTACGTCTTCTATCAATTCTGGGGACTGTCGTTTCTGGCGGTGTTGATCGCCAGTTCGATTGTGAATTTTTACCTGGGGGTATGGCTGCGGCGGCATCCAGGTATCGGCTGGCTTTGGGTCGGGATTATTTTCAACGTCCTCGCTCTCAGTTTCTACAAGTATGTCCCGGCTTTCTCTGCGGCGCCGGACTTCTTCCAACACATCGCGATGCCAGCCGGAATGTCCTTTTGGACATTTCAGGCTTTGAGTTACTTATTCGATGTCTATCACGAAGACGAAATGGATCCCACGCTCCTGGAGTTCTGCCTATACATGGCATTCTGGCCAACGGTGTTGATGGGTCCGATTTGCCGCCTGCCCAAAATGCTGCCGCAGTTCCGGAAGACCGGCAGATTTGTTGCGGCAAACGTGGAATCAGGGTCCAGGCGCATCGTCATGGGACTGTTCATGAAGCTGGTCCTGGCGCAGATTCTGGGGCCGGTTGTGAATCGAAGCTTCGACCAGGCCGGCAAGAATTGGGGCGGACTCGATGTCTGGCTGCTTGCAGTAGGATTTGGCTTCCAGCTGTTTTTCGATTTCGCTGGTTACTCCAACATCGTGATCGGTGCTGCTAAAATGTTTGGTTTTCAGCTGGAGGAAAACTTTAATTCCCCGTACCGTTCATCATCGCCTTCGATGTTCTGGACGCGATGGCATATGTCGCTCTCTTCCTGGATTCGTGATTATGTTTTTGTTCCCATGGCGGCACTGTTCCGGTCACCCTCGTGGCGATATGTGGTGCTGGTTCTTTCCATGGCGCTATTCGGCCTGTGGCACGGCGCCAAAGTGACATTTGTTTTGTGGGGTATATGCCAGGGGATTCTCCTGGCCCTGCATCGGCTGGTCCTCGAACTTCAACGCAGGTTTAAGCTTAAGACTGGCGCTTTGCTGGACAGCTTTGGCGGGTGGATCGTTACTTTTGTGGGAATCACACTGGGTTGGGTTCTCTTTCGGGCAAACGACCTTCACCAGGCGGCCGTCATGTATGGCGCGATATTGTCTGCGGGCAGCTACCGAAAGACGGAACTGCCGCTGAATTACTATCGAGCTCTGATTGTTCTCGTCGCGGGATACTTCGCGCTCCGTGCGGCGATGGAGTCCCGGATTTTTCACCGGATTTCGGCATCGTTTCAGATTGCCGAAGAAAATCCGGGGTTCCTCAGATTGTGCTGGGGCAACCTGTGGTGGGCAGTGGCGCCGCCGATTGTCATGCTTATCATCGTCGCGGTCCTGGTCTTGTCACGTACGGCGACCGTTACTCCGTTCATGTACTCGGCCTTTTAGCAAGATGGCTCTCATTGCAGGCTGCCAACTCAAAGCGGGAAAGACGACCTCGCCTTCAGATTTTGATAAAAAGCTTCGTGATTTTTCCATCGTTGCCAATGACGATTTGAAGAGTTATGAAAATCACATCATCCCCTCGAGATTTGGCTATCTCTTCCAGAAATACAAACGCAATTATCCCGTGCCGCCCATGCGGTACTCCGATGAGAATGGAAATATCCTCATCACTCTGGGCTTCGTTCTGTCGCCGGTAACCCCGCTGCGCCCTGATCAACTGGAAAAGTTCGAAGGGGAATTTGTTGCGGTTCTTGCGGAAGACTCCGGAGTACTCCATATCGTCAACGACCGGTTTGGCTCGCGTCCGTTTTATTTGCTGGAAAATGTCACCGGTACGTACTTTTCCTCGAACCTTGCATTCCTGCTTCATCTCGCCGGAGGCCGTCAAGAGGCCGACGTTCCAGGCTGGCTGAATGTATTCACGATTGGGCACACCTATGGAAGTGGCACCACATTCCGAAACGTCCAGAGACTGCGTCCCGCAACACATGCTGTCATTTCTACAGATGGATCGATGCAACAGAGTTGTTACTGGCAGCTCAAGTACGTTCCCGAAAAACTCGATCCTCTCGAACACAGCCAGCGCGTATTCAATGCATTCCGGGATGGGGCATGGAAGCGATCCAGAATGGCGGGCAGAGGACTCGTCGCACTGAGTGGAGGACTCGACAGCCGGCTGGTCGCCGGAGCACTCCCCGATGATGTGAAGTTTTCGGCGTTCACCGTTTTCAATGCCGATGACGGCGCATCATCGCCAGATACGGAAATTGCATCTCTGGTTGCTCGAGTATTGGGCTTGAAACACCATGTGGAGCGTCTTCCGCGGGAAGACTATTCTTCAACCGCTCTGGACGTTACACGAATGACAGGAGGGCTGCGGCCGCTGCATCATGCTGCGGTGATGCCTTACGTGCGCGAACTGGAACGCTGCGGCGTTAACTTTCTGCTGGGAGGCGGCCCGGGGGACGTCAGCGCGGGATCCAAGATTCCCGCTGTCGAATATCTCGATCCGGCGAAGACTACGCGTTCACTTGAAAAATTTTGCCGTCATCTTGCAAGTGGAACCGATACGCTCCCTTTGGTTTTCCGACTGGAGATACTGAAGGAGTATGGGAGAGGCGTTTACAAATCGCTCCTCGAATCGTTTGCAGATATCAGCGGCCCCACAGCGGCGCATCGCGTGACGGCGTGGGAACTGCTGAACCGCTGGCCAGCCTTCACGTTTACATCCGTGCTGCACAATCATCCCGATGTCAGCGAAGCGTTCTGCCATCTGGACTACACGTATGCCGATCTGATGCTGCAGCTGCCCGCAGACTGGCTCTACGAGCGGAATTTCTACAGTGTCATGATCTTCAATTGTCTTCCCGCTCTCCGGCATATTGCCTATGCGAATACGGGACAGCCTTTAGGCGGAGATCTGCGCCAATTCGACTATCGCCAGGACTTGAAAACTCAAATCGCATCTGCCGCCGCGGATGCAGCTCGAAAGATCGTTCCGCGCAGAGTCAAGCGTCTGATCAGGCCATTTCCCAAAGGTTGCCCCTCTCTGACGTATACGTTGTACCGGCAGGACCGGCGGCTGCTGTCCGAAATCCGGGAATGCATTCATTCGCTTCCCGCGCTGCGAGAAATTCTGGATGCGGAAAAATGTTTCCGCTTTCTCGACAACTTCCAGAATGACAGAGTGGCCGATGTTTCCTACGATGGTCAAACCGAATTGATCGGTGGCCTGGCATCCATGAGTCTGACTTTCAAAGACCTGATGCCGCAATGAAACACTAATGAAACAGCACCGAAATGCGGCACGCAGCAATGAGTCCTGCCGCATTCTTTTGATCGCGGGTCAACTGGGAGGCGGCGGCCTTGAACAGCAGCTTTGCTACCTGCTTCAGGCAATGGACCGCAAGGTTTACCGGCCGGGACTGGTGGTATGGAACTACGATGATTCGGAAGTGAACGTTCGAAAAGTGCGCGACCTGGGCGTGCCGATCTGGGGTTATCCGGCCTCGGCATCGTCATATTGGAAGATGATGGAATTAACCCGTCTGGCTCGCAGGTTGAATCCGGAGATTATTCATTCCTACGGCTTCTTCACAAACTTCGCGGCATATTGTGCCGCGCGCGCGTCTCGGGCAATTCCTCTCGGTTCCATCCGCGGAGAAATCGATCTCAGTCTGAGTGAAACACGTCCGCTTCTCGGGCGGCTGAGCGCGGCGTTTCCGCCCGATCAAATATCCAACAGCAATGCCGCTGCAAAACTCGCGAACAAACCGCGGGGTTGGTTCAAACCACGCAGAATGACCGTGGTACCGAATGCGTTGGATCTGACGAAATTCCAGGATGCTCCACTCCCTGCCGAACGGCCAATGCGTCTACTGGGAATCGGCTCACTGATTCCATTGAAGCGCTGGGACAGACTCTTACAAATCGGCCGCGAACTCCGGCAACGGAATCTGCCGTGCGTCGTCGAAATTGCAGGTGACGGACCTCTTCGGCACGAACTGGAATCTCAGGCCACCCGCATGGGCATTGCAGACATGGTCCGTCTGTTGGGTTACCGGCGCGATATTCCGGACCTGATCGTCCGGGCTCGCGCGGTCATCCATACGGCAGACAACGAAGGAAGCCCCAATGCCGTTATGGAAGCCATGGCGTCCGGCCGTCCCGTCATTGCCACCGACGCCGGCGATGTCAGCCGCCTGATTGAAAATGGAAAAACAGGATTTGTGGTCCCGCGTGAAGATCCGGAATTGCTCATCAGGCGTGTGGTCGAAGTCGTCACCGATGATGCGCTTGCGGCCCGTCTGGGAATAGGGGCAAAAAACTACGCTCAATGTGAATTTCAGCTTCCGCGTCTCGCTGAACGAACTCTTGAAGCGTACCGGTCCGCCGGATGGAAAGCGTAACTCGCAGGAAATCACTACAGGAAAAAAGCGCCTGAACTAGAATATCTATGCGTGGGGATCGCCGACAGAGCCCCATGAATTCAGCAGGAACAGGACGTGGAATCTTCAGACGTGGCATGCCCCAGACTGACGGATCTTCCAAATCCGCCACCCGATAAGCAAGGCTGGCCGTGGACAGAAGAAAGCTCGCCCTGTCCTTCACAACCCGGCGACAACATCCAGTGGCCCCGAATCACCATTATCACCCCGTCGTTCAATCAGGCGCGTTACGTCGAGGAAACGATTCGTTCGGTACTACTTCAGCGCTATCCCAATCTGGAGTATCTGGTATTGGATGGCGGAAGCACCGACGGGTCCGTCGAAATCATCAAGAAATACTCGCAGTGGATCGATTACTGGATCAGTGAACCGGATGGCGGACAATCCGCGGCAATCAATTCCGGCCTGAAACGGGGAACCGGCGTATACGCCACATGGATAAACAGCGACGATCTGCTGTGCAAAGACGCACTAATCCGCCAGACCGCTGAAATGGTCCGCTTTGCGACGGGGTCCGGCGATGCGACCGACGTTTTTTCAGGGATCTGCCATTACGTCGACGCCGCAGGAAGAGAACTTTCGAAGCATCAGAGCCGGATTCAAACACTTGAAGAACTGGTCCGCATTGATCGCATCTGGCGTGCCGACGGCCACATCGTTCAACCGGAAGTGTTGTTTCCGCGCCAACTCGCACTGAAAGCCGGCGGGTTGGATCCAGACAATCACAACACCATGGACTATGAACTCTGGGGAAAGCTCCTGATCGCCGGCGCACGATTCCACTACACGCAGGTTCCATTTGCAATTTTCCGGGAGCAGCCCGAACAGAAAACTAAGGACGTATTGCGTCAAACCCAGTCGCTGGTGAATAGCGCAATGAAGCTGGTTCGTCAGTCCACAGACTTCTCGGAACCATTCAGGGAAACGCTGCTCGCCGAGTTGCATCAGTTCGGAATTCGTTACGAAGACAAGCACTGGAAGGCTTCCGGCCGAATCGCCAGATTGGGGCTGCCACGCGATGTGGTCCTTTGGCTTCGCCGGTTGATAGGCGGGATAAAGCGATTGCCGGCCTCAGAGCCGCGAAAGTGAAAGTCCTTGTCGTCTGCCAGGCGGAAGAAGACGTGGGGGGCGTGCAAAACGTTATCGTCAACCTCACGCGGCATCTGAGAACACGCGGCCACGATGTCGTGCACTTTCATGTCAGCAAGAGAACGTGGACGGGTTCGACAAGGAACAGCCAGGGTATCCCCTGTTACGATTTGAACCTTCAGCTGCCTTTGGGAAATCGCCCCTGGATCATCAGCATTCCGTTGTTCCTTGTTCGTTTTCCCATCGCTCTCGCGCAACTTTTCCGGATTATCCGCACACACAAGATTCAGATCGTCAATGTGCAGTACCCCGCAGAGGCGGCCTGCTACTTTGCGATTCTTCGCCGGATACTTCGTATCGGTCTGGTGACCTCCGTGCACGGAGCGGAACTGTTCCCCGGAGGAAAACCACTGCCGGAATATCCGCGAGCGCTCCGCTTGCTGCTGGATAATTCGGATCGAATTACTGCACCTTCTCAGTCGTTTCGAAATGACGTGGCACGAGTTTTTCCGCTTTTGGACCGGAAGATCACGCCAGTTCACAACGGCGTTCATTTCGAAGAAATGGCAAGTCCGGCCGCCGACGCCGACACTGCGGGACTGGATCACTTTCTACTGTGCATCGCCATGCATAATGAAAAAAAAGGACTGGATGTCCTCCTGAAGGCTTTTGCGCGGATTGAAAACGAGGATCCCTCATTGAAACTGGTCCTGGCCGGAGACGGCCCGCTGCGCGGCGATTTGGAAGGCCTGGCGCGGTCACTCGGAATTTCAAAAAGAGTTCGTTTTCTCGGAAGAAAGGGAAGACCACAGATTGCCGATCTCATGCAGCGCTGTGAAATATTTGTGCTTCCATCACGTGCTGAACCTTTCGGTATCGTCCTGATCGAAGCGATGGCATGCCGCAAACCGGTGATTGCAACGAGGGTCGGAGGAATTCCTGAAATTATTGAGAGTGGGAAGAATGGAATTCTTGTGGAGCCTGATAACCCTCAGGCGTTGGCTGAAGCGATCGTCAGCGTGTTGAAAAATCGCGATCTACAGTCTTCGCTGGCATGCAGCGGTTACGCTGCAGTTCACGAAAAGTTTTCGAGCGAAGCGATGGGGACTGCCTACGAAGCGCTATTCGAGGAAGTTTTGGCAGGTTTGCGGCTGTAGACGCAAATATCGCGCGGTCAATGAATGTGTGAATGAATGCGATTCCCTATGTAGGGGCGGTCTATGACCGCCCACAAATTTGCGGATTGCAAACGTCAAAATTGTGGGCGGTCATAGACCGCCCCTACATAGGGGGATAAGATA
>JBGPBY010000218.1:0-11606 GCA_041481485.1 Terriglobia bacterium
ATAGACCGCCCCTACAGGCGGAATCGAATTCCTTCACGGCTTCTGATACCGGCGACTATTGGAAGTACCGCCGCTTCCACGGCATTATTGTTTTTTGAGCCGCGTAGCGGCGGCAGTTCCCATAGCCACCGGCGTAAGCCGGTGGTACAGACGTTCCTGGCCCCATAGAGCCGCGTAGCGGCGGCAGATCAAGCTCGTCGATGTCCGAGAACGTGAGGGAGGACGGATGCTGTCAGAGGTATGGACTCACCTGATTTCATCGGGAGTGCCGGTTTGGGAAAAGATTCTTCGCGCCATCCTGGTCTATATCTTTCTCATCGTCGGACTTCGACTGTCGGGAAAGCGGGAGCTGGCGCAGTTGAATCCATTCGATCTTGTGGTGCTCCTGACGCTTTCCAACACGGTGCAGAACGCCATCATCGGCGAAGACAATTCCCTTCTGGGCGGGCTGATCGGAGCGTCCGCGCTTCTGCTGACCAACTATCTGGTTGTGCGATTCATGTTTTTCCATCCGCGGCTGGAACGCGCCATCGAAGGCCATCCGGTGTGCTTGATCGAACACGGCAGGGTGATGGAAAGGGAGTTGCGCAAGCAGCTCATCAGCATTTCGGAACTGCGGGCGGCGGCCCACCGGCAGGGTTTCGATACGTTCAACGACATCGAAACCGCGGAACTCGAGCCGGGCGGAACCTTTTCATTTCGGCGCAAAGAGATGACCACGGACTCCGCGCAGTACGGCGAAGTGATCCGCCGTCTTGACAAATTGTCGGAAGAAATCCATCAGGTACGTGCCTCGCTGGAAAAACTTTAGAAGGCGCGGGCGGACCATGCACATTCCTTCGATTCGAGATCGCGCACGGGCACAGACCGCGCCTACACTGTCTCCGGGAGTGTGAGTTAGAATATGGATTGAATTCATGATTGGACTTCTACTCGCTCTCATTTTTTCTCTTCAGGGAAATGCCGTGGCTCCGACACAGACTGGCACAGTCACAGGCGTGATACGGACTCCCGCCGGTTCGCCCGCCGCTGGAGTCCGCGTCGTGGTGATGGCCCGGCCGGATACGCAGACGGGCGCGGCGTCGGAGGTTTCGTCGGTCAGTCTTGGCCAAACGGATGAATCGGGAGTGTTCCGCCTGGAGAATGTTCCGGTAGGAAGCTACTACGTTGCCGCGGGTCGCGGGGCTCTCCCGACGTATTTCCCGGGTGTTCTTGAATTGTCGAAAGGTAAAGTCGTTTCGATCGCTCCCAATGCGATCGTGGCGAATATCGACTTCATCATGGACGACGCGAGTATCCGTCTTCCGGAATCCGCAGTGGACTTGAGCGGGGTATCAGGATTGACGATGCCGGTGCAGGTTCGAGTTGAAGGAAGCGGAAAGCAGCCGATATTTGCCGACGGCAAATCCGTGATGATCCGGTTCACCCGAAAGCAGGACGGAGCCGTCTTCGATAATCCCCTTGATGCTTCAATCCTGAACGTTCTCGTTCCCAGTTCGCTGCCGGGATCTGAATATCGAGTGACGGTGGAAAACCTTCCCGGAGGATATGTCGTGAAGTCCATGATTCAGAACAGCGTGGAGCTGTTGAATGAGACGCTGAAAATCACGGCGAAGGATTTTGTGGAGGCGCCGATTCCCGTTATCGGCCTTTCCTCACCGGGGGCTTTGCTGAGTTTGAACACAGGGCGAATGGCATATGGTGCGGGCGGACCGATGACGCAACTGGAGATTTTGCTGGCAGGCCCTTCCTCTGGATCGGCCATGGGAGTACGCGTGAGAGGACGAGTGTCGTACAAAGGCACATGGGATATCAGCCTGACCGGAAGTTCATCTGTGCTGTTTGCGGATCGATCGTTTGAATGCCGCGGCGTTGCCCCGGGCCGTCATGTCATCCTGCTAACGGATAAGTCGGTCTCTCCGGAGCGCGTCCTCGCGGCATCCATCGTCGTGGGCGACAAAGATCTGGATGACGTCATGGTCGACGAGACCGTGGTGCTGCCCGTCGATATCAGATTTCCCGCGAATTCTCCTCCACCGGGTACAAATATTCCCCTGGCATCGATTCGAGGCCGGGTCGCTGATACGGCAACCAAAGTACCGGTGCTTGGAGGCTCCGCCACAATCACAGGAAGAACTCACGCGACGTTTCCGATCGACAGCGAAGGCCTCTTCCAGATTCCTGGACTTCTTCCAGGCGTCTATGAACTGACCATCGAAGGTTCAAACCACGCTGCCGACCACCAGAACGTTGTTATCGGCGATGAAGACGCGCAACTGAACGTGCTGGTTCGCAGCGTCAACTGAAAGAGACTTTTCACGGTCCCGTGTACTCTTCGCCTATAATCTTGCACCGGGGAGGCTAGCCGTGACCGCAATCGTTTTGGCATTCCTTTTGTTGTTCCAGCGTGCTCCTTACGTTCCGGAGGGTAGGCTGACAGGCCACCTTCAAAACATTGACGGGACTCCGGCAGTGGCGGTTCGTATCGCAGGGACGGCCGTGCCAAAGGGCAACGGAACGCCCGACGACAATCTCAACTACTTCGAACTTGCACCTCCTGTAGGTACAACGCAGACCGACAATGACGGAAACTTCATTCTGGATCTTCCTCCGGGCCGGTACTACATCATGGCCGGGGTTCCGGGACAGGGGACATACTTCGCGGGTACTGCCGACCTCCGGAATTCAACAATCGTTACAGTGGTATCCAACGAGCTTAAGGATGACGTAAATTTCAAACTCCTCCAGCGCTTTGGCGGAAGACTCAGCGGCAGCGTCAAGGCGGACATGGCGGTGCTCGGAGCGAGGACGGCGACTCTCACCGGAGGCAAGCTGGAGGATCTCATTCAGGTTCCCGTCAAGCCGGACGGTAGTTGGGACCTGGGCATTGTACCGCCTGGCTCCTACTACGTGACGATGTATCCGCCGACTTCCGGGATGCCGATGTATCGTGTCACGGTAGGCGAAAAGGATGTCTCTGGAGTAGAAATGACTCCGCTCCCTACACAGACAGTATCTGGCCGGATCGTGTCGAAGAAAGGACCAATTCCGGTCGGCCTTCTGGGATTCCAGACAGAAAAAACCTACGTCAGCGCAACGATTAATCCGGACGGAACGTTCACAGCTCAGCTCCATGCCGACACCCATGAGCCCATATTTGCGGGACTTCCCGTCGGTTACTCGGTGGCTTCTGTCCGCATTGGTTCAGAGAACATGTCGAAGGGCATTGTTGTGGGAAAAAGCGATGTATCGGACATTGTGATCACCCTCGATACGCCCGAGCAACTCGCGGCGATTCGGGGTAAAATTTCCGGTCTGGCCGCCTCGCGATACGCGTCAACGAAGGTCGAAATCAATGGATCAGTTGCAATTATCGGCTCGATGCAGACCAGCATCCGGCCGGACGGAACGTTCGAGTTTCCGGCGGTGCCTCCCGGGACCTATTATTTGAGTTTGAATACGGTTCCGGAATTTAAGCCGATGACTTTGAATCTCGACAGCACCGATGCAGTGAATGTATCTGTAGTTGTCCCCAGCCGCTGAGCGGCTTTCGATGGCGATCAATGCTTTTAAAATTGCGTGGCTCCGTGTGATTTTGGATATACTACGGCGCTGATAAACCGAGTTTTCCCCATGAGCTCATTAGGAGGAGTTGGTATGAAGACAGCTACCCGTTCCAGGGTGCGCACGGCGTTGGCGCGTACAGCGCTGTTGAGCCTTTTTTTGATTGCAGGCTTTGCAATCTATCCGTTGACCGCACTGCAGAACTATGTGCCGCCGACTGGTGTGATTACCGGTACCGTGCGCAGCACTGCTGGCCCGGAAGCTGGCGTCTGGGTCATTGCTGAAACCAGCGATTTGCCCACACACATGATCAAGTCCGTTGTAACCGACGATCAGGGCCGCTATATGGTGCCCGAACTGCCAAACGCGAATTACAGCGTCTGGGTCCGTGGTTACGGCTTGGCGGACTCAAAGCCGGTCATGGCGAAACCCAGCGATGCACAGAACCCGCCAGCCTTGAACCTGACGGCTGTTCTCGCCAAGGACAAGGTGGAAGCGGCGAAGGTCTATCCTGGAAATTACTGGATGCAGATGCTGGAGCCTCCCAAGGCCAGCGCGTTCCCGATTGGCACAACGGGGCCTCAGCAGAGTCTTGAAGCGTGGATGCACAACTTCAAATCGAGCTGCAATTTCTGCCATCAACTCGGCAACCCCATCACACGCCAATTGGATGACGTGTTCAAGGCCAAACCCGAGATCAAGACCTCCTATGACGCCTGGGATTATCGGCTGACGACTGGAGTTCGCGGCAGTGGCATGAGCGGTGCGGCAACTGCCCTGAGCCGTCCCGTTGCACTGAAAATGTTCTCCGACTGGACTGATCGGATCGCCAAGGGCGAAACGCCGGCGGTGACGCCGCCTCGTCCCAGCGGGATCGAACGCAATGTCGTCATTACCCAATGGGATTGGGGTACGGACCATTCGTTCATGCACGATCAGGTTTCAACCAGCAAACAGACCCCAAGCCTGAACGGTGGCGGCAATCTCTATGCAGTTTCCGCTGGGCATGGCACATTGGTTGTTCTGAATCCGAAGACAAATTCCACCAGTGAGATCGAAATTCCCACTCGGGATGAGCGATCGACAATCGGTTCGCGATTCCCGCCTCCGAATCCTCCATCACTGTGGTGGGGAGACGCGCATCTCTGGAACGGACCAACATATGATCCGGCTGATCCACACAATCCGATGATGGACGGCCAGGGCCGTGTCTGGTTGACTTCGAAGATTCGCGGTGGCAGGGCGCCGGCATGGTGCTCCGATGCAAAGTTGAGCAAGTATGCTGACTTCTATCCGCTGAGCGGTGGCGGGCGCCAGGCATCGTACTACGATCCCAAGACGCAGAAATTCCAACTGATTGAAACCTGCTACAGCACACACCATCTTCAGTTCGATAACGATGCGAATGGGACGGTGTTCTTCAACGAACTGAGCGGTCCGATGTTCGGATGGGTCGACTCCAAGGTATATGACCAGACCCTGGCTGCGACGAAAGATGAAATCAAGGCCGAGCAGGCTGCGGTGGGCTGGTGCCCTCAGGCTATCGACGCCAACGGGGACGGGAAAATTACCAAACCGTGGCAGACCGCGCCTCGTAATGGTTTCGATAACCAGCTCTATGTTACCGATACAACGGGCGGTGGAGGCGGCGCTGCAGCTGCAGCCACAAATGCAGCGGCCGCTGCAACAGTTGCACGTGGAGCCGCAGCACCTGCTGCAGCACCAGCCGTTGCACCGCCTGCGCGTGGTGGCGCTGCTCCTGCTAATGGCGCTCCAGCTGGCCGAGGAGCCCCTGGTGGTGGTGGACGTGGTGGTGGACGCGGCGGAGCGGCAGCAGCCGCCGGGCCCGTTGCATTTGATCCAACCAAGGACGTGCTCCTTGCCAACGGAGGCTACAGCCTGTACTCCCTTATCCCAAGTCCTGTAGATGATTCTGTGTGGGGCGTTGCCGAAACCTACCCGGGTTACCTGATCCGGTTAAGACGTGGCAACAATCCGCCGGAAACCTGTTTGACAGAACTTTATAAGGTGCCTGCACCCGGTCTCGACCCGCGAGGCGTCGATATCGACAGCAACGGCGTGGTATGGACGGCTCTCGCCGCCAGCAGCCATCTTGCGAGTTTCGATGTTCGGAAATGCAAGACCCTGAATGGTACGATCGCGGAAAAGCTCGGCGGCACCCTCTGTCCCGAAGGCTGGAAGTTATATCAGACCGACGGTCCTAAGTTCCAGGGCACGAACATCCCGACGGAGTTCCACTACTTCAATTGGACCGACCAGAAAGGCGCTTCGGGTTTCCCACCCAATACGCCCATGGCGACAGGGTCCAACTCCGATTCCATCGAGGTCCTTTTGAATACTCAACAGGGAACTCCCCAATGGGTCAACATGCGCGTTCCTTATCCGCTCGGCTTCTATGCCCGCGGTTTGGATGCCCGCGTTGATAACCCGGCTGCTCCAGCCGGATTCGCCGGCTGGAAGGATCGAGCTGTATGGTCCAACTACGGAACCCATTTCGTATGGCACATCGAAGGTGGAAAGGGCACCAAGGGTAAGGAAGTTAAATTCCAGGTCCGCCCGAATCCTCTGGCAAGATAGTTCAAGACAACAAAAAGGGCCGGAATCGAAAGATTCCGGCCTTTTAAATCTTCACAGCACTTCGTAAAAATCCAGAATCACCGAATCCGCGGTGCGCATTCCCGAGCAGATGCTTACGATCTTGTTTAACCACGCATATTTTTCCGAAGCTGTTTCAAAAGATGGCGTACTTCGAAAATAGTACGTGGACGGATCCACGACTTCCCCGGACATCACCGCTTTCAGCACCTCAGGCGATGCATGGCGCAGACCGTGATTGTGCACGAGAATCAGGCTGTCATCGGGTGTGCGTATCGTATAGCGGGCCTCGAGATGCGCCACATCGTCGGGCGAACTGAATTGACAGTCGGCTCCGCCCGGCAGGACTTCTCCGGATAATTTTCCTTCGAACCGCCCGCTCAGAATCGGCACAATGCGCCGATCGCCGAAAGGTGTCCTGCCCAAGGAGAGCGGCGCGCCGTCCTGAACAATGGCTCGGCTGAAGAAACTCAGTTCCGGTTTGGGCGGATGAAAGTTCAAGGTCTTGATCAACGTCTTGGGAAGACGCTCTTGCCCGGAAACGACGCATCCGTTCCGAGCTCTTCGTCGATCCGCAGCAGCTGGTTGTATTTTGCCACCCGGTCCGTTCGCGACATCGATCCGGTCTTGATTTGTCCCGCGTTTGTCGCCACCGCCAGGTCCGCAATCAGAGTATCTTCGCTTTCGCCCGAACGATGAGAAATGATCACACCGTAGGATGCCTTTCGCGCCATTTCAATGGTGTCGAGCGTTTCACTCAGCGTGCCGATCTGGTTCACTTTGATCAGGATCGCATTGGCGATGCCCTTCCCCATTCCGCGCGCCAGCCGTTCGGTATTGGTCACAAAAAGATCGTCGCCGACGAGTTGCACCTTGCGGCCCAGTTCGCGCGTCAGTATCGCCCATCCATCCCAGTCATCTTCGGATAAGCCGTCTTCGATGGAGACAATCGGGTACTTTTTGCACCACTCGACGTAGAGTTTCACGAGGTCTTCGGCCGATTTTGACGATTTGTCGGATTTCTTGAATACGTATTGACCCTTCTTATCAAAGAACTCACTGGCCGCGACATCCAACGCGATCGCGACATCATCGCCCGGCTTGTACCCAGCATTTTCGATGGCTTTGAGAATCACTTCGACCGCTTCGGCATTCGATTTCAAATTCGGGGCAAAGCCTCCTTCATCGCCTACTGACGTGGCGTAGCCGCCATCATGAAGAATCGATTTCAATGTGTGAAACACTTCGGCGCCAATCCGAATGGCCTCATGAAAGTTTGCGGCGCCAACCGGCATGATCATGAATTCCTGAAAATCGACCGTGTTGTCCGCATGGGCGCCGCCGTTAAGAATGTTCATCATGGGAACCGGCAGCACGCTGGCGTTCACGCCGCCGATATATCGATAGAGCGGAAGACCATGGGCAATTGCCGCAGCTTTCGCCACAGCCATGGACACCCCGAGCATGGCATTGGCGCCGAGTTTGGATTTGTTTTTGGTGTTGTCCATCGCCAGCATGGTCTGGTCGATGTGGGATTGGTTCGTTGCATCATGCCCGACAAGCGCCGGTGCAATTTTTTCATTCACATGCTGCACCGCCTTGAGCACGCCTTTGCCGCCAAATCGTTTCTTATCTCCATCGCGGAGTTCCAGCGCTTCGTGTTCACCGGTCGACGCGCCGGATGGAACAATGGCGCGGCCAAGCGCCCCACTGGCGAGAATGCAATCGACTTCGACGGTTGGGTTTCCCCGGGAATCCAGAACTTCGCGCGCCTTGATGACCTGAATCTGCATGGTTCTCTCTTTCTAATCGTTTTCTAGTCGTTGGATATGAGAATGACTCGAGTGGGGGCGCCATCGCTTCCATAGAGATTCAGCGGCAGGGCGACCATTTGATAACGGCCTGGAGCAACGCGGCTCAAATTCAGACCTTCGATAATGACAATGTTTTTGGGCAGTAACGTGAAGTGCGCCGGATGCTGCAGAGACTTATAGGGATCGATCGAGAGATAGTCGATACCGATAAGTCGCACGCCGTGATCGGCCAGAAACTGCGCGGCATCGGGCTCAAGATAGACGAAGCTTTCATAAAATGCCCCGTCGTTCCAGTGTTCCGAGTTGTCGGTCTTGAAGAGCACACGTTGGATATTGTTCCAGTTTACGGCTTCCAGATGCCTCCGGGAAATCGACGGAACCCCGGCAATTTGAATGACTGTGGCCGGCCCCACCAACTCGTCCAATGGAATTTCGTTTAGTTTGCGTCCGTTCGGAACGAAGTGGAAGGGTGCGTCGATGTGAGTGCCGGTGTGTGAGCCCATTTCGATATTCGTAACCTGAACGGTGTGGCTTCTGTCTCGTGAAAGATGGCCCTGGGCTGTGAGTTTCAAAGGCGGATCCGACGGCCAGACCGGCATTCCCGCCACAATGGGAACTGAAACATCGTAGATCATCGTTCGATTTTAACGGGAGAGTTGAAGGGACGGATACACCAATAATTGCGAGTCCATGTCCGTCGGCTGCGTGGCGAAATTGCATAATGAATCGAATTCTATTTTGGAGCCGCGTTAGCGGCGGCAGCTAGCCACCGGCGTGAGCTGGTGGTTAGGTACGGCGTTTCACAAATATGGTCACGAATTTTTGTTCCCCTAATCCGGACCGTGTAGTGTGGGAGTTGCATTAACAAATGTGGTTTAGCGGAGCCATTGCCCCTCCTGGCCAGACGGGGTGGTAGATCAAGCTCCTTGTAAAAGATCAGGGAAGAGCTATCTCCAATTGCCATGCCCGCAGAGGACTTTCTGGCGATGTCAGAAATGAAATTTCGTCGATGTAGTCGTGAAGTTGATTTGTTGTGATTGAACCACCACCCCGTCTGCGCCGCTAAGGGCTTGCGCAAAAATAACTTGGCAGTATCTGTTCGGCATTAGAGTGAGGATCTGACCAATGTTCAATTCCCGATGCTCAATTGTCATCCGAAGTGGAAGCCGGAATGCCAATCGTTTCGCCGATGCAGGATAAGATCGCACTATCGGACCACTTCGGGGAACGACTCATTGAATTCGCAGCAAGAAGAATTGGTCTGGCAGGCAAACTGCCCCGGAACTTCCAGTGCCGACATGTCGCTAACCAGATCTTGCGGTCAGGCACTGCTGGAGTCCCAAACTATGCCGAAGCACGCGGGGCGGAAAGTCGTGCGGACTTTATTCACAAGATGCGGATTGTACAAAAAGAACTCAATGAAACCGCTGTCTGGATTCGGATCATGACCAAAAGTTCTTTGATTCCGCCGGACTTACTTGTCGACATTCTCGCGGAAAACAAGGAACTCTGCCGAATTGCTTCGGCTTCGATCAGAACCGCTCGGACTCGTGCGGCCGCCCTCTGTTCGGATAAGAATTGAACATTGGGAATTGAACATTGGTCAGATCCCGGTCTGGCATTCTGCCAAGTTATTTTTGCGCAAGCCCTTAGTCGGTGAATATCCTGATCCTTGCTTACAATCGAACACTCATGTGTTTTTGCGAGCTGCCAAATTGTCTTTGCCGAACGTGCAACGAGTCGGGAAAGATATCTTCGAGCAACTCTGACAAATCCTCCGAAAGCTGCTCGTCGAAAAGCAACCGCACGTTCATGATCCAAGTCTACGGCAGCCGAACGTAACGGACCAAGGCTTCTTGCGGGCTATTGAGCATCAAGCACGAGCTGCAGGCCCGATATATCCTTGTCGGCAACGACCACGTTCACCGGCGCGCCGCCCACTCGTGAAGAGTTGCAGCCCTTGCACGATCTCAAGATGATGGCCTGATAGGTCCGTGCCGCGATATTTCCCAGAGTGAACGAACCGTCGGCGGCGACGTCGGTGCCGACAATCACACCTCCGGCCCGAAGGTTTTCAATCAATTCGACGCGGACCACCTCGTTCGGCTTGAGCCCGGCGATTCCACTGATCCGGCCGCTGACCCTGCGTAAAGAAGGGTCCTGCATCGACGCGGCGAGCAGCAGCGGGTCCTTCGACATCTTCAGCGTATCGTTGTAACTGGCGGGCGCCCGGCCGGCCTTGATCAGATCCACCAGTTCTGAAATCGGCGCCAGCGATGTGGCGACGCCCCAAACGCCTCCCATCTCGGGGGTGTACCAGGGCACGTTGGGTATCGCCGGTCTCGGAGCCCAGCGGATAAACATGCTCGATACATCAATGGGCAAGGTTGCGACGTTCGCGTGGAATTTCGTCAGGACTCCTGGGCCCGACAAATAATTCTCCACGTTCGAAACATAAAAGGCGGTGACGATGGCATTCCGCTGCTTGAGATAGTCGGCAACCTTCCGCAGCGTCGTGGCGCCCGCAAAATCTCCAACGAGAGGAATGATGAGATTCCTGCGGTGAAGATCGCGGATGTACTGATAGGCCGCATCCGAGGACAGGTAACTCCAGGACTGTCCGTTTTTGTCGGTGGCGGTCATAAGGTCCGTGTACGTGACCGGAACGCCACCGGGCGAGCCGGGACTCGCGAATTCGGCTGTAATCGACGGGCCACCGCGGTTGAAAATTCCGTAAACGAAATCGATTGCGGAAAGATCGTCGGCGCTCAGGGCAAACCCGTGCTTGGCAAAAATGCCGTGAACCGCTTCAGTATTTGCCGGCAAACCTTCCTTCGGGGCCGACTCAAAGGCTGCCATCAACGCCTTAATGTCGGTGTTCGCGTTGACGCCCGCGGGACGACGCCGGGAAAAGAGATGCGATACGAAATCGGCGCGATCGGGCGACATTTCGAAAAGCGCTTTGAATAACATCACGGTGAGCATGTTCTGACGGCGGATATCGATGATGAATCCCAGCTTGGATTGCAGCGCCCACATATAGGTGAAGTTCTGCTCCGGTCCCACGCCAAGGTAAACCCCTCCGGGCTTGGTGAGTTGCCGCAGTGGCGGAATCACGTTCTGGATGCTCGCTTCATTGGAAATCCAGTTGTCGCCGGTGTACTGGCCGGTTGGTTCGGAAAACTCCGTCACCGTGCGCCAGAATTCCTGATCGCTGATTTGATCCGGAAGCCGCGCGACTTGCGCGGACGAAGTCCCTGCAGCGAGAACGCACGCGACGAGCAACACGACGATTCCGACGACGATGAGCCGCATAGAATAACCTCCGAATTTAAAAAGGATACGCGATCGTGCCGCTTGCCAAAGCAAAATCGCCACGGTTTAGTTAGGACGCTGCAACTAGCAATTCGGATGGCTTGCTTGCGTAAATTCGGATTTCCTACTGAAGTTTCTGGATCCAGATTAGCGGTCTGTGAAGGTGTGAAGAAACTGCAGGTCCATGGGAAAGTCCCCTCCTCAGCAGAGGAGGGGTGGATGCGCGATCAAAAAAATGTAGCGAAGCCACCGCAATTCGCGCAGACGGGGTGGTGTTGATCAAGTTCAATCAAATTC
>JBGPBY010000219.1:0-11559 GCA_041481485.1 Terriglobia bacterium
CATCACGCACACAATCTTGGCAATGAATTACAGAGTTAGATAAACCTATACAAGACTACTGAAGCTTTCCCCCCAATCAATCTGGCGCCGCCGCCGGATCGCAGGATTTGTGTGCATAATTCAGGTGCCATCGATCCGGATTGACGAAGGCCGCTAGCTTGGCAAGGCCGGTCCGGGCACTGCACAAGCGTGGGAGCTAGTACTTTTCGACTGCCGTCTCGGTCTCTCTGGTTTCACGATGTGCGTCAGGCGTGACCGGGATACTGGTCCAGCCACAGGCGAAACATCAGTACTGACCAGAGCTGGTTTGATCGATCGCGTGTGCCCGCCTGATGCTGATTCCAGATCTTTTGAATAAACTTGCTCGAAAGATACGGATCCTGACGATCGAGAATATAAGTCCGTGCATAGTCGCGGATGCCATTCCTGAACCAACTTGCGACTGGAATTCCAAAACCCATTTTGGTTCGATGAACGATATCCCTTGGTAAATCGGGTTCAACGGCTTTCTTGAACAAATATTTGCCGGTGGTTCCGCGCAACTTCAAATTGGACGGCATCGACGCCACCAGTTCCATAAGTCGGTGATCCAACAGAGGGCAACGAACCTCTAAAGAGTTAGCCATGCTGGCTCGATCGACTTTCGTAAGGATGTCGTCCGTCAGATAGGTCTTGATATCCACATATTGGATACGCGACAGGGGATCCGTCGTATCGGCTTTTGCGTAGTACTCGCGGAAAACGTCCGCCGTGTCATAGTCTCGGAGGCTGTTTCGGACATCTCCAGAAAGTATTAACGGCTTGTCCTGGCTACGAAACGTCGACATCGTTTCGAAGTAGCCTTCAATGTGATCGACGGAGAGACTTCGAAATGTTGTTTTGGCCCTCAGAAACTGCGGCGCCCAATCCATTTTGGGGTAAATTGCGCTAAGCGGACCAAAGATCGATCGACGCAAAGTTAATGGCAGGTAACTTCGCGTTCGATTCTCCTGTTGATCCATGAAATAGCGGCGGTATCCCGCAAAGCTCTCATCGCCGCCATCTCCACTCAGAGCAACCGTTACTTTCTCGCGAGCTACCTGACTGACGAAGTATGTGGGCAGAGCAGATGAATCGGAAAAGGGTTCGTCATAGTGCCATGCGAGTTTCTGAATAATATCGATTTTTTCGGGAGTAACGATGCGCTCATGATGTTCTGTCCGAAGATGTTCTGAAACTTCCTGACCAAAGGGTGACTCGTCGAAGCGCTTGTCGTCAAAACCTATTGTCGCCGTCTTTACCGGTTTATCCAGAAGTTTGCCCATCATTGCGACAACGCTGGAAGAATCCAGGCCACCGGAAAGGAAAGCACCGAGCGGGACTTCACTCATCAAGCGGGAATCGACAGCTCTTCTAAATTCGTCCGTGAGACTTTCTCGCCAGGCGTCTTCGGAGCGCGATGGCCCTTCCTGAAAACTCAAATCCCAATACTGCCGCTCTTCGATCTTCCCAGACTGCACTCGGAGGTAATATCCAGGACGTACTTTGCGAATCGAGCGATAAATCGATTTTGGCGCCGGGACATACCCGAGTGAAACGTAGTCACTTACCGCTTGCTCGTCAATCGCCAAATCGAGTCCCGGGTGACAGAGAATGGACTTGATTTCAGAGGCAAAGACCAGCTTGTTGCGGTCGACGTAGTAATACAGTGGCTTCTTGCCGACGCGATCGCGGGCAAGAATCATGGTCCGATTGCTTTCATCCCACAACGCGAATGCAAACATTCCATCCAGTCGTTCGACAAAGCTATCTGGATAACTCTCATACAGGTGCACGATGGTCTCAGTGTCACTGCGCGTGCGAAAAGTATGATTGTGTTCGAGGTTCTTCTTCAACTCGGCATAGTTATAGATCTCGCCGTTGAAGGTGATCCACACCGTTCCGTCCTCATTCGAAAGAGGTTGCTGACCTGAACTTAGATCAATGATGCTCAACCGTCGATGTCCCAGCGCCACTGACCGGCCCAAATGAATTCCGCCCTCATCTGGACCCCGATGACGCAGAATATCGGACATTTCCCGAATCCGTCGTTCCATTACTGGGGCTCCATCGAAATACACGAAGCCGCTAATGCCGCACATTCACCAATCCGTGCCTTTGCAGGAAAAAATTTGCGCGAAATAACTCGATGTCCGATTGCCACGGGGCACCACGCTTCAATTCAAATGGATCGGCTTGCGCGCAGTTATAACCTGGTTCACAGGTCACAGCAAAGGTATAGCCACATTCCCGAAGAGCATCCTTCACTGTGCTGTTGTAGTCGGAAGCCCGGCCGTTTGGATAGGCAAATGATTCTACCGGCGCGCCCAACTGTTTAGATAGCTGACGTTTTGATTCGAAGAGTTCTCTGGTGAGTTCTTCTTGTGGAACACGGGAAAGTATTGGGTGCGTTACCGTATGAGAGCCGAATCGAATACCTGCACGGTGCATTTCGCCAATCTGATCCCAAGTCAGCATCCGATCCTCTTGCTGAGGTGGGCGATTCGGCGTCAAGGCTTGCTCAACTTCCTCTACAAATTCCAGGCGGGAAATGCCATAAAGTTTTTTGGCATGATCCAAAGTTAGCTTGAGAGCATGGTGTCGACTTTCTGAATTGTCCAGCACGAGTTCGTTCACGGCTATGCCTTTTAGGTGCAGGTGCGATGCCGATGTATGGCGAAATGCATCGAATATTCTGTCGTGCCACAGTGTTTCGCCGGTTCCGATAGCGCCGGTGGCAACAAATATTGTTGCGGGCAATTCGTATTTCTTCAATATCGGGAACGCGTTTTCGTAGTTATCCCTATATCCGTCATCGAACGTAATCGCGACGGCACGATCCGGAATATCACCATGCCGGCTCCGTACGACTAACTCGTCGAGATGCATAACACGATAATTCCGATGAAGAAATTCAGCATACCGTTCAAAGATAATGGGATGAACAGGTTCAAAGTATGGATGGGGATCTGGAGATACTTTGTGGAACGCTAGAATCTGGAACCGTCTGCTGAATCGGCTCCTGACGCTGCGACCATTTCGGTAAAACCCTTCCATGACCCTATTGGCAATGTTGTCAATGTCCAAACGGACTGCGATTCTTGCCAATGAGTGCAGCATGTCAGACGAAACTTATCCGCTCTAATTCAGCTCTTTCTGGTACGGAGGCCGGATGATCCCGATGAACCACGTGCCACAATTCCAGCATCAAAAACACCCAAAGAATCTCGCCATAGTATCCGCGGTGCTCGGTTTCATATTTGGACCAAATCCATTCAAGAAGATCGCGGCGAAAATAGCCGCGCTGCCTGCAGCGGGGGCTTCCCAGAACATCGAAAGTGAAGTCGCGGAGGGGCTTATCTTCTCCCACCCAGACCGCATACGGAAGCCCAAATCCGTGTTTTTTCTTGGTGAGGATTTCGGGAGGCAAGACCTCCGACATGGCCTTCTTGAAGAGATACCGCAGTTGGGATTTCTTGACTTTCAACTTGGGGGGCATCGTTCCGGTGAACTCGGCCAGTGTGGGATCCAGGAGAGGATATCGGACCGTCACTCCGGCAAGTTGTGTCATTGGGGTCACTTTGCGGAGATCATTGTCGGTAATCGTGATCTTCAGATCGAGGTAGAGCCAGCGGTTTAGCTCGTCCTTCGATGGGGCCTCCGAATAGTGACGCCGAGCTGGCGAATTGAAGTGATGGTCTCCAATTGTCTGCAAGAACTCATTCGAGAACAGGTCCGAAGACGGAACACTCGCCAAGAGAGAATACGATAACAGCCTATCGGGAAGGCCTATGCTGGAACGTTTGACATATTTCGCGGCTAGACCTGGCGCGAGGCCCTTTCGAATCGCAGGTTCCACGATGCCGCGGCGAAGCCATAAAGGTAACGAATGGTAGCGTTGAAACAAACGATCGCTGGTATAGCGGGAGTTCCCGCCGAAAAGCTCGTCGCCGCCGTCTCCCGCCAACATGTGTGTGATTCCATTTTCGGCAGCGAGGCGAGCGCAAAAGTACGTCGGGATAATGGAAGAATTTCCGAAAGGTTCATCGTATGCGTCTGCAGCTCTATTCAATAGCGATAGGATGTCAGCGGGCTTAACAAAATATTCGTGATGGTCTGCGTTGTAACGCGTAGCGGCAATGCGCGCATACTGCATCTCGTTATAGCGGGGATCATCGAATCCGATGGAAAAGGTTCGAGGGCGCTTTCCCGTCAGTTGACCCACGAGCCCCGCAATCGAGCTACTGTCGGTCCCACCGCTCAGGAAACATCCTAAGGTGCTGGGCTCGTCGACTCCCTTGATATTCAAAGCAACAGCTGATTGAATTGCGTTTCGAGTTTCGGCTGCCCAGGACTCTTCGGATTTGCTGCCGGCGCTATTCTCCTCGAATGTCATGTCCCAGTAAGACCGCGTGACTGGCTGGCTGCCTCCGATCCATTGATGTCCCGGTGGCACTCGGAAATACCCTTTATAGATTGTCTGCGGTGTAGGGATGCACGAGTATTGCAAGTATTCCTGAATCGCGATGAGATTCAGATCGGGTTGCGGTGTCTGAAGCGCAAGCAGCGAACCCAGATCGGTGGATACCGCGGTGAGTTCCGGGGATTCGGTATAGACCAAGCGTTCGGAACCGAAGTGATCTGTCCATGCCTTCAGTTTTCGCGTGCGGTGGTCGAATAAAATCACCGCAAATGTTCCTCTTAAAGTGACGGCAAAATCATCGCCCTGCCTGAGATAAAGTGCGGCGATTTGGGCAGCGGAAGTCTTCTGTTCACGATTCAAGAGATCGGCGCGGCAGATCAAACTGAGTTCGGGACTGTCGAAGACAAAGGAATCCACCAGGTGATCACCTTCGACTCGCATCGCAAGACCACCACGCGTCCAGGCTTTGCAGTACTTCAATTGGGACGTTCGTCCCTGTGCCGGAGTTTGTGTGTCGAAGTAATGAACGGCGTGCAGTTCAATCATGAGAGAGACTGGGATAGAATTCTGTTGCGAACAAGTCCTGAGCGGATTGGAATCGCACCTGAAACCAAAGACTCCATTGTCTTCTCTAACTCTTGCATATTCGTCGACCAGTCACAGTGTGTCTGGAGCTGTTGCCGACAGCATCTAGTCTGCTCCGCAGTCAGTGGCGGACTTCCGAGATAGGCTTCGACAAACTGAACAAAAGATTGCGAGTCATGGGCCACCGACAATGGAACGTCTTTCAGGTGGAATAGAGCTGCGGCAGCTGCGGGCGAGGCAACTACCGGCAGACCCGCAGCAAGTGCCTCGAGCACCTTATTCTGTATGCCCTGAGAGATACGCAATGGTGTGACGCCAACCCGGGCGGCGGCCAAATAGGGCCGAACATCCGGTACCGTACCGGTGACTACCACACCGGGTAACGAGCCGAGCTTCAAAACGCGTGCGTCTGGCCTGCTGCCCACAATTACAAATCGCGCATCGCTAAATTTACGGCGAACATCGGGAAAGATGTCTCGTGCAAAATAGGTGACCGCGTCAATGTTTGGAAAGTAATCCATCGATCCTGTGAAAACGATATCTCGCGACGCTGCAGAAATCTTGGCGGAACGGTGGTACTCCAAATCAATGCCGTTATGGACAAAAAGCAGCCTGGTCCTCGCTTCCATCGGCAAGTGGTCGGCCTCTCGAGGAGAAACGAATGCACAGTAATCGAAAACATTCATCATTTCGATTTCGTATTCCTTGAGCCGGCGAGCCTCATACGAATAAATCCACTTCGCAGGAGGTTTGTTTGCAGTTGCATATTGGCCCCATTTGCGGGCATCGGAATCGACAAAATCCAGGATTTTGGGAATTCGATTCGAAGATTCCAGATATTGCGCCATCGAGGACGAATACACAAAGATCAGGTCGAATTGATTTTCGGCCAGCTTCTGACGCACGGCCTTGCTCATGTCACTGTGCGCGAAATGCCCCAAACTCCAAGGGCGGCCGAGAATCATCGAAATGCCGCCCTTCATTTTCTGCATTGCAGGATTCATGGACAAAATCGTGACGCTGCGGCAATAGCGTCGAAGCTCGTCCGCATACTGGAGATCTTCCGAACGGTCGCAAAATGCCAGCAAATGGATTTCGTGGCGTTTGCTGAGAAATTTGATCTCGTGATAGGACCGAATCTTGTCGCCCTTGTTTGGGGGATACGGAATTCGGTGTGCTAAGTAGAGGATCCTCATGGACTCTAGATCAAATGCTTTGAGACCAAAGGACCGATCCACTGCGTTATGGGCAGTGGCAATTTCCGCCAAAGATGAATTCCCATGGAAAACTTCGGATTCAGGGGCGAAGTGTCTGGAAGGCTTTTCTGACGCACCAGGGCATATTGATAGGAAAGGTCGGTCATCGTCATGCCCCAGCGCTTTTTGAAATCGAACGAGCCGGTTCCCTTCTTGCTCCGCCCAAAGTCAAAAATCCTGTAGCCGTTTTCGCAACCGTATTTGATCAGCATCCAGTACATGAAGTTATTTACTGCGAGGCGGTTGTATTCCCGGATGGAACCACCGAAGTACGGCACAACTTCGTCCTTATAGAACAAGGTCCACACTGCGGAAACCAGCTTGCCTTGCCAATGTACGGAGAAGATTCGGCAATTGCGGCCAAACTCCGCCATGCCATTGGCAAAAAGTTTCTTTGGAAACACCGGCGTCCCAAGCTCACGGACGCTGCGCGAGTACACGTCGAAGAACTGATCCACTCCAATTTGATTTTCCCGGAATTCGAGCCCGTGTTTGATCCCTTCGCGGACTTCGGCGCGAGTCTTGCGGGGAATGGCAAGCATGTTTTTCTCCGGATCCGCAAAGAGTTCCTGACGGAAGGTGACATACAGGTCCTTCTTTGCAAGAGAGTCATCGGCGAGAGGCTGCTGAAAATTTCGAAGCTCCAGAAATTGGGCGTTGGATTCGTTGGCAAGATTGCGGGCACGTTCGAAGATGACGAATGTTACAGATTCAGAATTCGAAAGGATGCCGCCATACGCCGCCTGGGGTGTGGAAACCAGCATTCGCCCGAAGAGACGGCTGCGAACAAAGAACAGGGGAAGAACGCCGACGACTTCGCCCTTCTCATCGCACGCCACGATATGCCGGGGCTCGTGGCCGAAAGTGTTGCCGATGGTGTATTGCCAACTGGAAAGATGGAATGGAGTGCCAAAGGCATGCGCTTTTACGTATGCATCCCAGGACTGCCAATCGATCCGGTGACTGATTTCAATCGCCGGATTCGCTACGGATGTTTCAATTTCGAGAGGCATGTGACAGGTGAATTGGGAACGGGAAATCACTTAGTACAGCATTTCACAAATACGATCACGTATTTTTGCCCCATCATCCGGCCATGTTCTCAGCCGCGTTAGCGGCGACAGGTCCCTTAGCCACCGGCGTCAGCCGGTGGGATATCAACTCACGAAGAATAGAGTGCCGTCAGGCACGACAGATCCAGCAATTTTCTTGATCTGTCGCCGCTACGCGGCTTATTTGGTTTTTGAGCATGAATTCCACCGGCTCACGCCGGTGGCTAAGGAACCTGCCGCCGCTTACGCGGCTGGACCACGACTCGTTACGCGGAGATTCGAGTCACTCTCTCACTACGGGGAGAATGTGAAGACTGCAAAATCGGCTTCACCCAGGCGCTGTCGATTTCAACAACGATCGATTTCTGAAGCAAGGTGACAGAAAGAATCAGTTGATTCGGTTTCCTCATGTTCGTGATGATGCCTTCAGCACCGGTGAGCGCGCCGCCTTCAATGCGAACCCTCTTGCCAACCTGAAGGAACGGGTGCGGCAACGCTTTCATACCGGAACTCACTACCGCGCGGAGCGCTGCAATTTCCCGATCATCAATCGGGGTTGGCTCGTAGCCGATTCCAACAATTCGAATCACGCTCGGAGTCTTCAATACAGCCACACGGCCAACCGGATCGAATGTGGTGAACAGGTAACCCGGAAACAGTGGAAGTTCCACCTCGCGTACACGGTCACTCCAACGGCGGCGACTCTCGTAGAGTGGAAGAAAGCAGTTGAAACCAAAATAGTCCAGTGCCGCAGCCACACGCTTCTCATGCGTTGCTTTAACCTGTACGGCATACCAGGGCCCTTCGCTTATTGAATTATTTGTTGATCCCAATTCCATCATTCAGACAAGCTCCCGCCATGGAACTCCCAGAGTTCTTTCTAAAATCAACCAGTTACGCTACAGAACTCGTCGCTGCTTAAACTCGATCGCCGTTCCAAACGTTCCGTCTGGCAACTCTTCCACACGCAAAACATTTCCTCGCGCTGCCAGGCGCAGAGTTGGCCCCTCCTTAACCGGAGCCGTTGACAGGCGGATTGCCAGCGAGACATATCCGTCGATCTTGAGGGGGTGTTTCAGCCCGACATAAACGCCGCCACCGCTCAAATTCTGCAGGTAGCCTTCTTCCCGCTGGCACAGGCCGTCACCATCCACACACCTCAGCCGCACGGGATATGGGGCTTCAATTCGCGCGCTCATTCGTCGCTCTTCAGCGGTGTGTATGCGCTTCTTGACGCTTCCGGTCGAAGTGATGTCGTCGCTCAAGGTTTTTCCAAGCCTGAAGGGCTGCAAAAGTACGGTCCTATAACGGAGTGCGAAGGGTACACCTCTTCGAAGAAGGTTAGCCCCGGCGGAACCGACCAAATTACTGGGACAGTTGTATAGAATTTTTACACTTGGCGGATGGGCTATTCGTCCTATCGAACGGCCAGCATTCGGGACAAATGCACCGGATCAACCCCTGACATTTGTCTGATCGGCTTGCAGCCGTGCGGGAATTGCGGCCAAACCATGCTGGTAGGCAAATATCATCAATTCGAGCCGGTCGGTAACTTCGAGCTTGTTGAAAATGGAGGTGAGATAGTGGCGAACCGTTTTTTCGGAAATGAACAGACGTTCGGCGATCTCCTTGTTTCTGCGGCCTTCGGCCAGGGCGCCGATCACTTCCAGCTCCCTGGAAGTGAGGGTCGCAATCTTGGCGACGGCGGGATCCGCCTTTCGACGAGGCTTCTGGAGTTGTGCCATAAACGCGGCAACCATGCTTCGATTCACCCAGGGTTCACCGGAATGGACTTTTCTTATGGCTTTTAAAAGAAGGCTGGGCGCGTCCAGTTTATGGACAATCCCGACAGCCCCAAGACATATGGTCCGAAGGTGAAGGTCGGAATCCACGACTCCGGTGAGCAGAAGGACACGGGAATTAGAGGCCGCCTTAATCAGATCGGGAAGCAATTCCGCGCCGGAGTCTTCGCCCAGATCCAGATCCAGCAGAATGACATCCGGCTGGCTGAGGGCAGCTTCCAGAGCTTCCGCCCGATTACGCGCTTCTCCGACAACGACGAATCCCGGTTCGTTCTCCAGAAGCACGCGCAGTGCGGCGACGAAGATCCGATGATCGTCGACTATCAAAATACGAATTTGCGGTAGGTCCGATCCATTGACCGCCATCTGTAGCCTCCTGCTTCAGTTTTGCTATGACGAGCCGATACGTCCTCAACCTCGATTTTCGTTTGGCGGTAAAAAAACCGTCACTAATGTTCCCAGCTTCGGCAAGCTTTCCAAATGAACAAAACCGCCATGGTCACGAACAATTCTGGCAACGCTGAACAAACCGAGACCATTTCCCTGGCCTCGGTCCTTCGTGGTGTAAAACGCGTCAAAAACCTTTTCCGCAGCCTCCACGGGTATTCCCAGCCCGGTGTCTGCAAAGCAGATCTGAATATATTTTCCGGGTTTCGCGTCAACATTCCCCAGGGTCTGGATCCGATCCCAATCCACGACAACTTCTTTGGCTGTTATCTTTAATGTCCCACCAGATGGCATGGCATCCCTGGAGTTCAGGCAAAGATTCAGAAACGCCTGATATATCGGAGTCGGGTTTCCCATGACGGAGCCCAGCCTCGGTGAGACTGCAGTCTCAATTCGAATGGTGGGGGAAAATGTGCCCTTGAGAACCTTCACCGTATCTTCGATGAGACGGCCGATATGGACAGGCTGAAATTTTTCTTCACTGTCCGCGGCCAGAGAAAGCAACTGCGCAATCATCTCCGCGGCCTGCCGCGCTGAAAACTGCCATAGATCCAGTGCATGTTTTTCGTTCAGCGAAGATTTCTCTTCCATCAACCGTTGCACTGAAATCTGCATCGTCGACAAAACGCCGTTCAGATCGTGGGCAATGCTGCTGGTCAATTTCGCGATCGTTTCAATTTTGTTGGCGCGGAGGATGTGACTCTCAAGCAATTTCTTATGGGTAATGTCTCGATTGAGGATGATTACAGACGTTGCCCGCGTGGACTCGTCTCTCTGGACTCTCCAGTGGCTTTCCACGATGACTGTTTTGCACGCCTTGGTTACCTGACGCAGTTCTCCGTTCCACTCTCCTTTTTCAAGGAGAGACTTGGACAACCTCCGGAATCCGTCCGGTTGACCTTCTCGTAATACGGAGTAGTAGTTCTGTCCGGCAACTTCACTGGCTTCCCAGCCGTAGAGCCGCTCCGCACCTTTGTTCCAGAAACGAATGCAGTCTTCCATATCCCGCACAATCAGTGCGTCCTGCATTTCATTGATCACCAACTCGGCAACCTTCGGAGTTTCGCCAAAATCAAACTGAGCCATCTGGATTGGAAGACTGTGCAAACGTCCCGGTCATCCGGCGGGAACAAATTACGCGTCCAAAATGAAAACAATGCCAGCAAGAAGTTTCAGCCATATGAATATTGAATGCCGCTTCGTACAGCAATCGTCCGCTTTCGTCTTTGAAACCCATTTTTGAGATGTGAAGATTGCAGGCAGGAAGTCAGGGCAGCTGCGAAACGCTCTTCAATCTGTGCACGGGTTCGACTTCAGAGACACTGTAGCGATGTTTTGAGTTTTTCCACAGTCGGAACACTGGACAGTTCTGACAATCACACAACAACAACGTTTAAAAAATAAGTTGTGCGAATGCACACGTCCTGTCGACTGAATCGTTCCACCTCCATTCCATTGGGACGGCCGATCATGGAAAGACCAAACCTCATCGGAGGGCTCTTTCCGCCAGGCACTTCGTCTTGAAAATGAGTTGGCAATATACCTCAACACGGCCCTTCAAGTCATGATGGAAATCGTGGCGGGCAATGAATGGAAGTCGATTCCGGGTCGCTTCACAGGGAAGAATAATTCACAATATGAATCATCTAGTGAAATTCAAATTGACAAGATGAATCGCATAGTGATTTGATGTCGACGGCTTTTGGAGCAAGTCGAGATACCAGACGGCGAGTTGAGGAATCCGGATGTTTGATTCGGTTCCGGCCAGCCCTTCCAAAAGGGCTTCGGGCTTCGTTTCGTTTGACTTTCTGAGACTGATCGATTCCCCTCAATACCCCTGCGGTGGAAACGCTGCAGGGGCTCTTTTTTTTGCAGCGGGGTTGACTGTAGGAATGCGATTCCCCAATGTAGGGGCGGTCTATGACCGCCCGCAATTGAGAGCCCTGCATTCCTCCGAATTGCGGGCGGTCATAGAC
>JBGPBY010000220.1:0-11549 GCA_041481485.1 Terriglobia bacterium
AATAAAGTCGTCGGGCTTGATCGACTTTTCGCGTTCCTTCCGCCGAAATATCGCAATGCCGCGGGTCCGGACCGAAATCGGCAGCATCCCCTGTTCCTGAAGGTGATGTCGAACTTCATCTTCCGTCTGTCCGATCTGGACCGATTCCAGCACCTCGCCCGAAGGCTTGGCATATTTGACTACAAATTCCATGACGAATTACTGCGAACCAGCTCCTCGTAAGATGCGCGTCCCGGTAGGCGGTGTGAATTCAAACCTGGAATCCGGGATCCTGGAATTGGTCTGAATATTCGAAAATATGAACTGATGTCTCAAATCTGTTGTATCGACGATTTGCATCCTAACAATAAGCTTTCTTTGAGGATCGACTTCGATTTCGATCTCTTTTATGTCTTCGCTCTTCTTCTTGAGCTGCAGCTGGATCACCAGGTTACCTGGGAACAACGGTTCCCGCTTCAGTTCGGTGACGTTGAATTTATCCTTAAGCCCCGACTGTCCTACAAGACCCATCAGCGGCAACATTTCCGCGTCCGACTCTTTGACCGGCGTCTTTGTCGACGTACGTTCTTCTGGATCATAGGAATAGATCGTTTTCCCATTCGAAACCCAGAGCCGCTGCTCGGGCTCCTTGTACTCGAAGTACATCTTATGACCCTTCGCCAGATATAAATGACCACTGTCCTTACGGGTTTGGTTCAAATTAGTTTTCGAGAGGCTCGATATCTGGATGAAGTCGGCGGAGAAATCCTTCATCTGGGCAAAATTCCGGTCCACGTCGTCGACGAGAGCTTTCAGGTCCCCGCCGGGAGCCTGCGCCAGCAACGCGACTGTCCAGGCGATCGAAGCCAACAGTACAATAGCAATAACACTTTTCATTCGTTGAGATTACGGCAAAGCGGCCATAAGTAACAATGGTCCAGGTCTGACTCTTCTATTCGACAAGCAGATCATCCGAAAGGTTCAGTTCATCTATCACTGCCGTAATCCCCGAAGCTTCAACTTGTCGATTTTTCCGGGGCCGGTCTTGGGAAGTGCATCGCGGAATTCGATGGCGCGAGGAACTTTGTAGTCGACCAGACGCTGCCTGCAATATTCGATCAGATCCTCCGCCGAAACCGATCGGCCGGGCTTCAGCGCAACGAAAGCGACCGGTATTTCGCCGCGGAACGTGTCTTTCATACCGACGGTCGCCACTTCGAGAGTGTCCGGGTGGCTATTGAGAACTTCATCCACCTCGCGCGGGTGAATGTTGTAGCCTCCCGAAATAATGAGTTCCTTCTTTCGATCGACAATGAAGAGATATCCATCATCGTCGAAGTAGCCGATATCCCCGGTATAGAGCCAGCCATCGCGTATCGTTTTCGCCGTTTCTTCCGGCCTGTTCCGATAGCTCGATACCATTTGCGGACCACGGACGCGAACCTCTCCTCGCTCGAACACCGGAAGCCGGCGTGTGCCCGATTCAATGTCGACAACCTCAACGTCGCTTCCCGGCGGAGGGAGTCCCACGGAAAGAACCTTGCGTTTTCCCACCGCGGGATTATTCGCATACGGCGCGCCTTCCGACATGCCGATTCCCTCGTAGATTTCGCAGCCTGTAGTCTGCGACCAGCTTCGAAGCAGGTCCTCAGAGCACGCCGATCCTCCCGCACAACAGATCTTCAGGCTCGACAGATCGGCGGTCTTCATACCTTCCGCCGCAAGCAGTCCAACATAAACCGTCGAAGGCCCGCCGGCAAACAGCGTGACTTTGTATCTGGAAAGCTGAGCCAGCACAATGTCGGGTTTGTACTGCCGCACCAGAACATGCGTGGATCCGATGTACAGCGGATGAATGAGGCCGTGATGGTGTCCGAATATATGAAACATCGGTGCCACGGAAAGAGACACCTCACGGTCATATTCGAGCGTGGAAAAATACGCTGCTTCGATTCTGCAAAACGCCATGATGTTGCGGTGCCGATGCTCGGCGCCCTTGGGCAGGCCCGTCGTGCCTCCGGTAAAAAACATCATGGCGTAGTCGTCGGATTGCGGCAGAGGATGTGGCAGTTCCGGAGAACCCTGGCTCATCCAGTGCTCGATTGTATCGTCTCCCTCGCCAGCTACAATCACGTTGCGGATTCCCATCTCTTCCGCAACTCTGGAAACTCGCGGGTAAAACTCCGGAAGCGTGACGATCACCTTTGGATCGGCGTCCTTCAGCAGCGGCGCCAATTCCGAATCGGAATAGTTCGGATTCATCGGACCGACGTAGCCGTGTGCCGCCATCGCCCCGAGAATGCAGACGGGCATCTCCAGCGAATTGGTCATTAGAACCACCACGCGCTCCCCGCGCACGCCGATTTTTTCCAACCGCTTTGCAAATCCGGCGACCGCTTGTTTCAATTGCGCGAACGTCAGATTTCGTTCTTCACAAATCAGAGAAAGGCGATCCGGCGTACGGCGAGCGACGTCCTCGAGCGCATGAAGGATCGTCGGATAGTCTGGCGCATTGTGCGGAATGCTTAATTTCACGCGGCGTATTGTAGCAGGCCACCGCGTTTTGCGCGGTCTGTGAAACTGTGAATGGATGCGATCCCCACTGTAGGGGCGGTCTATGACCGCCCACAATTTGTGGGATTGCATTCCTCAGAATTGCGGGCGGTCATAGACCGCCCCTACAGTCGCTCCATTCAAACATAGCCTATCCAAAGTGAAACAGCGTGTGTGCTGGACGAAACGGAAATTCGCTTTCCAACATTAGCGGTGTTAGCGATAATTTCCCCGACCAGTCCAAATTGTTTCTCTGCATTTGGCACACTCAGGAGGAACTGTGTACATAATCAAATCTTCGCGACATGTTCTGGCTTTGGTTTCCGCAACCCTGATGGCAGCGACAATGTTTGCAGCTGGCCAGCAGGATACGGGCACACTCCCGGCGAAAAGGGCCGGTGTGAAGCGACTGTGTGTATTCTCCGGCGGTCCCGCAGGTGAATCCGTGAGTTCGGACTTGATGAATCTTTTTCAGGGAGACCCGAACATTCTGGAAACGACGATGATCACCAACCGTGTGGATGCTTTCCGGCAAGCCGAAATCCAGAAGAAGGAGTGCGACCTCCTGCTGGACGCGTCGTTCACTCCGGTCCCGGCGAAAAGCGGGGGAGGCCTTCTCGGTAAAGCCAAAGAAGCGGCCAAGTCGATCAATAGCGAGACCGGCACGTTCAACAACTCTTCAGCACGTATTCAAACAACAAATCGCCGGGCGGACTCTGTGGGAAACCTCAGCAAAGTGCTGACCCCGGATCCGAAAGATAAGGTAAAGGTCGCCTACAAACTCACTGCGATCGCCACAAAGGCTTCGTTGCTGACGCAAGAGAAGGAAGTCACATCCGGTGACCTGCCGTCGTTTCTCGAAAAGTTCGCAAACGACGTCGTGGCTCAGGCTTTGAAATAGGCCCATATTCCTATTGAACCGGGACGCTGGCCAGTCCGGCAGGTGCTCGAGTGGAATCCGAAGAATACCGGATTACCCAATCCGGTGCGGTGTAATAGTCATAGCGGCCTTCGGAGCTGGTGATTGCAGTGGCCCATGCGGTGTAATCCCGCTGTCCGGCAACCATTGCCAGGTTGTAGTTGTAACCCGCGATCGTGGAATTCAGGCTCGATGGAAGAAGCCCTGCAGCAACGAGTTCCGGTATCGTGCCAAATACGCCGCCGCTGGACGTGGTGTAAGAGATTTCCGCTGTACTGATGGTCTTCAGCGTCGCCACTGCCGTCGCTTCATGCGATGCCTGGCGGGATTTCATCAGACTCGGAATCGCGATCATCGCTATTACAAGAATTATTGCCACGACGATCAGGACTTCCAACAGCGAGAAACCTCTCGTATTCACCACGCATTCCCTCCTGGAATAACGGCCGGATCTTCCTGATCCGTTGCTCGCAATGGATAATGCAATCGGGTGGCCTAATGTAACTAACAGAAAAATCAGGGAATTTGCGGAGGTGCGGTTTCAGAACTTGCCAAATTTTGACAGTGAAAATGACGAAATCCGACAGGGGAACTTCACTGCAGCTTTAAGAAGGAATCTTGAAACATCGGGGAGGGCAAAAAAAGACTTCCCGAACTGAAAAGAGATCGGGAAGGCCTGGGACAATGGTTTAGAGCACTATTGAACGGGTTGTCCACCCACTCCAGCAGGAGCGCGAGTGGAATCGGTCGAGAAACGAATTACCCAGTCCGGACAGGTGTAGTAATCGTAGCGGCCCTCGGCACTGGTAACGGCGCTCGCCCAAACGGTATAGTCCCGGAAATTTGAGGCCATGTCGATGGAGTAATGGTAGCCGTTGACGCTCGATCCGGTCAGACTGGATGGCAGCAAACCCGCCGCGACAAGGTCGGAAATGTTACCAAATGTTCCGCTGTTCGCCGTCGTATAGGAAATCTCTGCGGTACTGATGGTTTTCAAAGTCGCCACGGCAGCCGCTTCATGCGCTGTCTGCCGGGATTTCAACAGGCTTGGAATCGCGATCGTTGCAATGATCAGAATGACTGCGACAACGATCAACAACTCCAATAACGAAAAACCTTTGTTACGTTCCACGCAATTCCCTCCTGGAATTAATCGTTGGAAAAGAAGAGGGAGGACGAGCCTCCCTCCTCGAAGTCCCAGTCAACTCGGGCAAAACCCGCCACGAGCGTCCCTGACCGGGTGTTACAAAACTACTGGGTTACAGGCGTTCCAGCAGCGGCCGCATTTGGTGCATAGGTAGCCACTGTGGAATACCGGACAACTCCGTCTGGAACAAGGTAATACGCATAACGGCCTTCATTTGTGGATGCAGGATTTGCACTCACAGTGAAGTCGGTATACGTGGTTGTGTCGAGCGAGACGATGAAGTTATATCCAGAGACCGGTCCCGTCGTGAAATTCGAGGGAATGAGTCCCGCGGTGATCAGATCGGTTAACTGACCGTACTTCCCCTGAGCTGTCGTGAGGTAAGTCACTTCAGCCGTGTTTAGCGTACGAAGCGTTGCGACAGCGGCAGCTTCATGGGCAGCCTGACGCGAACGCAACAAGCTGGGAATTGCAATGGTCGCGATAATCAAAATGATCGCCACGACGATCAACAGTTCCAACAGCGAAAATCCTTTATTCGACTTGTTCATTTATCCTCCGTAAATCGTAAGCTTGCGAATCTAACCCAAAGAGTCCTCGCGGCGTCCTGCCCACCAGGCAATCTTCTTGGCCCCGATAGCTGCAATCGAGTATCCAGATCGCAACCGCCGGAAACGAATGAATCTTCGACCAGTGACATCGGAACGCAAATAACAAAAATTGTCAGTCCTCTGACGTAAAACGTCACCGCTATCGGGTTGCAAACCGCTATGTCATTGGTGCTACAGTCACCGGATGATGTCGCGTCTGGGAATCGAGAGCCGGCTTGACGCTGTCGTAATTTTTTCTCTGATCCTCCTTATCGCCGTTACTCCACTTGGAAGCGAGGCCACCCACCCGCTCATTCTGGGTTCATATCGCACGCTGCTCGCTCTCATCTCCATTCTGACAGTCGTTCGCCTCCGGCAGTTCGACTTGCCGAAAGTTTCCCTGAGCTTTCTGGGCACCTGTACCCTTGTCATGTTCGGAATGCTCGGTTCGGTAATCCTGCGATCGGGTTCGCACTTCGATGGATTCTACACGTTCTATCAGAACTCATTGTTTCTCGCCGCCTTCATCGCGCTCGCCAGCTATGCCCGTACCCGAACGGCAGCGTGGAAGGCCACCGTCTCGATCGCTATTGTTCTGACGCACATCGCATACATTGCAGGAGCCCTGTTTTACAGGCTGCATCATCCCGGTCCCCTGACAGGTCCATTCGTCAATGCCAACTACTTTGCGTCTTATTTACTGGTTGGATTCGCAATTTGTGCCGCCGCGGTTTTTTTCTGCTCGAATCCGAAGGTCCGCGTGGCGTCATTCCTGGCCGGCCTGATTCTGTTCTACGGGATGGCTCAAACCACTTCCCGTGGCGCGTTTCTTTCAGCCATGGCGTTACTGGCGACAGGTCTTTTTCGCGCGGCGCGCCGCAACGGAATCTCGCGGATTGTGATTGCGGGAACGGCAATTCTGATTGTGCTTGTTGCATTGTTGGCAACTCCGTCCCTCACTCAGAAATTCACGGATCATGGACAGCGCGATCCCTACAACTACCAGCGCACGGAGATCTGGCTGAAGTCTCTTTCCATGATTGCCGCACATCCCGTGCTGGGTGTCGGCCTCGCAAGGTACTACTACGTCTCCAAACTCTTTACGCCTGCAGTGGACGGCACGATTGCACGGTATCCGCGCTGGGCCAATATCGCTCATTCCGAATATCTGCAATACGCCGCCGAACTCGGCTTGCCGATCGCGCTTCTGATGTTTGCGATCGGGGCCTGGCTTTTCCGATCGGCGTGGCGCCGAGCGGATGGAGCTCCGCCGGAAACTCGCGTGTTTCAGGAAGCGGCAATACTGGCTTCAGTTGGGCTGGGCTGTCATGCATTGGTGGACAATAACTGGGCTGTCCCGGTGGTTGCCGCCGGACTTGCGGTGATCAGTCTGGCGGATCTCTTACCCTATGAGAATCGCAACAGATTCCAGTGGACGCCCGTAAGGATGGCGTCGGCCGGGCTTTTCGGCGCAGCCATCTATATTCAGGCGGTGCTGTTGCCGGCCGTCGGGCTCTATTTCAATGAGGCCGGTCATCAGGCTTATGTGGCAGGAAACTTTGGACGTGCAGAAATGATGCATCGCCTTGCGGTTGGATTTATTCCAGGCGACCCGCTGCTTCTGGACAATCTTGGAACCGTGTACTTCGACGAATACACGAAGCACCGAAACCCGAATCTTCTCGATCGAGCGGAAATGCTGTTTCAGGAAGCCATCTCACAGAATTCAAGGTTCGACCTTCCGGCCGGTCATCTGGAGAACGTCCTGTTCCTGCGGCTCACCGGAAAACTTGCCAAAGACCGTCCGCTTCACGAACGCATCGTCGAGGTCGATTCCGCCAGGATGCGCGCCAATCCGTACAATTCGTTCACGCGGAGCAATCTCGCAGAAGCGCTGCATAACCTCGGACGGAATCAGGAAGCGATGGAGCAACTCCGAAAATGCGTCGAAATTGAGCCGAATTACGTTCAAGCCTACATGAGACTGGCTCACTGGGAAGACGAAGCCGGAAATCACGAAGCCGCTGAAAGCGATCGGCAGAAGGCGATCGCCATCGTCACTCAGTACAGAAATCAAACGAATCTCGATCCGCTGGAAGCGCGTCTGCTGGATCGTCCAATCGCAAATACTGGGAAGCCGTGAAGCCCAAACCCATAGTGTTCGGCCTCGCTCTGGCCGCTCTCTTTTTCGCAATACTCCTGCCACCGGAAGCTTTTTCCGAAGGTAAAGTGGCGGTTCTGCTTTGCGCGACATTTGCATTTTTCATTGCCGTTTACGAACGGTGGGTGGATCGCCGCTACGTGGCAGGCGGGCTGATTGCGTTTGCGATACTGGCCGCACACAGCCTGTTTTTGTCGGTCGATGTCTACCGTTCTGTCGAATTCATCACCGTCCTCTGGATTTACTACGCGCTGATCGGTTTCTTTCTTTATTACGGATACGATCCGGTCAAACCTCTGGCTATTTCCATGGTGGTGCTCTCGCTTGTTGTTTCGTTCTACGGCCTCTATCAGTACTTTTGGGGGTTCGAACAACTATCGAAACTGATCCTCCACTCCGGATCCGACCAGATCGTGAGCGAGCCGCTGCTCCAACGCGTTGCCACACACCGCGTGTTTTCCACACTGGCATTGCCGGGAACGCTCTGGGGGTTCCTGGTGATGGCCATTCCGTTTCATTTTGAGCTCTGGAATAAGACCAGGAAGATTCACTGGCTCAACTTCGTGCTTGCTGTCAGCGGAGCCGCGCTCCTGGCTACCGGATTTCTGACACGCTCATTCGGATTTCTGGTGGGCCTGCTGGTACTGACCCTGGTTTGGCTTTTCCGGCATCACCGCCGAATGCTATGGAACCGGCTCACCGTTGTGATTCTTGCATTGGGAGTCGTGGGGGTTTCCTTCTATTCCGCGAGGATAGGCGTCATCGAGGGTTCCAACCCTGCGGTGTTGCGCTTCGCCAATTGGATTTCGGCGTGGTCCATTTTTTATATGCATCCCCTGGGAACCGGGTTGAACACATTTGGCGTGATGTATCCGCGCTACATGCTCACCGGGGCCAACGAGACGCAGTACACTCACAACACGCTGCTCCAGCTTGTGTCCGAACTGGGCTATGTCGCAGTTGCCGCGGCCGTCATCGCCATCTTATTCGCGGTCAGGAGATGGTTTCGGGATGTACAGCCGAAGTTCGCTCAGCGTGAGTGGGTGTTGCTGGCACTGGCGGTGTGGGGCATTCACAATCTGATCGATATCGACGTTTACTTCGCCAGCGTCGGCTCGATCGGCGCAGTTCTGACAGGGACGCTGCTCCGCAAACTCAAGACTGAGGAAGGTCGAGCCATCATGGCAGTTGAGCCCCGCCGTCCAGGCAACTTGCTGGTCGTCGCCGTTGGACTCTGTGCCATGGTCATCATTGTGTTTGCCGGTTTCGTTCAGGTTTCCACAGAACTTCAGCAACGGGCGACGATGGAACGCGACAACGTAAAACTTCTGGAAGCAGACAAATCGCTGAAACAGGCGCGCGCGCTCATGCCGATGGACTCCAGTCTGTTCCATGATTCCGGGGACGTGGAACTCGAACTGTCGCAGAGGCTCCACAAACCGGAATATCTGACCGCGGCACAGGAATCGTTCTCCCGCGCGATTCAGCTCAGTCCGAATAAAGTGGGTCCCCACGTCGGCCTCGCACTTTGCCTGTCCTCCCGTCAAGACCTGAATGGCGCTCTTCAGGAAATCCGGATCGCCCAGAGTCTTTATCCCGACAACAGCCAGGCTCAGGCCATTGCCCGTCTGCTGCAAAGGAACGCCGCGGCGCAGTAGCTGCCCTGTTTGAATTCCACTGTAGGCGCGGTCTATGACCGCGCACCATCTATGGGATTGCCTTCATCAAAATTGTGCGCGGGCATAGACCGCGCCTACAGCAGAGTCGGAATCAACGCGATAAGTTTTCCGGGTTTTCCACGACAATAGCCTGAATGAAATTTCAGGCTCCAGCCAAATCCGGCTCGCTTCGCCCATGGCTGCAGATTCACTTCTGTGTTTTCCTGTGGGGATTCACTGCCATTCTCGGCAAGGCGATCACGCTGCCCGCCCTGCCGCTGGTTTGGTGGCGAATGACGCTGGTCACTGCCGCCCTTTTTCTTATTCCTGGTTTCTGGCGCGGACTGAAGCGCATGACCTTGCGGCAGATTGCGATTTTTTCCGGCATCGGCGTCGTTGTCGCCATGCACTGGCTCACCTTTTATGGAGCAATCAAGCTATCCAACGCTTCAGTCGCTGCAACCTGTATGGCGTTGTCGCCGGTTCTGATCGCCATCGTCGAGCCATGGATCGTTGGCAGGAGTTTCGATTGGCGGGAACTGATCTTCGGTGCCGCGGTGGTGCCTGGAATTGTTCTCATAGTCGGTGGTACGCCGGCCGGAATGCGGCCCGGCATCGCGGTCGGCATACTTGCGGCGTTCTTTGTGTCCATCTTCGGATCTCTGAACAAGCGATTTATTCAGGAAGCCGGCGCGCTCACCATTACCGGACTGGAAATGGGCGCCGGAGCGATAAGCCTGGCGATGGCATCACCCTTCCTGCCGAGTACGGAATCTGCATTTGTCCGGCCGGATCCTCATGACACGGTGCTTCTGCTGACGCTGGCACTTGGATGTACTCTGTTGCCGTTTGCGTTATCGCTGGTGGCGCTTCGCCATCTTTCGGCCTTCGCGACCGGGCTTGCTGTGAACATGGAACCGGTATACGCCATCATTCTGGCGATCCTGCTGTTTGGTGAACAGCACGAATTGAGTGCCACGTTCTATCTGGGTGTGGTCATCGTGTTTGCGGTGGTGTTCAGCCATCCGCTCATCGCAGCAAGGCGAGCGCAAGAGTGAGCACGATGAAGTTGTTGCATGCGTGAGCCACCATTGGGGCGATAAGCGACCCGCGCCATTCCCGCAGCGCCGCAAGCACCAGCGCAATTGAACCGAGAGCGGGAACGGCGACCCAGCCCTGGGGGTGAATAACAGCAAAAATAAAAGCCACAATCGGGGCGCTGACGGCCCATCCCCATCGCCGGCGCAAATGATGAAATAGGGCGCCCCGGAACATGGTCTCTTCCATTAAAGGTGCAAAAATGACAACAAGGGCATAAAGGCCGAGAATATGCCATCGATTGCCTTGAAGCATGTTGATGAGCGGATGTTCGGGAGATAGTCCCGTTCGCTTGACGAGAAGGTACGTAACCAAGATTCCTGCTGCCATCACCACAATTCCGGCAAAATATCCGGCAATGCCGGCCCCGATTTCCCGCATCACACCTTTGCCTCGATGCCAGCCAAGCCCCATACGCTGATTTTCTTGACTGACACCTCGCCACGAAAGCCAACCCAGAAACAGCGGAAGGATCAACAAGGCCAGCCACTCCCATTGAAGGCTTTGCAGTCTCAGGAATCGCCGAAGTAAACCGAATCCCACAATGAAGAGAACAAAGTAAAGTGCGAATCCTTCAAGGAATGCCGTCGATTCCAACGCGTCCGGCAGATACATTCTCCCGAGCCTGCCTTTTAACTTGAGAACGATGCCTGTAATGAAGAAACCGGCGGCCGCGAGGAGCAACACGAGGAATCCCAGGGCAACGAATCCCAAAATCATGGTCGCCCGAATGGCTCCCGCTTCCACCGTGTGCCGCGGCTCCTGGTCCGGTGTTTCCCCGTAAGACAGAGCCACACGGGCAAAGTATTCGTGGCGTTGGCTCAGTCTTTCCTTAGCTGTCGCGTCCAGGACGGCAGGTCCGTTGATGTATAAGGTCCGCAAAGCGGAAACATCGTCCGCGAGATCTGACGGAAGTGGTTCCCGGCTAAGTTTTTCCAGTCGCGCGATCGCCTGGTCTTTGCCCGATACCTCTCCAACAACGATGGCCGCGCGAATGCGGTCAATAGGGGAGTGTGCGAACGAGTCGAGCTGATCGACCAGTCCGGCGCGATTCCGGTTGATCTGTTCCATTTGGGCAGGACCAATGAGCGTACCGAGAGACTTCAGGCCAATCAGCTCCTCGGCCAGGACACGAATGCGGAGACTGTCAATTGAGAGTTCCGTATTGTCGTTGTTCGAAACGGGTTTTGCATTTCGGTAGACGACGAAACCGGCCAACGACAGAATGAGGACCCAGGACAGAATTGCCGGCCAGCGGGACGCGGTATTCGTACTCATTCGCTTTTGAATGGTACACGCGATGCGGAGACAAACACTCAATTATTGGCAAATGCGGCTGTAGGCGCGGTCTATGACCGCCCACAATATTCCGGCAATGGTGCGTTCCCCATGTAGGGGCGGTCTATGACCGCCCACAATACGGAGGACTGCGCTCCTCGAAATT
>JBGPBY010000221.1:0-11400 GCA_041481485.1 Terriglobia bacterium
AGACCCACTTCGTTTGCGGCTCCGCCACCGCCTCTTCCGCCTCCTCCAGCTCCTCCACCACGCGCAGCGCCAGCCTGTGGCCGGACGGGCTGACAAGGATTTTGATCAAAGTACTCCACCAGCCGCGGCGCAGAATAGGCATCGACGTGCTCCAGCAAGTCGCGATCGGCAACATGGATCTGGTCTTTGCCAATAACCGTCGGCACGGGAATCACTATGGCAAATTCCCTGGGGTCGCCGCGAAAGTCATTGGCCATGGTGAGCACGGTGCGGTCGCCGTCCCTCACGAGAACGACCTGCGAGGACTGGTTGAACAGTTTCGTGTCGGCCTTAGCTACGTAAAAGCCGCAGAACCCGAGCAACGCTGTTCCCGACCACACGATCGCCGTGATCGCGGCGCAAATCAGGATGAGCCGTCTCATGAGAAAGACCTCCTTGAAAGACAATCGATTTCGATAAACGCCTTCCGATGGAAGGGTGCGACCATTCGTATCGCGTACCGGGAAGAATCCAATCCATGACAGGAATGAGGATCGACCAGAATGCCAGCGACCATAGGAGCCCGTTGGTCCGAAACATCCGGAATTGGATGTACCAGGCGCCCCAGGCCACGAGAGCAGCGAAGAGAATGCGGCCGAAACGAGAGTTCGGCGTGGTGCGCGGGTCGGAAATCATGAAGAACGTGAACAGCAGCAGCGCGCCGCTTTGGAGCCGATGCACCGGAATGGTCATCGGTTCGCCCAGCCAGATCGAACGTCCGAACACCAATGCCATGTAGCAGAGAATAAATGCGATTGTCACATCGCTGCGCGCCGCTCGATTGACGACCAGACCGCCGAGACACGCCATCAGAAATCCGAAAAATGCCACGTTCCCCCACTGGCCCGGCGACACCCAGATGTTTCCGGTCAGCAACAACGCTGCAACGATGCCGAAATTCGTGGGATTGAAAAGGTGCTTTCCCTTCAGTCGAAGCACAAACTTGCTGGAAATGGTGATCACCGCAACCAGCACGGCAAGAGCGATGGAGTTGGTCCGGAGGAGCAAACACAGGGAAAGAGCAGAAATCAGGGCGCTTCGCGCGTCAACTTTCTGGATTTTCCAGATACGGACGCAGCCCCACTGCGCCAGGAGACACACCAGCAAGAGCAACCCGGCCCGCGGCAGCGTAATTTCGAAATCCAGCCAGAACAGGCCATAGACCAGCAGCCCACCCAGCACCGCAATCTGATAGTGCCGCGGGTCGCGGATCAGGCTCTCCAATGTGAGGGGGACTTCCGCCTTCATGTACTCCTTCTAAAGAGAAGACTCTACACGCAGAGTTTTCTTAGAAAGAATTTAATTTTTCGAAATTTTGCAGACTATCGATTCTTAACGCTGGCCGGTAGTGGGTCAATTTGACCCACTAGATTGAACTTTTTTCGACTTTCCTCGTTATACTTTCCAGTGGCATGAGAGAGACGTTCTTTTTCTTCTCCAACGCGGCGCTTATTGCTCTGCGATCGATTTACGCGCAGAAGATGCGGGCATTTCTCACCCTCATCGGCATCATTATCGGTGTCTCTTCAGTGGTCGTCGTCGGGGCTTCGATCAGCGGATTCAATGAGTACATTCTGGTTACGGTTTCCCGAATTCTGGGCGTCAACCACTTCATGATGAATCGATTTGCGCATCAGGGGGAATGGTCCGATGACGAATGGGATCGCGCGTCCAAGCGCAACAAGGAGTTTCGCATCGCCGATTACGAGTGGCTGGCAGCGAATTGTGTCAGGTGTAAGGAAGTCGGCGCCTCGGTCAATTCCAATGTCGACCTGAACTTCGAGGGCAAAGAGCTGTTCGGAACCGGGATCAATGGCGTCACGGCCAACATGGGTGACATCGAAGGCAAAACGATCGCCATCGGGCGATTTCTTGCGCCGCACGAGATCGACCGCGCCATGCCGGTCGCCGTTATTGGCGGAGACGTTCGAAACAAATTCTTTGAAGGGGTCGACCCGCTGGGGAAGACGCTGAAAATCGGCAATATGCCCGTCACCATCGTGGGAGTCGAAGAGATGCGCGGGCCGTTTCTCGGCCAGTCCATCGACAACCACATCTATATCCCCATAACGACTTTCGGTAAAATTTTTGGCCGCGACTGGGACATCGAGTTGCATGGCAACGCCGTTTCAAGGGAAGCATTGAACGTTGCCATAGAAGATGCCCGTGTCATCATGCGAAATCACCACAAGCTGAAAGGCAACGAAGAGGACGATTTCGGCATTGTCAACACCGATGCTCTGAACGGTCAGGTCGATCGATTTACGGGAGCAATCGCGCTGGTCGTCACCCCGGTGACGTTGCTCTCCCTCGTTGTCGGCGGCATCGTTGTGATGAACATCATGCTCGTATCCGTGACCGAGCGAACGTTTGAAATCGGTCTCCGCAAGGCAGTCGGCGCGCTTAAACGGCAAATTCTGCTGCAATTCCTGATCGAGTCTTCCCTGCTCACCGCAGTTGGCGGAGTGATTGGACTGATTGTTGCCGCAGTCATCTCCTGGATTGTGCGCACGTCCACTCCAATTCCAATGACCATTACAGTGGGTTATATCGCTCTGGCTCTGATTGTCTCAGGCGGGATCGGTATGATCGCCGGCATCTACCCTGCATGGAAGGCGTCGCGTCTGGATCCGATTGTCGCCATGGCGAAGAACTGAATCATGAGTCTTGCACGATGGTTCCCCATTGAGATTGTCCGCATGGCGCTGGGCGCTTTGCGCGCAAACAAATTCCGAAGCGGGCTCACCGTACTCGGCATTGTCGTGGGAGTGATGACAGTCGTGGCCGTGGCGTCGATCCTTTCCGGATTGCGGTCGAGCATCACGTCCATGATCGAGGAATATGGCACCAATAACATTTATGCTTTCCATCTATCAACGGGACCTCGTCTGGGAAACCGTGACCGGAGCGAGTTTCAGCGCAAACCCCTGACGCCGGAAGATGGGGAAGCCATCCGCACGCAGGTGCGGTCGGTCGAGGAACTCGCCAATGTGCTGTTTCTTTGGCGGCTGGACAATACCCTCCGTTATCGCGGCGAAAAGTACCGGCGGGGACAAATGTCGGGTGTCTCCGCGCCGTATGCCTCAGTCACCAACGTCGAAGTCGCGCAAGGGCGCTTCATCACCGAAGCCGACGATCAACATCGGCGCGACGTCATGGTCATCGGCCCTAACGTGGCAAAGGCGCTATTTCCCAATGTGACAGATGTCGTCGGTTCGTTCGTCGACCTGGTGGGCCGCCCTTTCGAAATTGTGGGAGTAATGGAAAAACGCCGGAATACCTTCTTTGGTGAAAGCGAAGAAGACAACGCCATCTTCATACCGTTTGGCACGGGCCGCAAACTGTCCCCGGATTCGACAGATATGATGCTGCAGATGCGTGCCCGAACGGGCACTCTTGGCATCACTCTCAACCAAGTGGAAGCGGTATTGCGGCATCAGCGCGGATTGAAATTCAACCAGGCCGACGATTTCGATCTCCAGACCGCAAACCGTATCATCGAACAATTCGACAGCATCACGATGTATGTCGGCTTGTTTGCCATCGCGATCTCGGCTGTAGGCCTGTTGGTTGGCGGTATCGGTGTGATGAACATCATGCTGGTCAGCGTCACCGAGCGCACTCGCGAGATCGGCATCCGGAAAGCAATTGGCGCGCGCAAGGTGGATATCGTACGGCAGTTTTTGTTTGAAGCCATGACACTGACGTTCCTTGGCGGGCTCCTGGGAACAGTCGTGGCCATTGTCGTCAGCTACGTCATCATGTTTTTCCTGCCTCAACTCCCTGCTTCGGTTCCCGCGTGGGCAGTGATCAGCGGCCTGGCTGTTTCAACCGGAATCGGGTTGATCTTCGGCGTCTGGCCTGCCCGAAAAGCTGCCAATCTGGATCCTATTGAATGCCTGCGTTATGAATGAACCGCGTCAATGTATTTTGCCGGCGCAGATGATGCGTGCATAATCGCTGCAGCAAGATCCTCCCTATACTTCAATCTCGAAGGAGTAACTCATGGAGCAACACGTCAAGACGATCGCCATTCTCAATATTATCCTTGCCGGGCTGGGCATTCTTGGAAGCCTCGTGATACTGCTGTTGTTTGGCGGTGTTGCCGGAGTCATTATTCATGACAACGATCCGGATGCGGCATCCGTCGCTGCGATGATGGGAGCCATCGGAGGAATCGTTGCCATTGTGCTCGCCATTTTTTCGGTGCCAACATTGATTGGCGGCATCGGGCTTCTCAAGTTCAAAGAATGGGCCAGAATTCTGATAATTGTGATGTCGGCGATTAATCTCATCCATATTCCTTTGGGCACCGCTCTCGGCATCTATGGGATCTGGGCACTCACCAAGGATGAAACTCGAGTTCTGTTTAGAACACAGAGTGTCGGCGCCCCAGCAGTGTCCTGATAAGACTTTTCCGGGATCGCAAATGTAGGGGCGGTCTATGACCGCCCGCAATCTGTAGGATCGCATGCCTCAAAATTGTGGGCGGTCATAGACCGCCCCTACAGTCGGAATCGCATTCCTTCACAGCATCTATGTCCTATTTTGGGCCCTTTGACTTTTCGATTTTCAGTGTGCCAAGCAATTCACGAATCTGGCCATCGAAGTCGTCAAACGTTATCGGTGCCGGGTTGAGCTTTCTGCCGTTAAGCAGGAACGTGGGAGTGGCATTGATTCCGGAATCTCGCGCTTTGGAAGTTTCTTCAAGAATCCTCTGCTCCAGCTCAGAGGAATGGAGCGACTTTTTGAAGATCGCGGGATCCAGCCCAATCTCCGTGGCCAAGTCCACAAACACATCGCCGGCCTTCGGATTTCGTGACCACCGGTCATGGGACTCCAAAAGCGATCGGTGCATTTCCCAGAACTTGCCGTGAACTCCGGCAGCTTCGGCAGCCAGCGCGGCGGGCAGCGCATTCGGATGAATGGAGGTCAACGGAAAGTGCCGGAATTCGTAACGGATCACGCCCGGGTATTTTTCCAACAGGCGGTCGATCATCAAATGATACCCGTGCGCGTAACATGGCGGGCATTCATAGTCCCCATACTCCACCAACTCTATGGGGGCACCGGACTCCCCGCGAACATGAGCCAGAACTTTTGCCGGTCCTGGCTTCAACAATATTCCGGCTGCCACGGCAATTCCGGCAAAAATGACGATTGCGGCTACGGCTTTCAAGGCTGCTCTCACGTTGGACCTCCATTTCAGTGCGGCCATCAGCGCCGCTTTTGTTACAAGACCGTCATGGACAGGAACCGGGATGCTGCCCAGCTCAAGCCAAAATTTTTGAAACTGTTCGAACTCATAACGACAGCTACTGCATTGCATCAGATGTTCACGGAGTTCGGACTCATCCGATTGACCGTGATCTTCGTCGAGATTGTCCGCAATGCGGGAAATGGCGTCTTCACATCGCATGTGTTCGTTCACCTGCCAGGCTGAGAGCGATATCGCGTAACTCCACAATCGCGCGATGGACACGGACCTTTACGATGCTTGCCTCTATGCCCAGGAGCGCTCCAATTTCGCTGTACTTCATTTGTTGAAAGCGCGCCAGAACCAGAAGCTCTCGTTTATCCTCGGGCAGCCGTAAGAGCGCCTTCTGGAGAAGGACATTCTGTTCGGCGTCTTCGAGACACCGGTCGGGTCCATCCTGTGGAGACCGGAGCGTGGGAACTTGCGTTGACGATTGTTCTTCACGGTGCCTTTTGAACCGATCGATCCGGGCCGTTCGTGCGATCTGGTACATCCACGCTCTGAACTGGCTGTCGTGCCGAAAGCTGCGCCGGTACTTGAGCATCCGCAGGAAAACGTCCTGAACGAGATCTTCACTCGATGCAGCATCGCCGCTTAGCCGGTAAAAGTAATTGAATAAGCTTTGCTGGTGACGATCGAACAGGGATCCGAATTTTTCGAGATCGCCATTTCGAACCGCCGACATCAGCTCCCAATCTGTTGGCTCCATCACACTCCGGAAGTGAAGACTTTCTGGTGGCGAAAAGGTTACAGGGAATCAAAGAAATTGGAATTTTAGCCATAATACCTGGCCCTCCAAAACCTTCGAACTCTAGCAGGATCGACAGAACCTGCTGCCGTGCTACGTTCGTTGCATGAGAGCAATGGTGAGTACAGGTTCTGCGCGAAAGACAGCCGCTCACTCAAAAGCACCCCCATCACCAGTAGACACGACGGATCGAACGGCGCAGGGCAAGTCGTTGCGAGACAAAGTGGCGCGCGATGAGCATGCCGCGTGGCGCGCGCATGCGGACCGAACCGACCCCATCGCAATCCTTCACGCCGCTGACAGGACCCGACAGCCGGAACTGGTGCCCATGCGCTATGGACGAATGCTGCAATCGCCCTTTACCTTTTACCGGGGATCTGCAGCCGTCATGGCGGCCGACCTTGCGCATACGCCGATAACCGGCATCCGTGTTCAGGCCTGCGGCGATTGCCACCTGATGAATTTCGGCGGCTTCGCCACGCCGGAACGCCGGCTCATATTCGACATTAACGACCTTGACGAGACACTGCCCGCACCATGGGAGTGGGACGTCAAGCGGCTGGTCGTTTCCTTCGTGCTTGCCGCCCGTTCCAACGGGCTCTCCGACAAGGCCGGGCGCGCTGCTGCAGTTGCCTGCGCTCGCAGCTATCGCAATCAGATGCGCGCTTTCGCCGCTATGGATGTACTTGAGATCTGGTATTCCCGGTTCGACGATAAAGACATGCTGGCTATGCTGCCGGAGGACCGCAAGGAGGCATTGAAGAAACGGATCGCCAGGGCGACGTCGAACAGCAGCTCCGAACTGGTATACCCGAAGCTTGTCGAGGTTGCCGGCGAACAGCTCCGCATCCACGATAGCCCGCCGACAATTTTTCATGCGGATAAGTCGACCGCTGCAGGCAACATCGACTTGATCAGGGATGCCCTGGCGCAGTATCGGAAGACCCTTCCCGAGGACCGGAGAGCCTTGCTCGATCGGTATTATCTGGTGGACGCGGCAATCAAAGTGGTTGGCATCGGCAGTGTCGGCACGGTATGCCTGGTCGGGTTGATGATGTCTATTGCGGGGCATCCACTATTCCTGCAGGTCAAGGAGGCCAACGCATCCGTGCTGGAGCCCTATGCCGGCAAGAGCGCGTTCCCTCACCACGGCCAACGGGTTGTTATGGGACAGCGCCTGATGCAACCGGCGTCGGACATGTTCCTTGGTTGGGTCACCGGGCCAAAGGGCCGGCAATTCTACGTGCGCCAGTTGCGAGACGTCAAGCTGAGCCCGTTGATCGAAACCTTTGACGCCGAAATACTGGCAATTTTCGCCAAAGCGTGCGGCTGGGTACTGGCGCGTGCCCATGCGAAGGCAGGAGACCCCTGGGCGATCAGCGGCTATCTCGGCAAGGCGGAAGATTTCGACGAAGCGATGGGTAAGTTTGCACTCGCCTATGCGAATCAGGCCGAACTGGACCATGCTGCACTGAAAACCGCTGTTGCTGCAGGTACCGTTAAAGTACAGCTGGAGCGCTGAAGTACTCACCGCTTCCGAGTGAATCCACAGTATCAGACTGTGAAACTCGCGAAACAATCCCGCTTTGCCTATACTGCCTGGACATGAAACCAATACGTAAAGCATGGCTGATCTTCGCGGCAATGCTGTGGACTGTTCCACTTACTTCGGCGGCTCCGGAAGGAGCGAAAGCGCTGTTCTGCGCCTACCAGGGAGTCGGTTATACGGGGCCATCCGGCTCCGAACGTCAGTATGCGGTTGCTGTGGTGGAAATCGAAAGCGCGAAGAAGATTCGAAACGCCTCGCTTGCCGATTTTGCTCTGATCGATCAGTCCGGTAAAGAAACGAAGCTATCGCGGATTGTTCAGGTGGAAATATTCGAACGCCATCGGGTCGCATCCGAGGGGGAATTCGCTTATTACCTCAACAGTGGCGGCACCCGCCCCTGGGACGGAACGCTGCCCGCGGGAAAGATCCAGTTGCGTGCTCGCGTCGCATTCACCGAGAGGACCTCGCTTGCGGTTCGTTTCCGACTCGTGATTGGAGCGCAGATCATCGAGGGCACCGTGAACGGCCGGTTGGGGTCATAGGAGCGATTCCATTCCGAATGTAGGGGCGGTCTATGACCGCGCACAAACTGGAAGATTGCATTCCTCAAAATTGTGGGCGGTCATAGACCGCCCCTACATTGGGAACAGGAGCGCCGTATCAAGCCGATTGTCAGTCGAGGCCGAAAGCAAGAAAGACATTTCCTGGCCGTGCAGCAATTCCGCCATAGCCGGAGTTCACGAAGATCATCCCGTCGGCCACGATTAGCGGCGAGCCGTCGATACTGGCGCCGGTTGCCTTCACCCCATTGACTGTCGGGAATTCCTTGTTGGTGTCGAACTGCCACAACACCGTTCCGTCTGTTGTCGAATATCCGCGAATGCCGCCGTCATGCGAACCCGCAATAACGGCGCCGGGAATGAGAGTAACCGCTCCACCCTGTCCGGAGGCGCATCGTGGTTGAGCGGCACACAGCCGGGGATTTGGACCAGGGACGGTCCAGATTTGCTCTCCCGTGGCCAGCTTCACTGCGCGCACGCCGCCGGGGTTTTGGCTTTGTCCGTCACCCACACCAAAATAAACATTTTGACCGTCTGAAGCGGCGCCCCACTGGCCGCCAAGTCCGCTCCCCTGGCCGAAACGATATTTCCAAAGCAGCTTGCCGGTATCCGGATCCAGCGCATGACCGATGCCGGACTTTTGCGGAATCACGAGAATTTGCTGATTCCCTGAAGCCGCAAGCAACGGCGATGCCGAAAAATCGAAATCCGGACCTTGCGTTTCCGGGCAACCGGGATTGCCTCCGTTCGTTGCTCCGCATCCGCCAAGCCAGTTGTCGTTTGTGGTTCCCTGATAGGACCATTTCACTTTTCCAGTATCGATATCGATGGCAACAATCGCATCCGTCAGCGGCTGGACCGGATCGGCATAGGCATTTCCAGTCGAGACGAAGACCGTGCGGCGTCTCATATCCACTGTCGGTGCGGACCAGATGGAACCTCCAGCGGGCCCCCACGCTTCCTGGCCGGATCTGGCATTTTTTCCGCGAAGCATGGGCTCATCTACGAGGAAAGTTCTCCACATCACCGCTCCGGTATCGGCATTGAGCGCCGTCAGGCTGCCACGGAATTTGCAGCACGGCGTTTGGCCGCGGCCGCCGCTGCCTTCTTCCTGAAGTCCTTGAACGGGAACGAAGACTTTTCCGTCCTGAACTGTCGGAGCACCGGTGATCGCAGCAGTCGGATACTCGTCCACTTTGCGTTTCCAGATCAGCTTGCCGGTCATGGTATCCACGGCATAAGCATTGGCCCGCTGATCGCCAAAAAACACGGCGTATCCGGTCTGTCCTGCATTTCGGTACGGTCCGAGGGTGAGCGCACTGCGCACACCGAAGTCCGCTTTGAACGTCCAGTAGACGCAACCGGTTTTGGGATTCATCGCATGCAGTTCCGCGTTATCGCTGGCAACGAAAAGTTTTCCTCCCCCGAACGCCGGCTGGACGCGCGCTGTTGTAATGCCTTCAAAGCCGAATGCCCATTTCAATTTCAAACGTGGAAGGTCGGCGGCCGTGAGGCCCCCCTGCGGCGCATAGCGGGAATTTGCAGTGTCGTTTCCCCAGTTGGTCCAGGATGGACCGCTTGAGGGGCTTGCCGCTGGAATCGCCGCCGTACACCGATTCGAAGTTTGATTCGCGGCAACAGCCGCGACTGTCGGCGCACGGCCAGTCAGGAACTGCGCAACCGCTGCCCGCTCCGCAACGGAAAGATTCGCACCCTGGGTGCTCATCTTGCCGATCGTGAGTGCGTTGACGATCGATTCGGGTGTCAGCGTGCGAAGCAATTCCGGCGCAGGAATCTCCTTCTCCCCTGCGTGATGACAACTCGCACAGGATCGGTCGAAAAGCGCGCTTCCGTTGATCGGCGTCTGCCCCTGAGGAGATGGAGCTTGTGCCAACACACCCATCGTCACTGCCGCAAAAATTGCCAAAACCACGATTCCGTACCGCATGTGACCTCCGTATCCGCCCGACATCATACCAGTGTGCATTCAAAGAATTCGAGGAACACCGAACGGACGTACAATTAAAGGATGGAAACTTCAAGTCCCTCGCGGTCTTTAGTTCTGGAAGAAAGCTTCGGTGTGCTTTCGACGATCTCTCTGGACGTTCCCGGATATCCCTTCGGATCCGTGACACCGTACTGCATGGATCGGACGTGCCGTCCGATTATCTACATCAGCCCTATCGCGCAGCACACGCGGAATATTCTGAAAGATCCACGGGTATCTCTGACTGTCGTGGAACGCGGAGATTCCGATGATGTTCAGGCACGGGGACGCGCGACCTGCCTTGCCAATGCCGTTGAAGCAGATTCCGACTCCGAAATTCGTGAGCGTTACTTCAGATACTTTCCTTCGGCGCGGCAGTACGATCAGACCCACTCCTTTGTGTTCTTTCGTCTCGAACTTGTGCGTGTGCGTTTCATTGGCGGTTTTGGCCAGATATTCTGGGTCGAACCGCGTGAGTTCTCGTTGCCCAACCCGTTTTCAGCAGCTGAGGAAGCCCGGATCGTCCAGCATATGAATGAGGACCATGCCGACGTGCTCGGCCGTCTTACCGGAAGCAATTGCACCATGGTTGGGTTGGATTCGGAAGGCTTCGACTTACTCAAGGCGGAACGGAAAATCCGCATCCCCTTCGCTCTGCCGGTTACCACCATGGAAGAAGCGCGGCGAGCCTTCGTTGAAATGGCTCGCCGATCCGCATAAACAGAAGATCAGATCAAAACGGCTTCGATGACAGACTGAGGAGCGTCCGTTGGCACGATGCGCGTCATCCTGAAGCCTGCCCGCCCAAACAGATCACGGTATTCCTCTGCGGTCCGTTCACGTCCGCCGGGCAACGCAAGCATTTCGATGTCTGCCCATTTTCCGAATTCAGGGTTGTTTCCGGAATTCAGCGCAAACTCCAATAGAACAACCTTGCCTCGAGGCACACCCTTCAATTGCTCTGCAATATTCTTCAGAATGACGAGGCACTTTTCGTCGTTCCAATCGTGAATGATGTTTTTCATGATGTAGGTATCACCGCCGGGTGGGACGGACTCGAAAAAACTTCCAGAAACGACTGAGCAACGATTTGTTCCGTTGGAGACGGCTGATTTTGACTCATTTCTTGTTACTCCATTGATGAAACAGTTATGAATTCTGGCGTGTAGTGTAACGTTCTCTCCGCAGTCCATGAAGATGTGAATGAATGCGATTCCGACTGTAGGGGCGGACTATCAAGAAATCCCTCTCCCAACGGGA
>JBGPBY010000222.1:0-11381 GCA_041481485.1 Terriglobia bacterium
AACCCCCTATTTTAAAACAAATAAATAACTGTTGGGGCCCGCACACCCCCCCCCCCAACTGGGGCCCGCCGTCGAAAATTTCAAACTGACCCACTACCTACTACTCTGCGACGTTGCACGACTTGTTCCACCGGAAGCATGGGCTTTAGTGGCAAACATATGCCAATTACCGGCACAGCCGTCACTCATGCGGATCGCAGGATTCCACCGCCGGGCCAAGGTTGAAGTTTTGGCTCCGGAAGTGCAGCGGGTTAGGCCAAACTCAATTTGGAGGTACGGAGCAATGGCAAGAATTGGGGAATGCTCGCATCCGGGATGCAATTGTCCGGCGCCCGAAGGAGAAGCGTACTGCAGTACGTATTGCCGCGATGCGGGAGAAGTCACCAAGACTTCGTGCAACTGCGGTCATCCGGACTGTTCTCAGGAACTGGCAAGCCAAGCGTCATAAAGGAAGCCGGATACCGGCGCGTCGACAGCTATTCGAGAGTGGTAACGAATGTTCCAAAGCCGTCGCGCTGCAATTTCTTTTGAAGATCTCGCGCCGCTTTCATCTCTGGAAACCGGCCGACTCGAACGTGGTATGCCGCCTTGGTGCCGGAAACTTTATCGACAAACGCGTCGTATTTCTTCTGCGTGAGTTTCCTGACGAGCACTTCCGCATTCGCCGAATCTTCAAATGCGCCGACCTGAACGGTGTACGTCGTGCCGTGCATAATTTTCGCAGGAGGAACAATTCTTGATGGCACTGAAGCCGCCATTACCGGAGGCGGTTTGACCGGCGTAGCCGGTTCCGGTAATGCAGAAACCATAGACGGCGGATCCACGAAGACTGGTGCCGGAGACGGGACTACGGCCGCAGGTAACCGGACTTGGGAGGCCGGCGTCTTCGAGGCGGATAATGACGGAGACTGTGCCGCAGGAGACGATGTCCCAACCGGAACCGGAGGGACATTGCCGACCACAATGGGAATTTCGACCGTTGTATCAATGATCGGGCCCGCAATATGAGGCGTCAGGAGGACCACGATTTCGAAGTTCGCCTGTTGTTCGCGCTTCTTTCCGAAAAGATAGCTCACGACAGGATTGTCGGGAAGGGGCGAAAGCATCGGAAGAGCCGTGCGCTCCGCATCCGTTATAAAGCCGCCCAATACTGCGGTCTCACCTTCTCGAACGCGGGTTTCATATCTCAATGCCGGCGTTTCATAGATCAGCGGCAATCCCCCATTCACCGCGGGCCCGCGCCGGACGCGCACCTGCGACGACGTGGATAACGCGATTTCGCGGCTCGGGGATACTTTCGGGGAGACGTCAATTCCAATGCCGACTTCAAAGAATGACACCAGCTCCCCTGCAGAATTCGTCGCAATTGGGATGCGGGAGTCGACGCGGAATTGCGCGGATTTTCCTGACGACGCCTGGAGATTTAGTTTGTAGATGGTTTTCGTTTGCGAGCCTGAGATCAGGGACTGGGCAATGGTCTCCGAAACAGATTTCGCAATGCTGGTGCGAATCGGCAACGTGCCGACCCGATCCAGATCCACTCGCGGAAGCTCCAAAACGCGAACGTCGACATCGACCTGAGTTTGACTGTACGCGGTGGAAGCGGCCAGAGCGATGAACACCGGAAGTGTGCCAAAAGCAAGAATCGAGCGATATGTCCGAAACATGCCTAGACTATGGGGTAAAGGACACGATTCTTCCAACCCAAGAGATAATTTTTTATCAAGAAGATTCTTTGAGGCAGGCAGCTGTAGAAGCGGTTTACGAAGATGTGACGGAATGCGATTCCCCACTGTAGGGGCGGTCTATGACCGCCCACAATTCGGAAGATTGAAGGCCTCTAAATTGTGGGCGGTCATAGACCGCCCCTACAGTGGGGAATCGCATTCCTTTCACTGCTCCACAGCTCAGAAGAGGAAAACGACCCTAAACCGGATTCACGTAGACTTCGACCTGTACGGTTTGCAGTCCGCCTCCGAGTGTGACTCCCTTGACCGGGGTAACATCGCCATAATCTCTCCCCCAGGCCAGAGTGACGTGGTTTTCGGAAGGCATCACATTGTTGGTGGGATCAAAGGAAACCCAGCCGATATCCGGCACAAACACCGAAACCCAGGCATGCGAGGCCTGCGCACCCTGCACTTTGGGACCGCTTCGCACATAGCCGCTGACATAGCGCGCAGCAAGACGCAGCGAGCGGCAGGCCCCGATCATCAAATGCGCAAAATCCTGGCAAACGCCGTGCCTGTTGCGGAACACATCCACTAATGGCGCTTCGATTGACGTTGCCTTCGGATCGTATTTGAATTCCTTATAAATTCGATTCGACAGTTCACCGGCCGCTTCCAGGAGGGAACGGCCAGACTTGAATGATTCGCTCGCAAAGGGCACCAGTTCCTTCAGGACCGGAACGAACGGAGAACTGTAAATAAATTCTGCGGCCTCGAGGCATGAATCATCCGGAGCAGCCGCGATCTGATCGCGTGCATCCTCCCAGGAAAGACTCGATTGCACCGGCTCCGGCCACGGCTCGACTTTGACGAGGCTCGTTGCCGTGGCGGTCAGGCTATCGTGTTGTTCCATCACCGCAAAGGTGGCCGCATCATTGCCAAAGTAATCCTTTCTGTGGTGAAAGGTGGCTGGCGCCGGATCGACCACGAGCGTTGATTGATAGACCGACTGCAGAGGCAATGCGCGCGGAGTCAAATGCACTTCATTGAGGCAGCGGGAAACCGGCGCCTCATAACTGAATCTGGTGGTGTGGATCACTTCAAACAACGCTTTGCCTCCGGCCGGTTACCACGACGCTCGCATGCGCGATGCCTTGAGATGGCTCAAATAGTTCGAGGTGAGTGCGTCCGATATTTCGTACAACGCTACTTTCAGGTTTCCGAACAATTCATCGACAGCTGCATATCGTCCGGAAGAATCCCGCTGTGAAATGTCGGCGAGACGAACCCCGCGAATCAATGCCAGCGCACTGTCGGCGAACTCGAGTTCACCGCTGTCGCGGTTTCCTTCGAGAAGTTCATGGAGTTTGATGATCTGATACTGCAGTTTCGCCAATTGAAACGCCACCGCGCGTGGATTGCTTTCGTCAGTGAGCAACACTTCCAGGACCAGGTCGGTCTGCATCACGGTGGGGTATCGGGACCGATACGTGATTGAACTGTCTGCGATCTGCAAAAGGATTTGCAGGTACGGTTCAACATCCGTGGATGCCGCGCTGAGTCCGCCCCCGATCAGTTCGGCCAGCTGAAGCGCCCGTTCAATCCGGCGTCCAATCTCGAGAAAGCGCCATCCGAATCCACGCGTGGTGTTCTCCATTAGCAATCCTGAAAATGCGGAGAGCGTCACGATGACGCCATCGAGCAAATCCATACCGGCCAGATAACGATGATCCGCGCCCGAAGGAACAAAGGCGTTGAACTGAGATTCCAGTTGCTGCAGCACGCGCCAGGTATCGAGCGACAGCCTCTCTTTCAGGTGCCATGCGGTGCGGCGCATTTCCTTGAGGTTCCAGCGCAGACTCGATGTCTGAGAAACATCGTAAATCATTTCAGTGAGCAGCCTCTGGACCTGCCAGTGCAGTTCGCCGAGTGATTCTTCATTGGTCTTCATGGGAAGGAATCCCAATTCCGTGAGCAACCGGGCCGCCGTCTCCAATGAAACGGAACGGCCATAGTCTTCTTCGCCGGACAGAGCCGGCAGCAGAGTGCGCACAAAACGAACGCGGCATTCGACGCGCTCGGCATATCGTCCCAGCCAGAGCAGATTGTCCGCCACCCGGCTCGGCAAATTGCGATTGCTGCGATTGGCCTCTATGGGGACAGAAAGCTGTCTTCGACTCGCTCCAGTTTCGGATTCGCTTCCCAGCACCCAGGTGTCCTTGCTCTCGCCACCAAGCTGCATCGAAACGACGAACGAGGAATCCTGAGTCGAAACGCGAGTCAATCCTCCAGGCATCACCGAATAGGAGCTGCCATTCCATGTGGCGTACACACGAAGCATGGCGTGACGAGGAGAAAATCCCACATCGGTTCGAACCGGCACGGTCGACAGCGCGACCCGCTCCTGAGCAACGAACTCTTCCGGATTGGCCTCGATTCTGGAGAACAGATTCTTCAATTCGGATTCGCTGAGCGATTCCGGAAATTCGGGATGGCGGCCGGCGCGCGGAAATGTGGATTTCACCACGAGTTCCTTCAGGTGTTCGAGAACGTAACGGCGAGGTTCTTCCTGACCGCACCACCAGGTCGCAACCGATGGCATTATCAGATTTTCATCCAGCAGCTGTTTGCAAAGACTCGGAAGGAACGCCATGTGGGCGGCCGTTTCGACCAGGCCACTTCCAAGCGCGTTGTCGATGATCACCGACCCGCTGCGAACGGCATCCACGAGTCCTGGTACTCCGAGAAGCGAGTCGCCTTTGAGTTCGAGCGGATCGCAAAAACTGTCATCCATGCGGCGAAGAATCAGGTCGACCGGTTTCAGACCGCCCAGTGTCTTCAAATACACTCGCCGATCCAATACGGTAAGGTCTTCTCCTTCCACCAGGGGAAATCCCCACAAGCCGGCGAGAAATGAATGTTCAAAGTAAGTTTCGTTATGGGGTCCGGGAGTCAGAAGCACCACCGCAGGATTGTTGCGCAGTGATGACGCCATCGCCAGCAGCGTCTGGCGCTTTCGCTCGAAAAATCCGGCCAGCTGGCGCACGCGGCACTGATTGAATACGCCGGGCAGTGTGCGTGCGCTGACCAGACGATTCTGAAGCGTGTATCCCATACCGGAGGGTGCCTGCGTACGATCGGCCACGACCCACCAGCTACCGTCTGGAGATCGCGCAATGTCGGCGGCATAACTGCTCAGGTGCACACCGGAGTTTGGAGTGATTCCAAAACATGGACGGAGGAAGTGCGGGTTTGCAAACACCAATGCGGGCGGAAGTTTTCGTTCGCGAAGCAGTCGTTGCGGACCGTACAGATCCGCCAATATGGCATTGAGCAGGGTGGCTCTTTGTGCAACGGCACGCTCGATGTACGGCCATTCATTTTGATCGATCACCAGCGGGATGGGGTCCATTTGCCAGGAGTGCTCGTATCCCTCCGGCCGATTCGGAACGTTGTAGGTGATCCCCTGCGAGTGAATGAGCTGCTGGCCGCTCTGCCAGCGGCGGCTGAGCTGCCGAAATCCGATGCGTCCGACTTCCACAAACAGACGACGCCAGTGCCGCCGTGGAAATCCGGAAGGAAGCAGGGCTTCGTCCCAATAACCTTCCGCGCGCGCATAATGCCACGGATTTTCCTTTAACTCTGCAGCCGCGGTCACACTGTCCTTAGCCAACCGCACTACCTCCGCAAGTCCAAAGTCGCTGGGAATTCGGGATTCAGGTCCACGGGCGGCGCCTGCATTGGTCCTGGTGTATGCCCGAACGGAAAGAAGCGGGCGGCCCGCCGCGCTTCTGCTTCATTCGAGTTGACCGGAAACGTTTCATAGCCGCGTCCACCCGGATGCGCCACATGATAAGTGCATCCACCCATCGAGCGTTGATTTGTGATATCCACCAGATCGAAAACCAGCGGGACGTGTACTGGAATTGTAGGATGGAGACCTCGAGGAGGCTGCCATGCGCGATACCGCACGCCGCAAACAAACTCACCATCCGTTCCGGTCGGATGCAAAGGCATTCGCCGTCCATTGCAGGTCACCGCAAATCGCTCTGTAATGAGTCCGCTCACTTTCACCTGCAGCCGTTCGACGGATGAATCGACATAGCGAGTTGTTCCCCCAGAACCCGGCTCTTCTCCAAGCACATACCATGGCTCAATGGCCTGCCGCAGTTCGATCCCAACTCCGTCGTAGCAAACGTTGCCGAACACCGGAAATCGAAACTCGATATGGGGATCAAACCATTCGGGCTTGAAACCGTATGCGCTGGATTGCAGATCTTCTATCACCGCAACAAAGTCCTGCTCGACAAAATACGGCAAGAGAAATAAATCGTGCAAACGAGTTCCCCACCGGATGGGTTTTTCCAAATACGGCTGGCGCCAGAACTTTGCCACAAACGCACGTACAAGCAACTGCTGAACGAGACTCATGCGCGCGTGTGGCGGCATTTCGAAACCCCGGAGCTCGACCAGACCCAGCCGGCCCGTCGAGCTGTCCGGCGAGTAGAGCTTATCGATGCAAAATTCGGCGCGATGCGTATTGCCCGTCACGTCCACCAGAAGATTGCGGAAAATTCGGTCCACAAGCCAGGGCGGGCAATACCCCTCGCTTTGCCGCTTCAGCTCATTGAATGCGAGTTCCAGTTCGTAAACCGAATCGGCGCGTGTTTCATCGACTCGGGGCGCCTGACTGGTGGGACCGACGAACACGCCGGAGAATAAATACGACAGCGACGGATGATTCAGCCAGTATCCCACCAGGCTTCGCAGCAGGCTGGGCCGCCGCAGAAATGGACTATCCTTTGGCTCCGGCCCGCCAATCACGACATGATTGCCGCCACCCGTACCGGTGTGCCGTCCATCGAGCATGAATTTTTCAGTGCCCAGACGGCAACAGCGGGCAATCTCGTAGAGCGATGTGGTGTTCTCGACAAGCTCCCTCCAGCTGGATGCCGGCTGGACATTCACCTCGATCACTCCCGGATCCGGCGTCACTTTGATATTGCGCAGGCGTGGATCAGAAGGCGGCGAATACCCTTCAATGACCACGGGCATTCGAAGTTCGGCAGCCGTGTCCTCGATCGCGGAAATCAATTCGACATAATCCTCGGTCGCGGCCACTGGCGGAAGAAACACGCACAGGCAGCCGTTTCGGGGTTCAACGGTGAGTGCGGTGCGAACCATACTGCCGGCGGGAGAAGATGCCGGCGAGGAAATCAATCCGAGGTTTTTTTGTTGGAAGGACCGCCTGAACACGGGCAACGGTCCGGTTGGCGCCATCGGGTCGACGACCCATAATTTCTGAACCTGGCTGGCCGGTTCCCATTGAAGCCTTTCCAATGGAAGCCGCAACCCCACCGGAGAATCTCCCGGAATGAGAAACAGGTGCCGCGCGCGCAACATCCAAAGGCCAGACTGCCATTCCGGGCCATTCTTTCCGTGGCCGCGCTGAAGCGGCAATACAAATCCTACCGGCTGTCCGAGTCCGCGTTCAAATACGCGACGCAATCGTTCGCGTTCTTCCGGGTTGTCCAGTTTGTTGTCGATGGGGTCGACGTTCACCGGCAAATTGCGTTCCTTGGCGAGATAGGTCAGGGGATCTTCATAAGCGGCAACGATGTACTCCGGATTCAGCGAGAGACTGTGGGACAGATACTCCGCAAACTGCTGTCCTTCCTTAATGCCAAAGCCGTAGTCATGTGCCGGATCGCCCGCCCACTCCGGATCGTGCCAAAGAGGCTCGCCGTCCGCGCGCCAGTAACACGTGTACGCCCATCGTGGCAATGACTCACCCGGATACCATTTGCCCTGTCCGAAATGCAGAAATCCGCCGGGGGCAAATTTCTCGTGCAGCCGCCGGATCAGCGATGTAGACAAACGCTGCTTTGTTGGGCCATGCGCCGCGGTGTTCCATTCCTCCGCATCGAAGTTGTCAATCGAGACAAACGTCGGTTCTCCGCCCATCGTCAGCCGCACATCTCCGGCTTGAAGATCCTCATCGATGCGATCGCCAAGACTGGAGATTTCACACCACTGAGGCTCGGTGTACGGCTTGGTCACGCGCGGATCTTCGTGGATGCGGGAAACACTCATCTCATGAACAAAGGTGACTTCGCATTCGCTCACCATGCCGGAAACCGGCGCTGCCGAATGGGGATCGTGTGTTGCTGCGAGGGGAATATGTCCTTCGCCGGCAAACAATCCGGATGTCGGATCGAGACCCACCCATCCTGCACCCGGTAAGTAGACTTCTGCCCAGGCATGCAGATCGGTGAAATCCTCTTCCGCCCCGCTGGGTCCATCTAGCGACTTCACATCCGGCTTCAGCTGGATCAAATAACCGGAAACGAATCGAGCCGCCAGCCCGAGCCGGCGCAGAATCTGAACGAGCAGCCAACCGGTATCGCGACATGATCCACTGCCAAGTTGCAGTGTCTGTTCGGGTGACTGAATTCCTGGTTCCATTCGGACGGTGTACCGGATTTGCTTCTGCAGCCGGCTGTTGAGTTCCACCAGAAAGTCCACCGTTCGCTTGTTTTGCTCCACAGATTTGAGAAACTGCTCTTCGAGCGGCCCCATCTCCGGCACTTCGAGAAATGCGCGAAGCATGTAATGCTCGCCCGTTTCGTAATGAAACGGATAGGACTCGGCATAAGGTTCGAGAAAAAAATCGAAAGGATTGATCACGGTCATATCGGCGACAAGACCGACGTCAATGCCCAGACGCTCTGTTTGTCCCGGAAACACCAGACGCGCCAGAAAATTACCGTAAGGATCCTGCTGCCAGTTGATGAAGTGATTTTGTGGTTCGACTTTGAGCGAATAGCTCACGATGGTTGTACGGCAGTGCGGGGCGGGACGAAGCCGTATGATTTGTGGGGATAATTCCACCAGACGATCGTATTCGTAAACGGTTCGATGCTGCAGCGCGACTCGAATCGACATCAGTGCGATGCCCCGGCGCCTTGAATCTGGACCATGGATTCGACGGATCGCCAGACAAAGAAATCCTGGAGCAGACCGACGCCCACGGCGTTCATTTTGGTCTGAAGACGGTCGAGATACTCGTGCAGTCCCGAGTTTATGATCATGTCCACCGTTGCTGTGTGAAGTTCCGCAGTCAGCGATCCCATCAGTTGCTCCGATTGCGATTCAGAAGATGCCAGTGATGTGCCAGTTACGGCATGCAGAGATTCATTGGCCCGGATCAGGCAGAATCGGATGGCGCGGGGAAATTCCCTGTCCATGATCAGGAGTTCAAGAATATTGCGCGGCAAGATGCGGCCATACTTCTTTCGATACATTTCCAGACCGCTCACGGATTTCAACACCGCGGACCAGTGCAGGTCATCGTACGGTGTGTCGACACCCGAAGTTGAAGGCAGAAGGATGAAGTATTTCACATCGAGAATTCGCGATGTCTTGTCCGCGCGTTCGATCATTCGCCCAAGCCTGAGGAAGTGCCAGGCTTCGTTGTGACTCATCGTTGCATCCGTAATGCCCTGGAACATGTGACACGCCATTCGGATGCCGCGCAATACCTCAGGAAGCGATTCGTGCTGCGGAGAAACTTTCTGCCTCTGAATCCTCAAGTAGAGACTGTTGACCTGCTCCCACATCTCCGAAGAAATCGTTTCCCGGATGGAGCGGGCGTTTTCACGCGCCGAACGAACGCAGGAAAAGATTGAGTTGGGGTTTTCCTCGTCGAACGCCAGAAACTGGATAACGTTGCATTCGGTGGAGAGGCCGTAGCGCTTGCTGAACGATTCGGTATCTCCGGAGGTATCGATCAGAGGCTGCCACTGATATTCCGGCGCCAGCGGCAAATCCAGCTGCAGATGCAGATTGACATCAATGAAACGTGCGACGTTCTCGGCGCGCTCGATATAGCGTGCCATCCAGTACACGGAATCGGCGACCCGGCTGAGCAATGGGGCATCTTCATTCACCGTTCATTCCTCCGTCGACATCTTCAGCAAGGACCCATGTATCCTTGCTCCCTCCGCCCTGAGATGAATTCACAACCAGCGACCCTTTCCGCAGAGCGACACGTGTCAATCCTCCCGCCAGAACGTGAACTTCCTTCCCGTAAAGAATGTATGGCCGAAGGTCCACATGCCTTCCTTCAAGCTGATCCCCAATCACAGTTGGTACCCTGGAAAGATTCAATGTGGGCTGCGCAATATAGTTTCGCGGGTTGGCCTCAATCCTTGCCGCGAAATCGTTGCGCTCCGCCATGGTCGAGTGCGGCCCGACCAGCATGCCATACCCTCCCGCCTCATTCGCCGATTTGACGACGAGTTTATCGAGGTTCTCCAGAACGTGCTTGCGCTCGGCGTCACGCCAGCACAAAAACGTCGGCACATTCGGCAGGATTGCATCTTCGCCGAGATAATATCGGATCATATCTGGAACATAAGCGTAGACGACCTTATCGTCAGCGACTCCGTTACCCGGTGCATTGGCCAGCGACACTTTGCCGGCCCGGTAAGCGTCCAGCAGCCCGGGCACACCCAAAAGGCTGTCCTTGCGAAATGCCTTCGGGTCCATGAAATCATCGTCAATCCGGCGGTAGATCACATCCACCTGGCGCAGCCCCTTGGTCGTTCTCATGAACACGTGGTTGTCCTGCACTGCCAGATCGCGGCCTTCGACCAGCTGAATACCCATCTGCTGCGCGAGAAAGCTGTGTTCGAAATAAGCAGAGTTATACATGCCCGGAGTGAGCAGAACGACCGTCGGCTTCCGATCCAGTCCGGAAGGGGCGATGGCTTCGAGCATTTCGAGCAGCTTGCCGGGATAGGTATCGACCGGACGAACATGCAGACCTTCAAAGACGCGCGGAAAGGTTCGTTTCATCAAGGCCCGGTTCTCCAGGACATACGAAACGCCGGAAGGTACGCGAAGATTGTCTTCGAGCACATAAATCTGTCCGTCACTGTGACGCACGAGGTCGGTACCAGTGATGTGACACCACACCCGCTGCGGAGGATTGATTCCCTGGCACTGCGGGCGGTAAAACGTCGCGGACCGGATCACTTCTTCAGGGATGACCTTGTCTTTGAGAATTTTCTGATCGTGATAGATGTCGTCGATGAACTCGTTGAGGCCGCGAATGCGCTGGATCAGTCCGCGCTCGATCCAGGCCCACTCTTTAGCGCTGGTGATGCGCGGAATCAAATCGAAGGGGAAAATTTTTTCCGTGCCTGCAGAATCGCCGTAGACATTAAAAGTGATGCCCATCTGCAACAGTAGCTTTTCTGCCGACCGCTGCGACCGCAACAGGTGGCCGTCGTCCAGCGACTCGATCGTTTCGAGGAGCAACCGGGCCTCGGGACGCGGTTTCCCGTTCTCGTCAAACATCTCGTCGTAGAAATTGTCTGTCTGATAGTTATTGAACTGCACCATTTACCTCATGAACCGCAGATAGACGGCGCTGTCGGAAGGGTACGGCCTTGTACCGAAATTCGAGGTTCTATTGTAATGGTTTGGGGCCTGCAGGTCGAGCACTACCGCGGGAGAAGGCTTCGGAGAGTTCAAATGGGCTTTGGAGGACTGTAGGCGCGGTCTATGAAGGAGTGAAGAAATACTCAATATTCAATATTCAATTCTCAATTGTCATTTGTGGATGCGCTTTCGCGCGGCATCTTTAAGAAATGATTGCGCGAAGCGCCACCGCCGATGACAATTGAGAATTGAATATTGAATATT
>JBGPBY010000223.1:0-11319 GCA_041481485.1 Terriglobia bacterium
CGATGTTTATGTCAATGATGCGTTCGGTACGGCGCATCGTGCACACGCGTCGACGGCAGGAATCACCGAATTCGTGAAGCCGGCTGCTGCGGGTTTTCTCATGCAGAAGGAGTTGGAGTGTCTTGGTCATGCCTTGACGAATGCCGCGAAGCCGTACGTGGCGATAGTCGGCGGATCGAAGGTTTCTGACAAAATCGAACTGATTGAAAACTTTTTGGGTCTGGCGACACACATCCTGATCGGCGGCGCGATGGCCTATACATTCTTCCGCTCGAAGGGAATGGAGACCGGCAAGTCCCTTGTGGAATTGGACAAGGTCGATCTCGCGCGAGACCTGCTGGCCCGGGCAGCCCAGCGCAACGTATCCATCGAGCTTCCGGTCGATCACGTGATTGCGGGTTCCCTGAAGAGTACGGACTCCCGAACGGTTGCTGTAGACAAGACACCTGCGGATCAAATGGGACTCGACATCGGCCCGGAAACAGTGAAGCGGTACGGACAGATTATTTCCGGGGCGAAAACTATTGTTTGGAACGGTCCCATGGGTGTTTTCGAAAATCCGAACTTTTCGAAGGGAACGTTTGCGATCGCCCGGGCAGTAGCGGACTCAAAGGCCTTCTCCATCGTGGGTGGCGGAGATTCCGCGGCGGCGGTGGCACAATCCGGAATGGAGTCGAAGATCACTCATATTTCCACTGGAGGGGGCGCTTCGCTCGAGTTTCTTTCCGGGCAGAAGCTGCCCGGCGTCGAAGCGCTCACAGACAAGCCGGCCGTTCCGGCAAAGGAGTCGAAGTGAGACGTCCGATCATTGCCGGCAATTGGAAAATGTTCAAAACGATCGCGGAGACTCGTCAGTTTTTCGACGCCCTCATTCCCGCGATTCAGGATGTAGAACATTGCGATATTGTGGTGGCGCCTCCGTTCACTACCCTGGCCGCCGCAGCCGAAGAAGCGGACGGGACGCGAGTTTCAATTTCCGCTCAGGACGTTTATTGGGAACCCCATGGTGCATTTACCGGAGAGATTGCAGTTCGCATGCTCGTGGATGCCGGTTGTGCCTTCACGATCATCGGTCATTCTGAACGCCGGCAATTTTTCGGCGAGACCGATCAGACTGTCGAGAAGAAGACCCGTGCCGCAATTAAAGGCGGGCTTGACGCCATTGCTTGCGTTGGCGAGTCGCTGGAAGAACGCGATGCCGGTGCTGCCGTTTCGATCGTGCGCCGCCAAATCCAAAATGGACTAGGTGGGTTTTCGGAATCGGAGCTGTCCCATATTTCGATCGCGTACGAGCCCGTATGGGCCATCGGAACGGGCCGGACAGCGACACCGGAAATTGCGGAAACCATGCATGCCGAAATTCGCAAAACGATTCTCGAGATTTACGGGGCCAGTGCTGCGGCAACTATGCGAATCCTGTACGGAGGAAGCGTGAAGCCCGACAACATCAAATCATTGATGGAGTGTGAAAATATCGATGGTGCACTGGTCGGCGGCGCCAGTCTCGAGCCTTCCTCGTTTGCCTCCATCATCAAATACCGCTGATCAGTCTGCAAAAAAAATGGGGTTTCCATTTTGAGGAAACCCCTTTTTTGAACCAATTCTTAACTTACGGAGGACTGAACGCCAGATTTAAAGCAATCGTGCGGCCAAAGTTGTTCCCCTAAGGGCCGGCAGGATTGTCTGTGTTGTGAGTCAGTTAGCGATTCATTTTCCTGGTAAAGCTGCGAGCCAGCACTTGTGCCGGTCGTTCGGGTGTAAGGGATACCGACTGAATAGCTCGCGACGTGAGCTGCTTCTGTCCCGACCCGTCTGAATTTGCTGCTCTTTTTGCTGAACCGATTAGAACGTCCAGCCCTGTAACGTATACCGGCGTTGGCTCCTCCTGTAGGGGCAGTCAATCAAGAAATCCCTCTCCCAACGGGAGAGGGTGGCCGAAGGCCGGGTGAGGGGTACCGCAAGTAAATATTGATAAGTGCGGTACCCTTCTCCCACGACCAACGCGGGGGACCCTCAGTTAAGAACTGAGAATTGATCGCACTAAATGTTGAATCTCACTCTCTTCACGCAACCGTGATTTGTTGATCTATCAAGCGCAATAATCATTAGTCATCAATCAGTTTTCAATTCTCTCATTTTGTTTCGCGGGTATCAAACCGAGACACTCCCCGGCGAGCCCTTGGGCGTGAATCAGCGGTTCACCAGTGTTCGGGATTTGGCAAAGGAGATTGCAGCGCCGAGAGGACCGGAAATACCGTGGTGGGCTGCCGTTTCGATAAGAACGTGGCAGAAGGAATTGACGGAGGGGGCAAGGCGTTCCTCGCCATCGAGATACTGTACGGTTTGCGACAGGATCTTATGCTGCAAATCATTGATCCCCAGTAGCTTTTTCGCAGATCCCGTCTGCTCGCTGGTGGGCAGCCCGTACTCTCGCGCATGAATGGTCAGCATGTAGCTGACAATGTTCAAGGCTCGCGCCCGCTCAACCAGCGGCAGCGCAGACAGCCATTGCACTAAAGATGAGGAATCGATAGTGCTCAATGCCACCGGGGGGTCCGTTATCCGATATTCCACGTCAACCTTGTCACCCTTCTATTACTCACCGGAGGCTGCAACCAGCCAGAAAATCATGGTGCCCATGGCGCAGGCCGGCGCGTGCCAGCGCAGAGGGCCCGGGCGGCAGACGCCCACAACACCAAGCACAATACCTAAAAGAGAAAGCAAAGCCCCCGTGCGGTATAACCGCAACATCGAAGGATCGGGACCGGAAATCCCGGCCGTCTCGCTCGAAAAAAGCGTTGCTCCGATCGCCAGTACAGCCGATGCCGTACCGAGCGCAAACGCCGCAAGCGAAGGGGCCAGACAGGTAAGTTTCGATTGCCGATTCCTCAGCAGCCGGATCCATCCCCAAACCAGTCCCGCAGGCACGGCGACGTAAAAGCCGATTTCAATCAGAACCAGAATGACGGTAACCATGCAAAAACCTTACAACGGTGACATGAAAGTAAAGACGGCATTCGCAGTTTTTTCTTTGGTGGGATGCGGAATGTTTTCGAAGAGATTGAGCAGACTTGTATTCGCCTGAATCAAGAGCCAAAATTTAAAATGAGTCACTATCGAGGGTCGCTGAGGGTTTGGACACTGAGTGTTTGGATGCATTGACGAGTCCCAACCTTTCCCCTATCATTATCGACTGCGAGATTTACTTATGATCATTGTATTGACGATCTTTCACGTTCTGGTCTGCGTCTTCCTGATCCTTGTGGTTCTCTTGCAACAGGGAAAAGGCGCCGATTGGGCTGGAACATTTGGTGGCGGCGGCAGCCAGACGGTATTCGGTGCGCGTGGCGCAGGCACGATTTTGTCAAAAGCGACGACAGTCGCCGCAATCGTATTCATGATCACGTCGCTGGCTCTGACCGTATTGATCGCACGTCCTGGCGGGAGTTCCGTTATCAACGAAAAGGCGGTTCCCAAAACGCAACCCGCTCCGGTGCCGCAGCCCCCTCCGGCAGCGCCAAAGAAAAATAATTAGTGCAATAGACCTCAAAGCCGAAGTGGCGGAACTGGCAGACGCACCATCTTGAGGTGGTGGCGCCGAAAGGCGTGGGGGTTCGAGTCCCCCCTTCGGCATTCCTTTAGAATCAATAACGTGCGGGCGATTTTTGGCAGGAAACTGCCCGGCACGGGTGTAGTAATTTGTCCTAACTCTCATGGATCATTTGGCTTGCGGTTGTTGTCGTCACCGGCCCCCTTGGTCCCCCCGTCGGTAAGAACAGCCCCCTTCGATAACCTTTACCATCAATCACTTACGGAACGAACATGGCCACGCCTTGGGCATGGAAGGGCCTGTTTGGGCTTGAGTTAATCACCTTTTTGGTCAACATTCCCACAAAAGGACTCTACAAAAGGTACAACAAAAATGTCGGAAATCTACCGCCCGCCCTATAGCACCACCGACAGATTTAAATACTTGCTCACTCATTGAGTAGGTCATGAAGCGCGTGTACGTGACGTTCGACGACGGAGAACACCGAGCACTCACCAAAGCCAAATGCCAACCGACGATTTGAAGTTTATCGGGCAGATGGATTTCAGAACACTTTTCGCGGAATCACAATTACTGCTGCAATGTGCGTCTGCCGAAACTCGACGCGCCGGCCTTGAACAACAGCCGCAGATTATTGGTGATATGAACTTAATCAAACGTCTCAATCGAGGTACCCGAAAATAGAACCAAGGACCGAACTGTCAGTTGATCCGCCGTTGCTTTGTTTGGTGTTGTTGTGGTGTTTTTTTATCGAGCTGGTTGGAGGCTGTTGGTTACCACTTGGCGGACTTTAGCCTCTCGATAATTTTGATTGTAAAAGAGTACTTTTTACTATAAAGTATTGTCCCGATGCAGTTCACATCAAGAAAAACGTCGTTACTCCTCTTGGGGATCACGGCATTCGCCTGCTCCAGGACACTTTTCTTCCTTTTCCATGATCCTGAGGGGCCGAATCTGCTCATCGTGACGGTACTGGCAATCATGCTCTACGTTGCATCATTCATCGTGTGGCGATTCATCCCCGCAACGACCGCAAGCAAGAAGCTGCTCTTCGCGATCTGCACGCAAGTCCTCATCGTCACTGGCCTCTACACCATTGCTTGAAGTTAGGAAGCTTTCGTCTCCAGATTGACCGGTTATTGGGTCTATCTGTTCCTCGCTCAAGTTGTGGAGTTTTTTTGTCGTGCTGGTTTCCGGTCGGGTATGCCGAATGCTGGGGGAAAAGCCGTCAGCGCTTTGGCATGATGTGGCTTGTTTGGTCATGGGTGGGCATGGTTGGTTAGTCACTTTTGGGTCACTCGCTGCCTGTAACCTATTGATTCTTTTGATTATTTTTGGTGTTCGAGTCCCCCTTCGGCATTTTATCTTCGGTAGCTTACAGCGGGATGCTGACCGGATTCTGACCAAACCCTCTCAGCTTTGCTTCCCCCTCATCAGGCATGTCAGATGGAATCCACCGAGAGTAGCGCTTCGCCGTAAACGACCAATCCGTGTGGCCCATCTGCTTTGCGGCCGGACTTGTAAGAAGATGGGCGTATCAGCCTTGGTCAGCCGCCGCCTCAGCTTGAGCGTCTGAATCCGCTTCCACCATCTTGGCAACGTCGTCATACAGGCGGATTGCCCTGTCCGATAGTTTAGGCCGATCAACCTGAAGTCCGTGAGCGCCCTTGATATCCGCTTCCGCCACGCCCTTCAGTTCGTCATATGCTTGCCGGACTTCCATGTCGTGTTTGATAATCATGATCGATACATATATGGCTTTGAAACTCATCGGCAAGTAAGAAGTTTTCACTTCACTTTCTGAACCCCTACATCAGTGTCGGTTGGAATTTTGGGTCCATTCCCCTTAAAGTACGTAAATGAAGCGCATTGGAATTTTAACCGCCGGCGGCGATACTCCTGCTCTCAATGCCACGATTCATGGTGCAGTCGTTCGTGCGAATCAGCTGCGAATTGAAATTTTCGGTTTTATCAAAGGCTTCAACTGTCTTTTTAATCCCCGGGTTCCGCACGTCCATCTCAATCCGTTGTTTCAGGCCATTCCGGAACTGGATCCCACCAAGGGCGGCACGCTTATCGGATCGTCACGAGACTATGTCGATCCGGATAACAAGGATGAACTGGAGCTTATTTCATCACGGCTTCGGCACTTGGGCATCGATGGCCTGATTTGCATAGGCGGCGACGGAACGCTCAACGGCCTCCAGCCTCTTGCCGAACGATTGCCAACCGTGCTGGCTCCGAAGACGATCGACAACGACCTTGGACTAAATTTCCCCAGTGAGCCGGACGAGTGGGTCCGAGCCAACGATTCGTCATCAAAAACCGGATTCACCTATAAGCGGACGCCGTCGAGCGTGGTGTTTGATCTGGACCAGATCGTGAATTACGCAACGCCCGGTTACGCGACCGCAGTGATGGTCTCCTCTCAGGGTATTGAACGCATCCGCACGACAGCCGAAAGCCACCGCCGGATTGCCATTATCGAAGTCATGGGCCGTCATTCCGGATATATCGCGCTTGGTTCGGCGTATGGTCAGCCGGATATCATTCTTATTCCGGAATCTCCTGTCGATCTGGATCGCGTGGTTGACCGTGTGAAATATCTCTACGACCTGCAGAAAAACGTAGTCATCGTCTGCGGCGAGGGAATCGTTGATGAACAGGGAGTCGAACTCGCCGAATCCCGCTCGACGGATCCGGGAGGCAACGTCGTCTTCACTGGCGCGGCAGATGCCCTGCGGGAACGCATGGTTTACATGATCGGCGATTCCTATTTCCAGAGATACCGGCGCGGCGGTTCGGCCAAGGAAGCCATTTTCACCAGAAAGGTCGGCCACACGCAGCGAGGCGGCAGGCCGATATTATTCGACCGGTTTTACGCAGCACTGCTTGGCGCAAAGGCTGTCGATCTTTTGATGGAGGGCCGGAACAATGCCGTATCGGTGTTGCAATACAAGTCCAGCAAGGGTTTCCATGTGGAAGGCTACGATGCGAATCGATTCCGCGACCGCTGGGGATACATTCATGCCAGACACTTGCATCTATCGCTTTACGATCCGCGGCTCATGAAGCCGTCCAAAATGGGAATCGACTACTTACTGCCGATCTTCACTGACGCTATTGGCAACGACGATGCGGAACATCTGAGGCAGACGCTGTTCGATCCGGGCAATCTGGTACAGCCATACCATTCTGTCAATACCGACGTCCACAAGCGCATCCGCTACATCAATCCCACCGACTAGTCTAGTGCGACATCGCGTATAGAACGTAGTTGACTCCCAACTGTGTGGCCCAGACCGCGGGTTTGACCGGCGCGCTGCCCTTATCCAGATCTTCCCAGTAGTCGCCGAGGTCGTTGTTGTAGTCGGCGACCAGCCGAAGTTTGCCGTGCTCATCGACAAGTCCCCAGAATTGGGGTTTGAAATTGCCGTACGGCGGATCCATGTCAAGGGTTGCAATATCAAAAAACTGGTGAAATATCGGGTGGCTGAGATCCAGGCGGACCAGCTTGTATTCCGGGACCGCTTTGGACAGGTAGTAGCGCAGGACTTCCAGTTCGTCGGGATCGTCTTCGAGAAAGCCCGGTTCGCGAAAATCGTCCGCCATAACGAAACCTCCTCGGCGGATATATTCCCCAAGGTTCTTGATCTCCTGGTCATTCAAATTCATGAAGCCCGGCTCGGAGAAATAGAGGAATGGGTATTTGAAGATATCCGGACTTTCCAGCTCGACGTTAATATGCGATTCGGATGTGGTTCGAATTCCGGTCAGTTCCTGCACAAGAGACGTGACGAACTCATCGGAAAACGGCCAGTCATGCCACCATGGGGGGCCAGGGGAACCTTCATCCCAATACTGTGTCCAGCGGCGCTGAGTGAACTGAACCCTGGCAAACACAAATTCCGAGTCCTTGGGAGGCGGCGCCTCGGATTCCCCGTTTCCACACATCAATGACAGAAAGACAATTGCTGCGAAGACTTTTTTCACAATAGCCTCAACGCATCCGATCTTCCCAGAATGACATGAAGTTTTCCTTAACTGCGCAACGAAAACATATGCGGCCAGTCCATAGTAGAGGCGTGAACATTAATTCTGATGTTACCGTCGAAATTTGACCCGGAAAGGTCCGGAAAGTTGGACAGAATCTACACAATCGACGGCAAATTGCTCATGATTCGAGTATATCGTGCGGCTCACTTTGTTCAAATTGGAACTTCTGTGCTAACCTCCCCGCGACAGAGAAATGCCCAGACTTAAGCGCTTTTGTACCTGTCTGCTTGCAGCAGTACTTCTGATTCCCGCGATATCGGCTCATGATGACGCGATCCGTCTTTCTGCGTTTCAGACCGTAGTCAACACCCAGGATGAATCCTTAGTCGCCGTTCACCTGGGAAAAACCGACTTTGACTCCACGCTTGCCACTCTCCTGGATGGGCTCGATACGATTCATATCGGCAATGCGTGCATATTCTCACTGAGCATCACTTTCTCTCCGCTTCTGCTGATTGAAGAAAGCCGAGGCTGCAACCGCAGTGTCGCCGCCCCGGCTGGCCGCGCTCCTCCTGCCTAGTTTCCCTTTCCGATTCTTAAATCCAAATTAAATTCCTGGGGGAGGCGTTTGCAATGTGGAATGTGTTCCTAACGGGAGCGACTGGATTTCTCGGCGGAGAAATTGCTGTTGCGCTCTCTAAACTCGATTCGGTTGAAAAGATCGCGTGTCTGGTTCGTTCGAAGGAAGACTGTGAGGCGGTCGATCGTCTCGAGCGAGTGTTTGCACTGCACGAAGATCTGTACGATCCACGAAAAGTTATTGCGGTTCGGGGCAGTCTCACCGATGAAAAGCTGTCCTGCGATCTGGCCCGTCATCCTGATTTATCAGACATCAATCTGGTGATTCATTCCGGCGCCAATACATCATTTCTCAGTCAGAAGTACGCCGCAGTGGCGGAAACCAACATCAACGGCACTCAAAGAGTTGCCCGCTGGGCATCCGGTCTCAAGTCTCTCGAGGCATTTGCATTCATCGGCACCGCGACGATCGCTGGCGCCGGCCAGGACGTGGTGGGGCGCACAATCTACGAGGATGAATCACCAAATGACACCGCAAAGCACCTGGTCGGATACACGCAGTCAAAAATGCTTGCGGAAATGGCGGTTCGAAATATATTGCCCGAAGAGAAGCTTGCGGTCATTCGCCCATCGATCCTGGTGGGAGACAGCCGCTGTCTCGTGCCGCGTTCCTTTGATATTGCCTGGATCATCGTCGCGCTTCGCCACCTGCGAATGTTTTTCGGCGATCCGGATGCTTCATGCGACATCATTCCCGTCGACTACGCTGCAGATGCCATCGTTAAACTGCTGACGGGTCCGCGCCGTTATACCACCTACCATGTAAGCGCCGGCGCCGCATCAACGACCTGCCGGAACATTATTGATGCCGTTGTCAACGACGACTCTGGAGTCCCGGAATTCGTTTACACCGGCGGAGAACAACTGCATCACTTGAAGAAGTGGCTCAGAACCGGTAAGACCCCCCATCCCTCTCTGGCCCGTTATTCCAGGCAACTGGAATACATCCACTATGGGATCGGACGCAAAAAGGCGAGAATGCTGTTGTCCGGTCTCGACGCATACTGGAAGTTCATCGATCTGGATCAGCGGTTCGATAACACCCGGTTGCTCGAAGACACTGGAATCGGCCTCCCGGAGCCGGCTCACAATTACCTTGGCCGCACCGCAATGTATTTTGGGGATCTGGATCCGCTGGAGGCCGCCGTCAATCCTTAGCGGAGGAATTCAGTGAAACAGGTCATTTATGCCAGCATGGCCGTCGTTCTTTACGCCCTGGGCAACGTCCTGATTGAGCAGAAGCTGAAGTCGTTTACACAATTCGGGATTATGGCGTTCACGTACGTCCCTATGGTGTTCATGACGGCTGCAGCTCTGGGTATCCTGAAAGCCCGGCACCAGACCATCGCATTTCCAAATGGGAATGCAATTTATTTTGCAGGCGCGATCGCCGTTGTCTTCTTTGTTGCCGACAGCTTTTTCTTCAGCGCATACACGAACAATGCGGATGCATTTACCGTTTCATCGATCGTATTGATGTTTCCCGCCGCTGCATCCGCATTCAAATACTTCTTTACCGGCAAGCTGCCGAATCGGTATCACCTGGCGGCCTATGCCGTCGCAGTCGCTGCTGTAGTTCTCGCGGAAAAGGGAAACGCAGTTCGGGATGCCGCAATCAAGTGAGGCAGTGTATTCTCGCTTGATGAATTGGAATACCGGCTGTCGCCGATGGACATATTATTTTCTGATTTCCGCATTTCTTTTTCTTTGCAGTATCCCGGCTTTTGGTCAGCAACGTCCGGTTTTGACAGAAGATCCAAGATTGATTCCACCGGGAACTCTCGATGTCGAGACCGGATTTACATTTGAGAAACGTGCGGTCTACACACTTTCCGGACTGCAGGGAAGTCATGTTGCACTGCTGCCCAGCGGCCTCCACTTTGGTCTTGGCGAAAGGGCTGAATTTCAGCTGACCGGCACACTCCACGACTACCTCCGCACGAACGGAGTTTGGTACAAAGACTTTGGCGACATTTCGTTATCCACAAAAATGAAGATCACCGGGGAGTCTCGCAGGCTTCCTGCAATTTCTTTTCGCCCGTCCGTCACTCTTCCCAACGCCAACCAGGCGAGCGGACTGGGGCTGAACACCACACGATTTTTCGCGTCGATTCTGGCCGGAAAATCGATTCGAAAAGCGTTTGTGTTTGGCAATATCGGATCTGGAATCATGGACAATCCCACACACGCCGGAGTTCAGGACGATGTGTTGACGTTTGGTCTCGCCGCCAGCGTCCCGCTGGCGTCGCGCTTGAACTGGCTCGGAGAGTTTTCGGGATTGAAGAATCCGAGAGACAATCCCGCCCCCGGAAGCGAAACCCGCAGGCAATTGCGCACAGGTATTCAGCTGACAGCGGCGGGAATTCGCTGGGATGGCGGAGTGTTGGCCGGACTCACTCACCTCGACCCGCGCTATGGAATCACTTTCGGGATGACGAAGCGCTTCGGAAAGTGACGAGGAGTTCATTCCGGTTTTCTGGCCTGCATTTGAGATTTCATGTTCCCAATGTAGGGGCGGTCTATGACCGCCCACAATTAAGAGGCCTGCATTCCTCCGTATTGCGGGCGGTCATAGACCGCCCCTACAAAGAAGAATCCATTCGTCTGGCAATTTCATTGTTACCGCGTAGTTGCCGTGCAACTTTGTTGCTGGATTGCCGCCAAGGTTGAGAGACCGCAACATAGTTGCTTTAATTCGAAGGGACCGCATCTGCGTCAAACCCCTCCTTCGTCCCACAGAATCAATCATTCATCCCCGCTGGCACGCGGAGTGCACCTGAGAACCATCTGAAAAACTTCCGAGACCACACCAAGGAGGGAAGAAATGTTTGCCCTTGTCAGGTGCAGCAGTGTTCGAAGGATTTTGCTTGCGGTTTTCGTGTTCGCACCCACGATTGTTCTCGCTCAGCAGGACAAGGTTTCGCAAGGCCTTGACGAACAAGTTCAGGAAATCAAATCAGACGTCCTCAGCATTGCAGCGGAGCTGAACCAGCTCGAAGAGAAACTGCTGTACCCATCAGGAACGCAGGTCGCGATCTTCGTTGCGCTGACCAAGGGCGACGCGATGCGACTCGACGCCGTGCGCCTTCAGATCGACGGTCAACTTGCCGCGCACCACATCTACAGCGCGAAAG
>JBGPBY010000224.1:0-11312 GCA_041481485.1 Terriglobia bacterium
CAAATGACAATTGAACATTGAACAGTGAACATTGAACATTTCTGCCGGAAAATGTTCAATGTTCACTGTTCAATGTTCAATTGTCATTTTGGGGGCCCACAGGGAGCTCGCACTCCAAAACTTCATCATCGTACCCAACTCCATGAACACCGTTCCAAACTTGAAAGACATTTTCTGTTTTGGCACGTCTAGCTAGAGACTAAAATCAGGCGATGTTCAAAACCATGGTACTGACCGCGAGTCTCCTGACTGCAATCGTGGCTCAAAACCCCACTCACTCCATAACCGTCGATGTCTCGCTCGTGACGCTGGACGTAATGGTATCGGACACCGCGGGACGAGCGGTTACCGACCTGACACAGCAGGAATTTCAAATCTTTGAAGATGGCCAACCGCAAGAGATCCGAACTTTCGCGCCGGTGGAGTCCCCTTACAGCATCGTCCTGTTAATCGACAGGAGCGCGAGTATGGAAAGCCACTGGCCGCTGATGGATCCAGCAATCGCCCGCTTTGTGGCCAACCTTAAAGCACAGGATCGCGTTTCCATCGGAGCGTTTGACGAGCGCAGCAAGAAGGTGGAATTGTTGTTGGATTGGAGAACGGTTGAAAACGGGTCATCGATCCAGGTTGCGATCAATCCTGTTACGAAAGGAAATCAGTCCATTTCAGTAACTGGCGGCGGTCCGGGTGTCATTTCTTTTCGCACACCAGCAAAAGATTTCTATGCGGCGATTGATTGGTCGATTCAACGCCTCGCCGAGGTCGGCGGACGTAAGGGAGTACTGGTCTTCACCGATGGGAGACAACCGGGAGCACCAGTCAAAGGGACCACCGTGGATGGCGTGACGTACCCTTATCTCGTCGATGGACAGGACGATGGCGACTTCAGGAAACTGCTGCGTGCAGTTCAGAGCAGCAAGGCACGCTTCGACTTCGTGGCTGTCAACACCGATTTGAATCCCGCAGGAGATCCTCTTCAGCTTTCCTCTCTATTCGACACTCCTCTGACCTTCGGAATGTCCGTGCGATCAAGGCTCGAACAGTTGGCCAAAATTTCGGGAGGTCGGGTCTCTCTTCCGAAAAGGCCGGAAGAGACTGTGAAGCTGTACGAAGTCATCGCACATGAGTTGGGGACTTCCTACACGCTCGGCTATTCGCCTGCTTCGGCAACGCTCAAGGACGGCCGTTATCACCGTGTCGAGGTTCGCAGCAAGCGCCAGGGCTTGAAGGTGCAGCAGACGCGAGACGGGTATACGGGTCGCTAAATTGCTCCAAGTCAGAACCACGGTGGAATCGGGCGAATTTCCAGCTTCTCCCGGCTTCCTTGCTCGATATGAACGGGCACGCCCTTGTCCTCATAGAGGCGAATGAAGTTGGCATCGAGCCACGATCCGTCCTCCGTGAACTCCCAGGCGAACACTCTATAGTCCCCGGGCGCAAGCAGCCCGAATTGAAAACGCCCGGTATCGTCCGTCAACGTGCTCTGCTGAAGATCCTGACGGCCGCGGCGCGATGCATCCGGCATCAGTACAACTCGCAAGGCACTGACGGCTTTCCGCGCAGCATCGAGGACGAGACCTTCGATTTGGCCCGCGGGTGACGCCAATTCGATATCGAGTTCGCCCTGGAAAGGACCTTCGACGTGAAGGCCTTCTGCGAGCAGGTCTACCTTACCCAGATGAATGGACTTCACGTATGCATTTTCGAAAAGCTGGTGGACTTCCAACGCGTAGCTCCACGGAAGGATTCCCCGAAACTCCAAAACTCCATGGTTGAAGGTGCTGCGAATTGGCGGGACCACTAAGGTCGGGCTCAAACGGACTTCTGAATATGAAAACGCTCCTCGCACAATAGTCGGGATGAAGGCCGGTGACGGCAATAACCCGGTCGTCGAAGGCGCCGCTGGCCGCAGCGTCACACTCACACTCGACTGGTCATTCGCGTTTCCAGTCGAAGCCGGAAGCAAGACCTGTCCTTTGAGTTCAAAACCGGAGGTGACGGGAATTCTTAGATCAGCCACGTCGGCGGCTGCTATATCCAGAGCAAGAGATCCCATCAATGGAGGATTTCCGTCTTTGGAATGAGCGACAATCGTATAAGACCCGGGCAGGAGATTTCGCACGTCAAAAATTCCGTTAGCGGATTCAACAGCAAGAAATGGTGGAGCGCCGCGGAATGCGCCAGACCGAAAAAACAGGAGCTGGGAAGGGACTGTCAGCCCTGTCTCCATATTCACGACGAGGCCCCGCACTCGACGGATGTGAACCTTCGAAACCATGACATCGATGGAATCGACTCGGCCGCCTGCCCGAAGATCGACAACCTTGGCTGCCCGTTCGTCGGCAGTGCCGGGAAAGTAGATGAAAGGATAGCCTTCGGATTCCTCGCAAGGACGTAGTCCCATTTGCCGATTCAGATCGGGCATCTCTGGACGTACTGGGTCCCTCTGGAATACCGCATTGCACCACATGGTACTTATCGCAACCCGGACATAGTAAGGACCGGGTGGCAGGCCTGCGACTTGGTACTCTCCGCGCCTGTTAGTTCTGACAGCAGACTTCGCTGCATACAGCACGCGCCCGCCCTCGCGATATTCGGGCCTCATAATCAACACCGACGCATTCGGCAAGGGTTTCCCGGCTGCGTCGACAACCCTACCGGATATTTGCCCCGTTGGAAGCATGGCGACTCGATTGTCCCGGAGCTGTTGCCCGGATGCGACGGGAATCTGGGATCCGGCGCCGTTCAGCCCCCGCTGCTCGTAAATCGTCCGCACGTGCTTTTCACCGTCCATGGCCACAAGCCAGTAACCCGAAGACGGCGGCACTTTGTCGAACGCGAAACGTCCGCCGGCACTTGTTTTCGTGGTGAAGGAGACAACGCGATCTTCGACGATTCCCGTCAGAAGGACACTCGCGCCAACTATCCCCTCGGAAGTCACACGATCCACGACGATCCCCTGAACAGACGCCGGAGACGTCGCAGGACCCTGGGACATCGTGACTATTGGCAGCAGGAGCAAGACTGCTGCGCACCATGGCATATTCATGCGTAACCTTCCCGTATTCTAGCGCCTATATTTCGGGGATTTTATTTTCGTTGGAGCACCCTGTGAACAAAGCTTGCCCGGGATTGCAACTGTAGGCGCGGTCTATGACCGCATGCCCAGTCGCATTCCCAGCCGCGTTAGCGGCGGCAGGTCACTTAGCCACCGGCGTTAGCCGGTGGAACATCAATCCACAAAGAAGAACAGAGTGCCGTAAGGCCCGACAGATCCAGCAATTTTCTTGATCTGTCGCCGCTACGCGGCTCATTTGATTTTTGGCTGTCGCCGGTGGCTAAGGAGCCTGCCGCCGCTAACGCGGCTGAAAACGCCGGATGAGTCGGCAAAAAATACGTCACCGTCTTTGTGAATTCACCGCTGTCGTGATTTGCCTTTCATTAAACGATTCAACGGTCCAACCAGCAGAGCTGCAGCCGATTCCAGTTCCTGACGGTGGATTAAGGATAGCTTCTGAAGTACGGCTTCCCCTTTCCGGGTTGTTTCAATCAGAACCTGTCTGCGGTCGCGCTGGGAGCGGCGCCTGCGAATGTGGCCGGATTCGCACAATCGATCGATCAATTCCACCGCACTGTGCGGCCGAATGTGCAGCCGGGACGCCAGCCTGCCGATAGTGGGGTCCACATCATCGGGCAATCCTTTTAAAGCGAGTAACAATTGATGTTGCTTTGGGTTTAATCCTGCCGCGAGTGCTGCAGCCTCGCTGAAATTCAAGAACCGTCGAATCTGATAGCGAAATTCGGCGAGTGAACGATAGTCCTCCGCAGTCAACTCCCTTGTTTCCACGGGGGTGAGTCTACATCGTTTGGGGGAAATGCCGATGCCGGTCCCTGCCCATTCAGGAAGCTCCGCGAGAAGAATAGGCGCGCATTCTATCGTAATGCGATACAATTAAAATCAGGCTTGTTTCTGTAATAGAGGAGCGCTCGCCAATGAGTTCGCAATTGGATGCTCCGGAATATGTGGCCAGCTTCCCGGCCGGCTCCCATGTTCGAATTGTTCGCGAAGGCAGAGCCCATCTCCAGGAAGTCGGGACGATAATCCGTATTCTCGACAATCCGACTCACAACTCGAAACATCAGTGGTACGACATCCGGCTCGACGGAGCCAGAGTCATCCGCATTCGTGAACCATTTCTCACACTTGAGCCTGAAAGGGTGGTTGCATCATGAACTCCGCAGTTGAGTGGCTTGAAACCAGAACGTACGTTCCACGTCAGTGGCGCAACATGTTTTTCGGCACGGTGGGCGCCGTGGCGGGATTTCTTGGAAGCCTCGTCATGATTACCGGAGATATCATCGCCGCACGAGTAATGGGAAAATCGCCGTTTATGATGCTGCGGGTTTACGCCACCCTCAGGGATGGCGCCGGAGCGCTGTCTCTATCGGACCGGTCGTTTTTCTTAAGCGCGTTCGTGATGCACCTTGCCCTGGGATCCGCATTCGGAGCAATTTTTGCGCTGATCGTGTCGGGCCGGGCACGCTTTCAGAGCATGGCGCACTATCTATCCGCCGGAATAATGTTCGGGCTGACGATCTGGATTGTTAACTTTTATCTGATCCTGAGCTGGATTCAACCGTTGATTAATGGCCGGGAATTCATCCTGAGCAACATCCCATGGTGGGTTGCGGCCATAACACATGCGGTGTATGGACTCACGATCGCGGCAGTCTGTTATCCGTTCCGGAACGACGTCAGCCCATATGAATCGGGGCGCCGAACGGACATTCCGATATTTTGATTTGAACGGATTCCCTTTTGCCGGTGTCCCACAAACATAAGGCGGCCGCGGATCTGCCATGGGCGCATCCACCTCCTATGCTTCTGGGGCATCGTTCGCGGCTGCACTTTACCGCAATCCGGACTTCAATGCGTTCCTGAAGAAAAAGAGGACCAGAGCTGCAACCAGCGCCGGCACCGCTGCGGCGTAGAACAGTTGATGTACCGGCCATTCCCTTCGCATGTATTCGCCAAGCGTCGGACCGATGATGGAGCCGATCCGTCCGACACCCAGCCCCGCGCCGATTCCGGTTGAACGAAGATCCGTTGGATAAAAGGTCGCCGACAGCGCATTGACGCCGGCTTGTCCTCCGACGATTCCAATTCCGGCAACGAACACCACGGTGATCAACAACATCAGTGACAGCCCCGGCTGACCAATCAGAGCAATGTTGATGCAGGCCAGCGTGAAACATGATGCCAGCACGGGAATGAATCCCATGCGATGGATAAACCAGCCCAGCGAAAGAGCCCCGATCGTTCCGCCGATCTGAAGGGTCGATCCCACGAGAATGGAAGTTGATGCGTTGTAACCGGCCTCCTGCGCCACTGTTGGCAGCCATGCCGCCAGAAAATAAAGGTTCAGCAGATTTAAGAAATTGATCACCCAGATCAGCAATGTGCCGCCAGTACGGCCGTCATGAAACAGGCGTACGAATGGGACACCTTTCCGCCGTTTATCCGAAACGAAAAACTCGGACTTCGCGTCGATTCGACTTGAGGGAGCAACCTGCTTCAACCATCGCACAATTCGCTCGCGTGCCCGGGCGGGATTGGCTAGCTGCACGAGAAACTGAATAGATTCCGGGAGCAGCAGAATCATCGCCACCCCGATGACTAACGGTAGCGTCCCTCCGACATAAAAAACGGATTTCCAGCCGTAGGCGGGAACCAGCCAGGATGCGACGATTCCGCCAATGGCCGCACCCGCCGTAAATCCATTCGCGACGATCAGCATGATCGTCACTCGCGACCGCTTCGGACTGTATTCTCCGACCAGGGCGACAGCATTCGGCATGATCCCGCCGAGACCGATGCCTGCGAAAAACCGGATCCAAAGCAGCGCGTTGAGTGTCGTGACCTGAGTTGTGAGAATGGTCAAAATCGAAAAGTAAATTGTCGCTACGATCAGCACTGGCCGGCGTCCGATCTTGTCGGCCAGCATGCTCAAGAGGATGGATCCGAAAAGTACTCCGATCAGTGTGGAACTCACCACGCGGCCCGCGGAATTGGGGATGTGCCATTCCGAAAACAGAGACTTGGCAACATATCCGATGGCCTGAACATCAAAGCCATCGAGCATCAGGCTGAAGCCGCAGAGAATATAGATTACGATTTGAAAGCTGCCGATTCTGCTGTTGTCGATCAGTTCAGACACATTGATCTTTGGTGCGTCCTGCAAATGTTCCTCCTGGTTATGAATGCGAAGATGGTTCTATCACGTTCGGTGAAAGACAACAATCACACGTGGGAATCTGCGGCCCACTGTAGGCGCGGTCTATGACCGCGCACGATTTTGAGGGTTGCAATAACACAGATTGTAAGCGGTCACAGACCGCACCTACAGTCTGAATCGCCCGCCCGCGCACACTACTTCACCTTGAGATCGTGCGCGGTCATAGACCGCGCCTACAGTGGGCTGCAGATTTCAAACTGACCCACTGGCGAGAACCAGTTCGCAGCAATACCCGCGTCAGGCGATTGCGGTTTCGAGCGACGCAAAGGTGCCGCCGGATTCCGCAAGGCGCTTTAACAGGGGCGCAGGCGCCCAGAGTTCCCCATGTTGCTTTTCAAATTCAAGGATGCGGCGATAAATTTTCGCCAAGCCAATGGTGTCCGCCGTCCACATCGGGCCGCCATGATAGGCAGGATAGCCGTATCCGGTAATGTAGATGACATCAATATCGGCCGCTCTCTGCGCATAGCCTTCCTCCAGAATGCGCGCGCCTTCATTGATCATCGAGTACAGGCACCGCTCCAGGATCTCATCGTTGCCGATGGAGCGGCGGTGAATGCCCGCATTCTTCGCCGTCGCTTCAATTAGTGATTCGACTTCAGGATCGGCCACGGCCTTGCGATCGTCGCCGTAGCTATACCATCCTTTGCCGGTTTTCTGCCCGAGACGTCCCAAATCGTAGAGTCTGTCGGCAACGAGAGGAATCCGGATTCCCGGTCTAACGAGATGTTTCAATTCCTGACGCACGCGCCAGGCGATATCGATTCCGGCCATGTCATCGACTGCGAAAATCCCCATTGCCATTCCGAAATCGTAGAGAACCTTGTCGACCTGAGACGGTGTCGTACCTTCCTCAACGAGGAACTGCGCTTCGCGCATGTAAGGAAACATCATGCGATTTCCCACAAACCCCCAGCAGTTTCCGACCACGACACCCACTTTTTTCAATCGCTTTGCCAACGCGAGAGCCGTGGCCACAACGATCTTGCCCGTCGCCTTGCCTCGAACAATTTCGAGAAGACGCATGATGTTTGCAGGACTGAAGAAGTGCGTGCCGATCACCATTTGCGGTCGCGACGTCACAGCAGCGATTTCGTCGATATTCAGTGTGGAGGTATTCGTCGCAAGAATGCAGCCGGAGTTCGCAATTTTATCGATTTCGGTAAAGATCTGTTTTTTAAGGGACATGTTCTCGAAAACAGCTTCGATGATGAGATCGGCCGATGCGAAGCCGTCGTATCCGGTCTGGGGATGAATCAGTGCGAGCCGCTGCTGGACATATTCAGACGTGAATCGTCCTTTCTGGACCGAAACGTCGTAGTTTTTGCGGATGACCTGCATGCCGCGATCCAATGCGGCGCCGTCCGTCTCTTTGAGGAGAACGGGGATTCCGGCATTCGCAAACGCCATTGCAATTCCACCTCCCATCGTTCCGGCTCCGATGAGCGCCGCATGGCGAATTTCCAGCGGCGCCGTTTCCTTCGATATGCCGGACACCCGGGAAACGGAGCGCTCTGCAAAGAACGCGTGAATCAATGCGCGGCATTGATCCGTGTCCATGCATCTGAAGCAGATCTCGCTCTCCTTGCGGCAGCCTTCGTCGAATGGAAGGGTTGCCGCGGCCTCGATGGCTTCGATTACCGCCAACGGCGCGATCTGATTGCGCCGGACACGCTGAGCCTGATCGCGGCCAGCGGCGTACAGGGGCGCGTTTTGCTGAGGAGTGCCGAGCTTTTCGTTGTGGTCCCGCGTTTTGCTGTGCGGTCCTGCCGCAACTTTTCTCGCAAATGCGATAGCGCCATCCTTCAAGTCTGTGCCGTTGGTGCCAATGATTTGGTCCACGAGTCCGAGTTCAAGCGCCGCGGGCGCCTTGAGAGGCTTCCCTGAAACGCACATATCGATCGCGGCAGCGATTCCGACGATGCGCGGAAGCCGCTGTGTTCCTTCCGCTCCGGGAATAATGCCGAGATTCACTTCAGGCTGGCCCAATAGCGCGTCCGGACTGGCGACGCGATAATGCCCTGCCATCGCGAGTTCGAGTCCACCGCCGAGAGCCGTCCCGTGGATAGCCATGACAATGGGTTTTGGAAAATCTTCGATTCGTTTTAGAAGACTGTGCATTTCCGGGGCGCCGGAACCGCGGCCCATCGCGAATTCTTCGAGTTCTTTGATGTCCGCGCCGGCAATGAACGTCCTTCCCGCGCCAATAATCACAACAGCGCGCGAAGAAACATTCGGCTCGATTCGATCGAGCGCCGATGCCAGTCCTTCGGCAACGCCCCTGCTGAGGGCATTCACCGGAAAATTGTCGATAGTGACTAGTGCAATGTCCCCGTGGTTTTCCAACTGAACCAGTTCGCTCATAGGAAAGAAAAAGTACCACAGGTGGGACAATTCTTGATCTGCAGCCGCTCCCCGGCTGGAATAGTTGGCTAGTTTCAATTCCACCGGCTCACGCCGGTGGCTAACGGACTGCCGCCGCTCCCCGGCTCAGTTCCCAGCCGCGGAGCGGCGGCACTTCCCCTAGCCACCGGCGTGAGCCGGTGGGAATCGAAACAAGCTAACTTCAAAGCCGCGGAGCGGCGGCAGATCAAGCAAATCCCCACCTCCGCATTGACTTCCAGAGCGATGTCCCCGTACTGTGTGGCGTCATGAAAATCGACGAATTAATCGCCATTGATACCCATGTCCACATCGAACCGCCCTTCAGCGGCAATCCCGCGGAAGAGGCGGCGAAAAAATATTTTGGCTTCTCCAATGCTCCGTCGGATCCCGCCGGGCTTGTCGAGTACTACCGTTCCCGAAAAATTGGATGCGTCGTGTTCTCCGTCGACGAGCGGTTGACCGGGCGCGGGCAAGTCCCCAACGACGACGTGATTCGGTTAGCCGAAAGCCATTCCGACTTCATGATTCCGTTTGCCAGCGTCGATCCCACTCGAGGCGATGAAGCTGTCCGTGAAGCGGAGCGCCTCATCGGACTTGGCGCAAAAGGATTCAAACTACATCCGCCGCTACAGCAGTTTCATGCGAACGACCGGACGGTCTACCCTTTTTACGAAGTTCTTGCGGAAGCCCAGGTGCCGGTGGTCATTCACACGGGTCACAGCGGAATCGGCACAGGAATGCCGGGAGGCGGCGGCATCCGATTAAAGTACGGCAACCCGATGGATATCGACGATGTTGCAGTCGACTTCCCAAAGATGCCGATCATTCTGGCACATCCGTCGTTCCCCTGGCAGGACGAAGCGATTTCGATTTGTCTGCACAAGCCCCAGGTTTACATCGACCTTTCCGGCTGGTCCCCGAAGTACTTTTCGCCGACGTTGATTCAATACGCCAACACACTGCTGCGGCACAAAATGCTATTCGGCTCAGACTATCCGTTGATTACTCCAGATCGCTGGATGACGGACTTTGAGAAGATCGCAATTCGCGACGACGTACGGCCGCTGATCTTGAAAGAAAATGCGGTGCGGCTGCTGGGATTGCAGCCGAGACTATAGGCGCGGGCTGTGAAGGGATGAATGAATGCAATTCCCCGATGTAGGGGCGGTCCATGAGCGGAGCGAATGCAAGCCCGATAGGGCGCAGCCATCATGAAATTTCCGCCCACAATTTTGAGGAATGCTATCCCACAGATTGCGCGCGGTCATAGACCGCGCCTACAGCCGCCTACGGTTTGTACGGCCGGTCCGCCGCTGTGACGATGGAATTCAATGTTGGAATATCTTTCAATTCCGGTGCATTGCTTTTGAATGTCCGGATATACGCGTAGATATCTTTCGCCTGAGCGTCAGTCAAAGTGTTTGCCGGAAAATTTGGCATACTCGTCGACGGTGCCGCGGGATTCTGATCTCCCCTCAATCTCAGAAATGCAGTAAATCCGGCTTCAGTCTGAAGATTCCCCCAATTGCCGACAAACGCCCGGCCGGTTTCGCCGTTATAGCCATGGCAGGCATAGCAGCTGTAATCGTAATAGAGCTTCTTCCCGTTTACCGCATTTCCCGTTACCGGACTAGTCGGAGGCGGATTGGTTCCGATTGCACCTCGCGCTCCACCGCGTCCTCCAGCCGCGCCGCCACCGGCACCACCACCACCCCGGCCGCCTCGGCCCTGTGCGGCACCACCGCCGGCTGCAGGCGCCGGACCTGCCGGGGCCTGCGCCTTGACGACGATCATTGGAAGTATCAATCCCGCGATCGCAATCAGAATAAGGAATATCGATGTTTTCGTACTGCTTTTCACAACGACTCCTTCCTTATCGCGGCTGCGTGATCACATCGATCATGTATGGTTCACCGCGCTTCACGGTATCGACGCCGCGCTTTAATGCTGCAGCCAGTAATTTTGGATCCGAGATTGGTTCCCGTTCGGCCTTCATTCCATATGCTGCCGCCATTTTCGTATAGTCGATGAACGGGTCGCGCAAGCTGCTGCCGATAAATCCGCGATTCGTTCCGCGGCCACGAACGCCGGACATATATTCGACATACATCAGTTCCTGATGCCATGCGCGGTTGTTGTGCATGATCGTCAGCAATGGCAGTTTGTGATGAGCGGCTGTCCACAGAATGCCCGGTGCATAGTTCAAGTCGCCGTCGGTTTGAACGTTGATCACGATCCGACCCCGATTTTTTGCAGCCAATGCTGCACCGACTGAAGCGGGAGCGCCATATCCCATTCCTCCGGCGTCCTGACCGCCCAGATAACTGTATGGTTTGTTGTGATCCCACAGCTGAGCATGGTGACCGCCCGAGAAGCTGCTTGGCGAAGACAGGCACCAATCTTCATTCATGATCAGTGGCCAGAGTTCGGAATAGATTCTCGCAGTGCTGATCGGACTGCCGTCCCATCCTGCGCGCTTGCTCAGTACAGCCTGCTGTATGGCCGCGACACGTGCCGTCTGATTCGCCGCCGCATGTTTTGCCGTGCGATCCGCGACCAACCTCTTCTTATCCGCGGTCATCAACTGTTTCGCCTGTTCGAGAATCAATGGCAGACTCGCTTCTGCATCCA
>JBGPBY010000225.1:0-11284 GCA_041481485.1 Terriglobia bacterium
AAATAGTGTCGTCGTACCGTTGCGCTTGTAATCGTGGGTCATCGTGCCGCATCTTCCTTTTTTCATGGGCAGACCGGGTTGAGTTCGATCCAGTGCCTGAATCTGACTCTTCTCGTCGATGCACAACACCATTACCTTCTCAGGCGGATTTAAATACAAACCCACCACGTCGGTAAGTTTCTCCACGAATTTTGGATCGCGAGAGAGCTTGAATGTCTGACTGAGATGGGGCTTGAGGTTGTGTAATTGCCACAACCGATTCACGGTGTTTTTACTCACGCCTTGAGCACTGGCCATCTCCCGGCAACTCCAATGCGTCATGCCCTTGGGCTTGGTTTGCAGCGTTGCGGCGATGATCGCGTCGCGCTGATCCTGGTCATATTGGTGCTTGCGGCCGCGGCCCTTCTCAATTTCCCACACCGCATCGATGCCTTGTTCCCGCACCCGCCGCCTCCACATGGCAGCAGTATGACGGTTGACGCCAAAAGCGTCTGCGATGTCCAGATCCCGCTTACCCTCAGCCGCCGCGATGACCAGCCGACATCGCAATGCGACCTGTTGCGAGGTTCCATGCGCCGCCTGCCACTGACGGAGTTGGGTTTGTTCTGCCGTCGACAACTCCAAGGGCTGCGTCTTTTTCGCCATGAAAGAGTTTCTATCACGGCTACAATAATATGTATAGCTATATGAGGGACACTACACTAGCGAACGCGCCTACGGGAGAACCCTGTTGGATGTTGATTTCCGTGATCGGTTCCAGCAGAGGCTGATTGCAGTTCGAAGGACCTGCCGTTTGCTGTGCGAACAATGAAGGAGCGCCTATCCATACAAGTGCCAGGACGCCGAGCATAATGGAGACCGAGCGGTGGAGTATGACGTACGCTTGCGTCCTCCGTTGGGTTTGCTTGTTCGTATTCATCGTGTCTCCCTCCAAAGCGACGAGAGGTTGTTAATCATCCAAAGCCCCCTGTTTCCCGTGACGTCGCTGAAGATAATCTGGGAACCGTCCGGACTTAGATTCAGGTTTGGGCGGGTCACCAGGTTCGCCGGTTCGGACTTACCGCCTTCCGGAGGGATACGCATGATCTGATCGGAGTTAGCGGTATAGAGAATCCCTGTCTTGGTCCAAGCTATAAAACTCGGCTCTGACGGCACGAGTTCTCGATAGTCACTTCCGTCAATACCGACTCGAGCGAGGACCCGGCCTTTCAATTTGGAGCGTGATGGCACAACCATCGCGAGCGAGCGCCCATCGGGGCTGATGGCAAGAGGCCCGAAATAAATGTCAGAAGCCGCGCTTGACCAGATGTGGCGCTGATCACCGGTGAGGAGGTCGAATCCAACAATACTGCCGCTCTTCTTCTCTCGATCGAATGTGGCCAGGTAAAGCGTCCTGTCATCCGGCGCCAAAGCCCGGCCTGTAATGTTTACAGGAAGGGCGGAGTGTGTTGTCACTTCTATCGATTTGGACTCGCCAGTTTTCAGGTTCACCACGGTGGCGCCGATCAAGATGCTTTTGCCGTCGTGGAACCAGATCGGAGCGATGCCAATGCCAGCTATCGCATTGCCGGCGATCGGATGCTCGACTTCCTCATGCGTTTCGATCGAATGGACAACGAGGTCGTAAACGAGATTCTGGCTCGACGTGTTCGTGTTGCCAGTTTTCGGCCGCCTTCTCATGAACGCAATGAACTTGCCATCCGGTGACCAGTTCGGCGCCGTATTCGCGCCCGCGGAGGTTTCCGTAAGCCGCCGTGCAGGCCCGGGCACTCCATTTTCCCGCGTCTGCAAGTCGGCTATGAAAACATCGGAATCGTTGGATCCACCGTTGTATCTTTGTTGGTAGTAATACGATCCGGACCGCGATATGCCCAGTGGATCGATCCGGCCTGGAAACGAGACTGGCACAGGCTCCGGAGTGCCGGTGGCTTCACCGTTTCTCACTTCCACAGACCACAGCCCGAAGGTGCCGACACGATCTCCGAGACTGCGGTCGCTCAGAAACACAATGTGAGTACCATCCTCAGTCCATACCGGGGCATCATTGATACCCGCGTTTCTGGTCACAATGTGTTCGCTGCCCGAGCCATCGACGGGGAGCACGTAGATATACTGGTCCGTCGAGGCCGGCGGGCTCTGACGCGTAGGCGCCTTGGCCGGGTTCACAGCCAGCGCGGAATATGCGATGTAGCGGCCGTCCGGGGAAGCGGTTGGCCGGCCGAGAACACCGTAGAACCGCCACTGAAGAGACACGATCTGTTTCAACGATCCACTGACCCATAGCCGGGCAATCTGCCAGGTTTTATCGCGTTTTGAAAGCACTGCCAGGAATGAATCGTTGTCCACCCATGTTACCGGTTCGACCCAGTCGAACTCCGCATTCAGTTTCAGCAGCACCGTAGGCTTTGCACCCTGCGTATTCGTCATGACGCGAAGTTCATAACCGGTGTCTTCCTTGGTTTCCTTCTTTGCCGTGTCCCACAGATATACGACTCGCCGCAAATCCGGGGACAGCGCTCCCCATTCCGCATACTCGTTCGAGTCATCAAAAGTTCCGGGCTTCGCCATAAGCCGCGTCAGACGTCCAGTCGTCAGATCGCGGATCGCCAGATCGCCGCTGTCCCAATCGGCCGCCACCATGAAGCGGCCATCCGCGCTGATCGAGGACTCTGGGTCGTTGCAGCCGGTGCACGTCTTCACCTGAATTGTCTGGATACCGGAACTCGGCGACCCGCCCAACTCGGCCAGACGACGCCGGGCCGCGGCGGAGACTTCCTTTTGGTTGTCGAATTTGCGAACGATCTCTTCGTAGGTGGCACGAGCCCGCTCTCCGCCCTGGGCCTCTTGCGCCTGCGCCAGGTGCAGCAACGCGCGGGCGGCAAGCGCTCGATCGGAGCTCTCCGCCACTTCCTCAAACAAGGGCAGGGCGTGCGCGAAGTCGCGTTTCGATTCGATCATGTCAATCGCCTGTTGCAGCTTCCGCTCGCCGGCCGTGTCGCTGGCCGCGAGAGTGATCGTCAACAGAACCGCAGCCATTAGGGTTAGTATCGCCGTCATTCTTCCAGTCATGGTGTTCCTCCTCGCGGGCTACTATCCGACAGGCCAGTCTTTCGAGGTGTCACGCGCAAGTCATCTTTTGTCAGGAATTGTAAAGTCCATCCAGCGTCTCTGCCCTTCATCCCACAAACTTATAGCCCTCGCCGTAAATCGAAAGAATGTGGCGGGGATCGGCCGGTTTTTCCTCGAGCTTCTGCCTCAGGCGGAGGATGTGATTGTCCACGGTGCGTGTTGTCGGGTAGTGCTCATAGCCCCACACTTCATCCAGCAGGCGGTCGCGAGTGACGATTTCGCCGCGGTGCCGGGCCAGCAGGTGCAGCACCTCAATTTCCTTGCCGGTTAGCTCCAAACGGCGGCCTCGGCGCGTCACTTCGTGTTTCTCGAAGTCCACTTCGACTTCGCCGAACCGCAGTATCGATTCACCTTGCGCCGCAACGGGGGTGTGTCGTCTCAACCTGACGCGGATACGCGCCAGCAGCTCGCGGACGCCGAATGGTTTGGTGACGTAGTCGTCCGCGCCGATCTCCAGGCCGACAACGCGATCCACTTCCTCGGATCGCGCGGTCAGCATGATGATCGGTGAGTCGAAGCCCTTGCGGCGCAACTCACGGCACACATCAAACCCATTCATGCCCGGCAGCATGACGTCCAACAACACCAGATCCGGACGCTGGCTGAGGGCTTCCGCAATCCCGGTATCCCCGCGCGCCGCGGTCAGAACGCCAAACCCCTCGTCCTTCAAGTTCACCGTGAGGCCGCGAACCAGATCGGGCTCGTCTTCAATAATCAGAATGCGTTGCTCGTTCATGAACTCACCTTGGGAAAGACCAGACGGAAGCGGCTGCCCTGCCCCAGCTCGCTCTCCACTTCGGCGCGCCCGCCGTGAGCGTCCATGATGTGCCGCACGAGGAATAGCCCCAAACCGTATCCTCCTTTGCCGCTGCCGTTCGCGACGCGATAGAAGCGTTCGAAAATCTTTTGCTGCTCCGTGGCCGCAATACCCACACCGTGGTCTTCCACTTCTATCGCGACGCTCCCGTTAGACGCCGCCAGCCGCACCGCAATGTCGCGCGACTCTCCCGAGTACTTCACGGCGTTGTCGATGAGGTTGACCAGCGCCTGAGACAGCGCCGCAGGATCAAAACGCACGAAAGGTGCATCTTCCGGCACTGCTTCCTGGAGTGAAAATCCGGCACGCTCAAGATATTCACGATAGTCCTCCACAACGCGGGCCACGACGGGCGCGGGATCTCCCTCTTTCAGGTTGTAGATCTGGTCGCCGCGCTCGACGCGAGAAAACGTCAGGATCTGCTCCACCAGCCGGCCCAGGCGGTCGCTCTCTCTCATGATGATCCGAGTAAAGTCCGCGCGTTCTTCTTCCTTGAATCCGGCATGGCGAAGCAAGGTCTCACTGTAGAGCCGTATCAGCGTGATCGGCGTCTTCAGTTCGTGCGACACGCTGCTGACAAAATCCGAACGCAGGCGATTGGTGCGCGTCTCGCGCGAAACGTCGCGCAGAAGCAGCAGCACTCCGGACGAGAGCATCAGAACCACAAGCGCGATGGCTCCGCCGTAAAACCAGGCGCCGCCAGCCTTCGTACCATTCATTCCCAATCGCGTTTGGATTGGAGGTAACAGAGTGCTCTTGATCCAGCCATCGTTGACCACGAATCCCTGGATGCGGTCCGGGCCGTCCGCCCGGTAGAAAATGCGTTGCGGTCCGATTGTGAACGGGTAGATCGCATTCTCCGCGAGGACGCCAGGTGGCTTGAACTGCTCTTCCAGTTCTCGAGCGAATCGGAATTGATCGAGATAGGACGAGGGCCGGTTCGGAGCCAGTTCCTCGAGAAGCGGCTCCGCAACATCGGCAGCGAGGTCCCAGCGGCCCGACACAATCTTTTCGTAAAGACCCGCGGTGTCGCCCGCGAACCTTGCCGCCACGATCCCATAGGGTCGATGGTACAAATCAAAGTCGTCTGGATAGAGCGCCGCAACCTTCCGCCACGTTTCGCGCGCTTCTTCCTCGTGTCCGAGCAGCGAGAGGCACCTGGCAATCCGTGCCAGCGCGAGGCTCTCGCGATTGTGTCCGGCCAGGAGCTTTCGGTACGACTCGAGCGCCAGTTCTGGCCGCGCCGACTCCAGGCGTTCGGCTTCCAGAAACTCCTCGGGAACAGCTTCAGGCACAGGCGAATGCACCGCCGGATGAACCACCTCTCCGTTTTCGATCGTGAAGAAGTATTGCGCTACAGGATGGGCGCCGTCAGCGAATGCCTTCCGGGCAGCGTCCTCCGTTGCGGCTTTGAGCTCATTGTCCAGGTTCTTCGCCTGCAGGTCCGACAGGTTCTGCCGCAGAAGTTCAAAGGAGTAGACACCCAACACCACCAGCGCCGCCGCAGGCAGCACGATTGTCACCGCATATATAAGGATGGCACGCCTATAGAGGTGCCGAATCTCCTGCAGTCTCATTGCAGGCCGAGACTACCACACGGCTGATTCTGCAAAAGTCACGAATTGTCACGAGAACGCGCTCCCAGTTAGGCCTACACCTTATTGAGACCTTCCGTCAATTCGATGGAGGTTCCCCATGGATCGGTGAGAGAGGCGGTCGCAATCCCCGACGGCTGCTTCGTGTACGGAACATCGAGCTTGACGCCGTTCGCCTCAAGCTTCTTGCAGAAGGCTTCGAGATTTCGAACTTCCAGACCGATGTGATCGAGCATGCGGCCCTTTAGGGGCGGAAGCGCCTGAGGCGATGCGGAAAAATTAAAATTGATTCCCGGCAGGTCGACCGCGTCATAACGCCATCGTTTCCCCGCGACACCGCCAAACATCTGCGCGTACCAGGCCTTCGCCTTCGCTTCGGAACCTTCGGGAACGTACAGATGGATGTGATGAATGGTTACAGGAACGGTAAGCTTTTGGTTATGGCGATCGGCAACGGCGTCGGCCTTGCCGGCATCGGGCGTGAACGTAAGGTTGGTGGCGGTTTCATCGAACAGCTCAATTCTTTCGCCTTCCGGGGTAAAGATGGACGCAACGCCGACATAGCCCGCGAGACGTTCGACCTTAAATCCCGCCTCCTCCAGCTTCTCCAATGACTGCACTCTGAACGCGACGTGATCCAACACAGATCCGTTGCTGCCGGCTGACGGGTTGCCCTGTTCCAGAAGGACAAGCGCATCAGGAAACTTCACGACTTCCGTTGTTCCGAGCTTCGCAGATTTGCCGCCAAGCGCGACCCAGAACTTCTTATTCGCTTCGACATCGCGTACCTTGTAATGCAGATGACCCATCGCAACTCCGGAGGAGTTCGGCGGAGACAACTGCGCCAGGAAAGCAACGATCATGAGCGTGAGTTGGAAAAACATTTCGCATAGCCTATATCGCGCTCATACCGAGCTCAAAGATGAATTGAAGGCCGGAGGTTTCATGAGGTTTTTCTGTTTTCTGCTTCTCGCTGCCGCAAGCCTTCAAGGCGCAACCCAATCGAATGCCAATCCCGGGGTGATCAGCGGCACGGTCGTTCGGCCTGATGGAATGACCGGCATTGCGGACGTGCAGATTCTCATTGTCGGGCCTCTCACCGGCCCCGCAGCCAACGCGGCCATCACGATGCCCTTCATGATCGAGGAGATTGCCGACGGTGCGGGTATGCCGAAGGCCAGCGCCATCACGAATTCGGATGGACGGTTCGAATTCAAAAACCTGGCCATCGGACAATATGCCATTCGTGTGCAACGTGAGGGCTACTTCAACGCAGCCGGAGATACCTTGAGTGCGCAATCCATTGTTCTGAATGCCACCACCCCCGTGATCGACTTGCGGGTGCCCATGATGCGCGGCGCCACGATCAGCGGCCGGGTGCGCGACTCTGCCGGTCAACCGATTCCGAATGCGAGCGTGGCCACTTATCGAATCGGCTATCAAAACGGCCGCGAGATTCTCGAATCGGTAAATTCCAAATCTGCTGACGACCGTGGCGAGTACCGTCTGTTTTGGCTTCAGCCCGATGAGTACTACGTCGGTGCTGCCATCCTTCCCCCCGGCCAAGCTCCCACACAGATTTTCTTGAGTCCTTCGGGGAGTATTCCGAGCGAACAGCTGTTCAGAACATTTTATCCGGGAGTGCAGTCGGCTCGCGCTGCGTCGCGGCTCAAGATCAAGGAAGGCGACAGTCTTCCCGGCATCGATATCAACATGGCCCCGAAGCCCGCGATGAAAGTTTCAGGGAGGATCATTAACACGCTGACGCAGGCGAATGGCCAGCCCGAACCAACACCAGCGAACTTTTACCTTATGCCACGAGACGCTACCGCTTTAAACCTCGCTGCCGTGCCGTACTTCCGTAATATGTCCCAGGTAAACGGCGAGTTTGAGATCAGAGGAGTACCTCCCGGCTCATATGATCTGGTCACAACATTGCCGGACAGCAACGGGCGCGCTTTTCCAGGACGCGTGTCCATCGAGGTGGGCAACCAGGATTTGCAGGGAGTAACGCTTTCGATTCATCCCGGCGCAGAAATCAAAGCGCGGATATTTTTGGATGGAAAACTTATTCCAGCGGCCGTCCCACCGGCGCCCCAGACCACTGGGACTGTTCCTGGAGGCATTGTGACGGCGGAAACACTTCGCGCGCAGATCATCGGTGCACCGAGTACCGGGCCCCGGCTTCAGTTTCGTTCGAAGGATCTTTATTACTCGGTATTCGACTCCGTTGCGTCGGCAGGAGTCCGAGCCGATGCGGAAGGAGCTTACGTTTATCCGAGCGTTCCGGAAGGTGCCTACAGCCTTAATGCCACCGGCATACCGGCCAATGCATACGTCGCCGATATCCGCTCTGGCGACAAAAGTGTCTACGATAACGGAATCGTTGTCGGCGATCAGCCGCCTGCGCCAATTGACGTGATGCTCAGTTCCGGCGTTCAGTCGATCCGCGGAACCGTGCGCAGCGTCGACGGCAAGCCGGCAGTGGGCGCCATGGTCGTGCTGGTGCCGCCGCCGGCGCGCCGTCAGAACGTTTTGCTATATCGGAACGTCCGCAGCCTCATCACCGGTGAATTCACCATTGCGAACGTTCCGCCCGGCAACTACAAGTTGTTCGCGTGGGAAACCGTACCCAATACCGCCTTCATGAATGCCGCGTTCATTGCGAAATTTGAATCGCTTGGTAGGGAGATTTCTGTCGCCGCCGGAGGCACCCTGAGTTTCGAACTGCCGGTGATTCCGCGGAATTGAGGAGCGCCTGTAGTCGGGTGCTGTCAGATGATCTGTGCGATGTCTAACGTAGTTGGTGCGATTACCGAATGACCCAATCACTGTAGGCGCGGTCTATGACCGCGCGCAATTCGGAGGACTGCAGGCCTCTCAATTGTGGGCGGTCACAGACCGCCCCTACAGTCGGAATCGCATTTATTCCTACCTTCTACGACCGCGCATGATGTCTCTGTTACAAATTGTGCGCGGTCATAGACCGCGCCTACAGTTATTGGGTCATTCGGCAATTTGGTGCATTCGTCCGGCACGGACTGTCGGGAACTACGGACGCTTCCCTATCGTGACCGTGAGATCGTCAATGGCGGCATCACGCGTGAATTCGAGTGTCTGATTCAACAACTCCTTCGTACCGTAGCGAATCTCTACCTGGAGGGATACCGTCAAAGGCGAAGGTCCCATCCGCAGGAATGACCACATTGCGAGTCGCAACGCTGCCGCTTCCACCGGTCATTAGCACTCGAGCCGTCTGCGGCAACGTTGCGCCGGCGTCCAGTTTCACGCGGCCACGGACCGTAAGTCCAACAGGCCGTCCCATCTTGAAATCTATACCGGTAACGGCCGCGCCGCCAGACACCGTCACGACACGAGCTTCGTTGATGGAAATCACGCCGGGAAAATATGTCGGCAGATCCACCAGCCCGGCCACGATATAGAAACGTCCAGGCGTCACACCCTCAAGCCGGTAGTTTCCCTGAGCATCAGTCTGAACAATGCTGGTGAGTACAGGCGCTTCTGCGGCCGCAGCCGGAGATTCCGCTACCGACTGCGCAGCAACCCGAACTCGCGCGGCCGGCGCACCGTCCAGATTGTAGACACGTCCGGAAACAGTCCCGGTCTGGGCGCCCGGAACAACGATGCTTTGTGCGAAAAGCAGAAGAGCCAGGAACAAGCCGTTCATATGCCGGATGACTACCGCTATTGTATGTGGGAAATCGCTTTCCCACATCGCCTATTCACGATCTGAAGAACGTGGACAACACCAGTAGTTTCGGCCATGATCGAGTCAATATAGGCGATACAATTTCCGTGCTTTCCTTTCGAAAGTTCTATAGTCGAAGGACGGCAACAAGACCCCTTCACAACGGTTGTGACAACTGGCGGCCAAAACAACTTTCCTGGGAGCACAGTATGACTCGATTTATCGTGATCGTTCTGCTGACGGCCATGACGGTGTTGGGAACGGAAGGGACTCCGTCCTCATCCGTTACAACGGATCAAAGCAAAGTCGTGACATTCAATAAGGATGTCCTGCCAATACTTCAGAACAACTGTCAGTCTTGCCATCGGCCAGACGGTATCGCGCCGATGTCTTTGCTGACATACGAAAGCGCGCGTCCATGGGCGAAGGCGATTAAGACGGCAGTCGTCAACAAACAGATGCCGCCATGGTTCGCCGATCCTCACGTCGGGAATTTTCGGAATGCGCCAAAACTGACCGAGGAGAACATCAAGACGCTTGTCGCATGGGTTGACGGTGGTTCGCGTGAAGGCGCCGCTGGAGACAAACCCGCGAACGCCCCGCAATGGCGGGATGGATGGCGGATCCAGCCCGATGTTGTGGTCTCCATGGCCGAGGCCCAGCTTGTCGCGGCAAACGGGCCGGGAGAAATCAAGGAGTACTTCATTGCGAACCCGTTCAAGGAAGACACATGGGTGACGTCGATTGAGATTCGTCCGGGCAATCCTTCCGTGGTGCACCATGCCATCGTCCAGGTTCCCGATGCGACACAGGGCAAGCTTGCTGTAAGGGTTGCTACAGCACCGAACGGCGCGGCCAATGTGCCAGTCACCCAGCAAATCGCCACACTCAGTCAGGGCGTTGACTCGGGTTTCGTTGTCCTTAACTCCGTTTTGCGAGGCCAGGGCAGCGGCTCCTACTCCGACATTATCGTGAGGAATCAGGAGCGCCAGACCGGACTAGGGGCGTTCATGACCATGGAAGCGGTATACGCTCCCGGCAGCCAACCGCTGGATTTCCGGTACACGGATTCTGCCAAGCTGGTCCCGGGCGGGCGGCCAATTCGTCTGGAAGTGCACTACCAGCCGAATGGACAGGAAACTACGGACCAGACCATGGTCGGCTTCACGCTGGCGAAAGCGCCCGCGCAGCGCCGCTTCGTAATGATGGCGCCCGAACATCTGGTAGACATTCGAAAACCAATCCCTGCCGGCGACGCGAACTGGGAAACCAGGGGCGTGCTGACATTCAAGGAAAGTGTGGATCTGGCATGGTTCATGCCCCACATGCACCTGCGGGGAAAAGACATGACGTATCGTCTGATATTCCCCGATGGACGTGAGCAAACCGTGCTGAGCACCAATTTCAATTTCCATTGGCAGCTGGGTTATGAACTGGAAACGCCGATCAAAGTACCGAAGGGAACCCGATTGGTTATCACCGCGCATCACGACAATTCCGCGAATAATCCTCTGAATCCCGCACCGAATCAGCCAGTCGGCTGGGGTGACATGACGGCTCAGGAGATGATGCTCCCGTGGTTCGGCGTCATCGTGGATCGCGATGTTCAACCCAATATGATCGCAACGTACAAGCCGGGAGACCTGGATGGCCCATTTCCGATGCAAGGCGGGGTGGTGATGACCATCGATGGATTTGGTGTCGGCAACTCCAAATAGGGTGCTCGACGTGGTACTGGTCCCGTAGTTAGAGTTACCAGTCGCCGCACGAACTGGACTGCGTCTCGATAGGACGGCCCTCCTGACTCAGGAGGGCCGTCCCTTTTTTCGAGAAATAAGATTGGACAGTTTCGCCATCGAACCGATTTCAGCGCCTTGTCGATCTTGTCCGCGAAACGAAGTACCGCAATTCACAAATACGGTCACGTATTTTTGTCCCATCATCCGGCCTTTAACCGACAGCGGACTGCATGGCAAGCCGCGTTCTCAGCCGCGTTAGCGGCGGCAGGCCCCTTAGCCACCGGCGTAAGCCGGT
>JBGPBY010000226.1:0-11271 GCA_041481485.1 Terriglobia bacterium
ATGGCGCCAATATACATCAACGCTAGGCAGAGGAGATAAAGGGACAGACACTGATTCCCCAATGTAGGGGCGGTCTATTACCGCCCACAAATCGGAGGATTGCAAGCCTCTCAATTGTGGGCGGTCATAGACCGCCCCTACATTGGGGAATCAGAGTGTCTGTCCCTTTATCTCCGTGCGACGCCTGGCGCTGTCCGCGTCATCTCTACTTAAGATTTTCCTTAGATGAATAAGAGGATCAACAGGCCGATCGCGCAAAAATCCCGGACTATAAGTGCGGTTTTATACTGTGGCGCCGGCCGGAATTCATAGGAAAGCGTATGAGTCCCTGGTTCAATCAGAACATCGGTCCAATACTCCCGCCCTTCGAAGAGTTTCGATTTTGGGGGCGTAACCCCATCGACGAGAATGGTATTCCAGGGATGTTCCAACATGTTCGTCTGGATTCGAGTTGACTCGGTAAATGTCACTTCGCTGGGAAGCACTTGTCCAAAGTCCGCACCGTGTCCGGTCGTAAAATTGAACGGCTGGCGGGGAATTCCGGCGGTTTCAGATTCTGCTTGCTCCAGAAATTTGATGCAGTAGTCGCGTCCGTTGGGATCGAAATTGGCAGGGGACTGCCGGTGTTGTTCTGAGCTGAGATAGCTCGGCCCGATCAGCGAGGAGTCCGCCACGCTCATGACCGCCGTTGCATGGTTCAGCTTTATCACCACCCCGACCGAAGATAGCGCGATAAGCAAAATTGCAATCCACCTGGATGCGCCTTCAGACTTCCGAACTGCAACGGGAATAGTGCTCAGAAATGCGCCCAGAAAAAGCATCCAATTCACCGGTGTGATCAGCCGGTATCCGAACTGGGCAATACGCAGGTGATGATTAAGGTCCCGCGACATCCCCGGTCTTACCGACATTCCCAGAATCACGAGCCCAACCAGGAAAATCAGTAGCCCGAGCATCCGTGAGGCCCAGCTCAACTTCCGAAAGTTCAGCGAATAGAAAAAGAGAAAGGCTATCGCAACCGCAATACTGATTTGGGTGTCACAGAACGGGGTTGGAATGGATTCCAGTGGAGCCGAGAATGTCCGCGGATCCACCGGCAATGGGAAAAGTCGAACCCATAGCCGATCAAAATCGAAAGTTCTAAGGCTGAGGTATGCTCTTTCGATTTCCAGCTTTCCGGCAAAGAAATGCAGTGCGGTCAGCCATGGGGAAAGCAAGCCAAGACAGAGCAGCAGCGCCCCGATGCTCCTGGTAATCGAAACGGACCATTTTTGCGGACTCTTCGCCAGGTACACCAGCAGGGCCAGCGGAAGTACGCCCAAGGTCAGGTACGCCGTAATCGGATGTGTTCCCGCTCCGATTGTTCCCAGAATAAGGGCGCCCGTGACAAGCCGGTTTTTTGTTTTTCCAGGGGGTTCAAACCCGCTGCTCAGAAACCAGACGATTCCTATGAAAACGAATCCGGCAGCGAAAAATTCTGGTAGAGCGGAGCGGGAATACAAATTCGTCAACGGATAAATAGCCCAGGCGGTGCTCAGGGCGATTGCCCAACCCCAGAGTGGATCGCTTCCTGCGCGCCGAAACAGGCCGCGGACACTTTGAATTTGAATCAGGAACACAAGGAAGGCCAGCAGTCGAATCGAGCCTGCTGCTCCGAGGATCAGCGCCAGCGGTGCAGCGAGTGGAATGAAAAGGGAGCCGTACAACAACGGTACAGTATTACCGGATTGAGCGATGGAGTTAAGGACCAGAGGGAAACTCCAATGATAGTGGAGGTAGTCCGCCGCGTAGGCGGTATACCAAAGGTGGAACGTCCCGTCTCCATTGAAGTAGTGATAGGGGTTGATCAGAAGCGCGCAGGGAACGAGAGCTGCAAGACAAGGGAGCAGCCAATAAGAAAATCTTTTCAATTGTGGCAGCAGTTCACTTTCCCAGTTTTTTATGAGATGCGGATTCAACCGGCGTCATCTGCGGAATCCCGTCTGCATGGTTCACGCCGAATCTGTGAAGCAGAGGGACTCTCAGCAGATCGATTGCGTTTCTTAAGTTCCCTCTGAACAGCTCCAGCCGGCTATCCGCATCATCTTTCCAGAGTACTGGAACCTGACCAATGCGGTAGCCCAACTGGCGTGCGAGGTACAGAATCTCCACATCGAACATGTATCCGTCAATGCGCTGGCGACGAAAAAGCTCCCGCGCCACGGCGCTGCGAAAGAACTTGAAGCCGCACTGCGTGTCCTTGATATCGCGCAGCCCGACAATGGAGTGCATGATGAAGGCGAAAGCCTTCGATCCCACGCGCCGGTACATCGGCTGCGGCGTTTCGATCCGCGACTCCCGCTCTGCGCGCGACCCGATGACAAGGTCCCGATCCTCTAATAGAAGGAAGAGAAGCTTATCCAGCTCTTCTATCGGAGTTTTGTCATCGGCATCCGCAAAGCCGACGAAGTCCCCATGAGCCCGCTTTACTGCCTCACGGATTCCATATCCCTTGCCAAGGCGAACGCTGCTCCCGATGACGCTGACGGTCGTAAGGTTCCGGGCAATCTCGCGCACGACTTCCCTGGTTCCATCGTCGCCGTCGGCGGCGACGATGATTTCGTACCGGTACTGCCGTTTTTCGAAATACCTCATGGCTCTTCGAATCGTTTCGGAAATACGCGCGACTTCGTTGTACGCGGGAAGGATGAGAGTGATGAAAGGTACAGCTTTGCGCATCTTTAAACAGGGCGTGCGACGCACGCTATGGATACACCGAATGGTAATCTCATTCGCGTGTAAATGTCGCGCTCGAGACGGCAAATACGCAGAAGCAGCGCATTGATCGGGGCTGGAGCCGAAACCGCATACATTTCGAGACGCCTGGACTCCCCTGTAAACCGGGTCAGGGATGCCAGAAGCCAGAGAGGCAAAAAAAGAAAGGAATCGATGTAAGTACAGAATAGCGGGCGGAATCCGCCTTCGATCATTTTCCCCTTGAGTTCCCGAATCGAATAGCGTCTTTTATGGTGGAGGTTGACATCCCTGCGGCTCCACAACGACTGAAAGGCCGGCACCGTGAGGATGAGCGTGCCGGAAGGCTGCATCAGAGCCCGAATATCGCGCAGAGCTTTGAGGTCGTCGTCCAGGTGCTCCAGGACTTCGATCATGGTCACGAGATCGAAAGCGCCCTTCGTGAAACACAGTTCTTCCGCGCTTCCGACAGCCGTGGAAGACGAGCCCCGCCGCCGGCTGTACTGCACCGCCTTCAGACTCACGTCAATTCCGTAAACGTCCCCGAAAGTCTGCAACTGTCGCACGAGTACTCCAGTGCCGCATCCGACGTCGAGAATCGACAGCTTTCCGGGTTTCGACCGGAAACGCTGGAGCAACTGAATCGCGAGCTCGCGACGGGCGGAAGCTCGCCACTCCGTCTCGTCTTCGCTCCAGCGGATGTCGTATATGAAATCGTCCATGGTTGCCTTCGAAGTGACGGATTGCCACTAACGCCAGGAATCAAAGAGCCAATCATACAACAGCTCAGCGTGTGAATAAATCGCGCGATGCCTGCAATTCGTCTGGCTCAGAGTGCAGGCAATCTGTTCACAGCTCTGTAGGCGCTTGAAATTTTTTCTAACCCCGGGAACTTTCCCGGTGTCTCCGGCATTATTACCAATGAAAGCAGCAAACATGCAGAGCGACGAACAATTGATGCTGAACTTCCGGAACGGGTCCACGATCGCTTTCGAGGAGCTGTTTTCACGCTACAGGAATGCAATTTATGGTTTCTTTCGCCGGCGGCTGGATCATGCCGCACGCGCCGAAGAACTGGCTCAGGAGACTTTCTTCATCGTGATTCGCGATATTAAAGGATATGAACCGACAGCGAAATTCCGAACGTATCTCTTCGGCATTGCGTTGAAGCAGCTGTGGTCGGAACGAAGAAAAGCGCTGCGGGAAAGAAACGCCGCAGCCAGCGGCATTGACGTAGGACGCGAGACGGATCCCGCGGCCAGCTTCTGCATCCGTGACGCCGTCTCGCGAATGGATCCGGACCACCGAGAGGTTTTGATGCTGCGGGAATACGAGCAGTTTTCTTACGACGAGATTGCCGAGCTGCTTGAGATTCCTCTGAACACGGTTCGATCCCGTCTGTTTCGCGCGCGCAGCGAATTACGGTCTCTTTTGAACGAGCGCTCGACCGAGGGAGTGCCCCAATGAAGCAAGAACATCCGCTGTTGGAAGAAGAATTAATGGCTTTCGCCGATGGCCAGCTTGATGGCGGTCACGCGGAACGCATCGGACTGCACCTGAAGGAATGTTCGGAGTGCACTCAGGCTGTTGCAGAAGCCCGGCAGCTTTCACAGCAGTTGTCGGTGTGGAAAATCGAAGAATCCTCCGAGCGCATGACGAAGTCCGTTTTGGCTGCTCTCGAGTCCCATGCGCGTCGGCGCAATTCCTGGCTACCCGAGTGGTGGACTCGAAGCCGGACCCTGCGATACAGCCTTTCCGGGGCTGTCGCGGTTCTTATATTGGCCGCGATCTTTGTTCCGCTGGATTTTCAGCAGCATAAGTCTGTTGCCTTTCTTTCTGCGCCATCGACAGCGTTCCCGGCAGATAAATTACCTCCGCCGTACGGCGGGCCTCTCCCAGGCCGAGGGCAAGGGCAGGGGCAGGCGGGGCAGCCATCAAGAGCTGCAAAGGACCGTCTTGAAGATGTGTTTTCGCTCGAAAAGGATGCCTCTGGGACGTTGGCCAAACTCCAGCTTGCGAAGGATGCGCCATCCGGTCCGATGGTCATTCGCACCATTCAGTTGATGTTGATCGCCCGGAATTTTGAATCGGCGCGTACCGGTATCGAATCCATTGTTCGTGATTCGAAGGGTTATATCGATAGCATGACGGTACAGACAAACCCCGGAATTCCGAAAAGTCTTTCCGCCGTAGTGCGTATTCCAGCGGATCGTCTGGACGCCAGCCTTGTCAGCCTGCGCAAGCTGGGACAACCGAGGCAGGAATCGCAAAACAGTACGGATATTTCCGGACAGTATGTGGATCTGGTTGCCCGCCTCAACAATTCCCGAAACACCGAACAACGGCTGCTGACGCTGCTGCGGGAACGCACCGGAAACCTGAAGGACATCGTGGCTGCCGAGGGAGAACTTTCACGGGTGCGCGAACAAATCGAACAGATGGAAGCCCAGCGGAAGAGTCTCGACAACAAGGTGCAGTATGCATCGGTTCAGGTGGAAGTCTCGGAGGAATACCACGCTGAATTGCAGCCGAGTGTTCCCGCCACCGGCGCGCGGTTCCACAACGCTGCAGTCGAAGGCCTGGACTCTGCAGCAGAAACCGTCATGGGAATGGCGCTGGCGGGTTTGTCCTATGGCCCGGCGGCGCTGATCTGGCTGGCCGTTGCAGCATCGATAGCGTTGGCGGCAAAACGGATGTACCAATCGCTGATGTCGAGGCGCCGCCTGCGATCTGCAGGTTCACTGTAACGAAAAGATCCGGGAGGACGGAACGACCTCTTCGACGAGTCCAACGACGTGCGGATGGCAGGTGAACAGCAGTATCTGATGCGTCTCGGCAAGTTTGCCGACCGCGCGTAAGGTATTGCGAGTCCGTTCGGGATCGAAGTTCACAAACACATCGTCGAAGACCACAGGGAGCGGATCCATGTGGCCGGCGTATTCCCGAACCAGAGCCAGACGCATGGCCAGATACAACTGTTCGGCGGTTCCGCGGCTCAATAGTTCCGGCGCCAGGCGAACTCCATCGGACCGCTCCACTTGAATGTCACCGCCGTCCAGCGGAGCGATGACCCGCAGGTAGCGGCCGTCCGTCATGTCGTTATAAAAGGCTGAAGCCTGGCGCAGGACTTCAGGCTGGCGCTCCGTTTCGTAAATCTTCCGCGTCTCATCGAGCAGAGTTTTACAGAGAGTCAGAACGGCCCACATTTCAGAGGATGCATCGATCTTCGCCAGAATCAGTTCCTGACGCGCGAGTGTGCGCGACCGCTCCTCGCTGCGTTCCATAATGAAAATGCGCTCATCGACTCGACCAGACTCATGGCGGACTTCGTCCAGCCGCTGTCGAGTCGCTTCGAGTTCCGCCACTGTGGCCTCATAGGCTTCCTGCTCGTTCCCTCGCACATCAAAGAGCATTGCAGGTTCCGGCGCTTCCACCGGGATTCGCTCAAGTTCATTCAACAACTGCTGGCGAAGTTTCCAAGCCTCACCTCGTTCCAGGAACTCCTGCTCACTGGCCGCTTTTGCGTCAGCGAGCAACGCGCCGATCTCGCCTTTTCGTTCTGCCTCTTGATTGCCGATTCGGCGCAGATCTTCCTCCGAACGCACGACGGAGTCTTCAACGCGGCGCAACTCTTCCGCGATTTTCGACAGCCGCTCCACTTCGGCAACGCGCAGATCGATGTCCTCCTGCATGACCTCCGGCTTGCCGGTGAGCCTGCGGACTTCCGCTTCGATTTCGCGCGCCTCATCTGCAACTCTTCGAACCTCGTTGCGCCATGCATTGAGGCGTTCCGCGCAGTCGGAGGCCTTCATCTGCTGGACTGTGAAAGCAGAGGCCCGGCGGCGATACCACCACAGCGGCGAAAGTGAGACGGCAAGCAAAGCCAGCGCGGCAAACAGATGGCCGGCCAGAGCGATGCCCGCCGTCCCAGCCCAGATCAGGGCGATAAAACCAAACACCGCGAAGCGGGATGGCGGACGCAATCCCGACAGTGCCGTGTTGTGCGCCTCGCTTTCCTGGGACGTGGCATCCAACCGATCGATCGAAGCCTCATAAATGCGGCGCGAGGCGTCCATTTTGGGAACCAGGGCGCGCATCTTTTCGATTGCACGAGACAGACGCTCCTGGCCTTCCGGGTCCGCCTGCGACTTCAGGTCCATTCGCCGCAGGCGGCGCTGGTCGGCTTCGCGGCGCGTGCTTTCCATTTCTGCCTGAAGGGTCTGAATCTGGTTTCGCAGCATGGTGAGCCGTTCCACACCACCATCCGGGAATTCTTCGACTATCGGAAGAGTACCGAGAGTGTTCTCGATGTTCTTCCGTCTCTCGATGTTCGGACGGGATTTCAATCTCTTCTCATATGCCGATGCCCGTTGCCTGAGATCGGCAGCAATTTCTTCAAGGGCATTCAATTCAGCGGCGAGCCGAATTTTCGCTTCATGAGCGGCCCAGTATTCTTCGGGTTGATGTTCGGTGCGGTCGAGGTCTTCGCGGACGGCTTCCAGTTCCTTCAACGCCACATTGATCGAACCGTTTTGTCCACGCGGCAAAAACAAAGCGCTTTGCCGTGCGTCGATATCGCGCTGGACCGAAGCCCATTTCGAAGCGCCGATACCCAGTCCGGCCCCGGAAATATGTTGCGCGACTTCGGTGTCCTGCAGTGTGTGGAACTGCTCCAGCTCCTCAAGTCCGAAGGCAAAAACATTGTGATACAGCGTGCGCGTCGTTCCCGCCAGAAGCTTTTCCAATTCGGCTTCCGTCCCTGTCGACTCGCCATCATAAAGCGTGACCGTGCCGCGGACATGCCGCCCCGCCTTGCGCTCGATACGCAGCGGCCGGTCTTCCACGCGGACATCGAGCCATCCCCCGTGGGTGCCGCCGTTCAACGGCTCGTATCGGCGCGCGTTTCCCCGGCGATCGAAACCAAACAGGATGGAGCGTATCAGCGTCATGAGGGTGCTCTTGCCTGTCTCGTTGGGGCCGTGGAAGACGTTCAGTCCGGGCTCAAGAGGTCCCCAGGTCTTGTCGTTCCAGACTCCGAAACCTTCGACGTGGATGTTTTCGATCTTCATTACGAATCCATCATCAAATCGACGCCAAGTGCTGTGGCGCGTTCAATCCATTCGCGCAACCGGACATCGTCCGGAAGCGAGAGTTCCTTGCGGCGGAAAAGTGGACTCAGGCTGTCTGTCAGTTTCTGGCGAATTTCCGGATTCTCCAGAGCACGGTTTGCCAGTTTGAGAAAGTCGGCGACCAATGACTCGGTGCGTGCCAGCGATTCAAAATCCAGTTCGGGCCCCGTGGCAATGCGGACGGTTTCGGTACAAACCGTGGATTGAAGCTGTTCACACAAATCTTCGGACACACCGTCGCGTCGCAGGTCACGGTGAAGCGCGCCATTTCCGATGAGCGTGCAGCGAACCACGGTCGGGCCATCGAAACGTGACGCGGCCTCGCGTCCCCGATCCATCAACACTGTAAGCAGATTGTCGATCGTGCTGATCTCTCGAATGGAAATTTCCAGATGCTCCCATCGCACCCGATTCATTTCAATGAATTCCAGATGAGCGCGCCCGCTGCGATCCACATCGACCTGAAGGCAGCCGCGAGCCCCGGTTTCCCGCGCGTTGCGTCCCTGAGGATTACCGGGATAAGCCACTGTGACAGGTTCGGCCGCAAGAACGGATCGCGTATGGACATGCCCCAGAGCCCAGTAGTTGAACCCTGAACCGGCGAGTTCCTCGAGGGTCACCGGCGCGTAGTCTGCATGTCCCGTCTGCCCTCCGACATTGGCATGCAATACGCCGACCGAATACGGCGAATCTTCCTCCGGATGCATCGCTGCCGCGAGATTGTCAGTGACCCGCTCGCGAACGTAACTGATCCCCGTAACCCGGGCAATTTCCTTCCCACGGCGAATGACCGGTTCGGTTTTCGGCTTCCCGGCAAACGTGGTGACATTCGGTGGAAGTTGGAAATCGCTTCCCCACCCGTTCAGCGGGTCATGATTGCCATGAACGATGTATACCGAAATGTCTCGTTCCGCCAGGCGCTCCATCTGACGCCGGAACGCGACCAGCGCGCGGAGGCTTCGATCCAGCGAATCATAGAGATCGCCGGCGAGAACCAGGAAATCCGATTTCGAGAGAATGGTGTGGTCGACAATGGCTTCGAGCGCCCCGACCGTGGCCGACTGCAGGGTGTCTCTCAGCCGGGGATTCGCGTTGGCCAGTCCCCGAAACGGGCTGTCCAGATGCAGGTCGGCTGCATGAATAAAGCGCAAAGACTCCATGTATCGCTTTTATGCGATATCGCGGACAGTTCAGGTCCGAAGGAATTGAGGAAAGAAAGGACGAAGGCTGACAATAATGTCACTGCGGAGCACGGACCCGAGCCCATTCCTTGTCAACACAACTGAAAATCAGTTGCAGACGCTAAGCATTGAACAGACGATTGGTGCGTCGAACATGCTTTATGCCAACGGACGCCCGAACGTCGTTGGTCCGTGGGGCAACCCGAAAGGTGAAGTCACATGGAACGGAAACAATGGAAGCTATTTCGGTTCGCCGAGCCAGTACCAGTTGTTCAACGATCCACAGTGTGCCGATCCGAATGCGGTACAGCAGGCGCCCACGTCAACTGCAACGGCAGATTCGGGCGGCTTTTTCCTGGCCAACATCAGCTGTACTCTGCGAGGCCTCGGGCAGATCGTTCCAGCGGGAACGGCCGGTGCAATTGTGAGCACTGCCGGAACTTCCAACGGATCCTCCATGCCTCCGCTGCTGGTAAACCCGCTTCCCGGACAACAGGGGAATCTGGGTGTCGGCACGATGAATACGGTATCGCGTTGGTCTCTGGATGCTTCCGCGAGCAAGACATTCCGTGTTTCAGAATCGAAGTCCTTTGCGGTTCGGATTGACACATCGAACGTTCTGAACCACCCGACATCCGGAGACCCTGCAGGACTGGGCGGCGGAAACTCGCTGCTTGCCGGTACAAACTTTGGTGCGATCACAACGAAAACTGGAAGCCGGACTTTCCGCGGTTCACTTCGCTTTTCGGTCTAAGTCGGATCAGTTAGAATCCCCCTGCAGCGCAAGTGCTGCAGGGGGATTTTTTTGCTGGTCAAAAAGAGGATCGCACGATTTTCAAGATCACATTCTTGATATTGATGATCGTTCAACTCATTAGCATTCCGCTAAGGCAACCATTGCATATAAGTGCGTGTGGGTTTGTCGTCATCGTTCTGGTTGCGATTTTCATAGATGGCCGCGCTGCTTCAAGGCATTCAAACTGAGACGCTGCCAGCCGCATTTAAATTCAAAAGGCGGCCCAAAGAATCCAACCTTGTGCCGGAGAGCGGCCGGCTATCGACGCCTGCTTAAACGGAAGGCCATCTGTTACGGATGCTGGTATTCATTGCGTGTTCAAGAGAAGCTAAGGCAACCCTCGATTTGCTGACCGCCCAGATCGGCGAGATGGGACATGCTCCGGTGACGTGGAACCAGGCGGGGTTGTTTTCTCCCGGAACCTGCACTTTGCCCCGGCTGATTATCGCACTCCTTCAATGACGGTACGGCGCAGCCTGGCTGCGCCTCAACTGATGAGCTTACGGAATGCGGTGCATGATGAGGTTGCCGCCGCCGCCACCGCGTCCGCCGCCACGGCCGCCACCACCGCCAGCGGGCGCACCGCCCTGTCCCTGAACGAAGCTGTTTCCCGGAGGGGCTCCGGCGCCACCACCACGGCCGCCACCGCCGCCGCCGCGGCCTCCGCCGCCCGGGAGTGCACGAGTCACCGTGAGGACGTCGTCATCGCCGAGCGTGCCATTCCAGGTAATGACAACTCCGCCACCACCACCGCCGCGTGCTGCGCCGCCGCCGGCCGGTGGACCCTGAACGAAGTTATTCCCACGCCCTGCGCCAGGAGCCGCTGCGGCGCCTGCCGGGCAGGCGGGACGTGTGGTTTGGAACGTGACCATTTTGCCGTCGACCATTCCACTGTCGATGGGCAGATTGGTGTCGGGCGCTCCGCAAAGCGCGTTAGCGAATTCCGTGATCGATCCTGTCACCTTGTTGCTGGCATCTACTTTCAAATCCAGCATCACCGATTGGCCGCCGGCGGCAGGTGCTGCCGCATTGGCCAGATGCGCGATTGCAGCGTCAGTTCCCCATTTGCCGGCGATCCCTTTGGGCGCGCCTTGCCGAGCCTGTCCGAAAGCGGCGGCGGCCGCAAGGCACGAGACCGCAATCAGCACCGTGGTTCGTATTTTCATGAATGTCCTCCGGTTCATCAGAAATATGGGCATGTGTATAGCACAAGTGCTCAGGGATCGATATCCCGCAATGATGACGAAAAGCGTCATTGGGATTCCCACTCCTTAGGAACTCGGGCATGTTCGGGACCGCGACTGTGGGCGCGGGCGATGAAGTAGTGAAGGAATGAGAATCGCATTCTATTTTGAGCCGCGTTAGCGGCGGCAGCTTATTAGCCACCGGCGTGAGCCGGTGGTCTCGATACCCTGAAATCAGAAAAGCGCCG
>JBGPBY010000227.1:0-11249 GCA_041481485.1 Terriglobia bacterium
CGAAGCGTGGAAAGCAGATCCTGTCCGTTGATCTTCATGCGGTGGCTCACTTCGGCTGCGAAGACCGGTCCCACCCCGGCCACATTGGCAACGAGCCATTTCGCCACGTTTTCGTTTGTGTTCAGACTTTCAAACCCAGGGAAGTCTTCGTTCATGACCAGATCCAGCCCAATCTTGTTGCCTGTTAATGGAGCGGCGTAGGGCTCATATGCGCCGATATTGTGCTGCGGGCTCACTTCCAGGAGCGACGCCACAACTCGCCGGTCGATATCCAGCAGAATGAGGTTTGGCGCATTGGGCAGGAGTTCAACGACGAGAGTCACAGTGCTGAGATCTTTTGCGGGAACTACCGTTCGAAATTGGAATTCGAAAATTCGTTCCGACATCGGTTTTCGGAAACTTACGAGCTCAGCGGATGTCAGATGTTTCCTGAGCACCATAAGGAAGTCTGATGTTTCCGGATCGATAGGCGGTTTGGATTCGGAAACGTAAAGTGCCGGCAACTGGGGAGACAGTACAATTTTAAGGGCGTCGAGTTTCGCTGAACGCGTGTGGAAAATGAAGCCCCGGGACTGATGTTGAGTGACCCTGCGAACCGAAAAGTCAGCAAGCAAAGGCGTCAACTGCTCCGCAAGCGCAATGAGCGCGAAATTCTCCATTCAGGATATTGTAACCTGCCGTTAAGTCCTCTTGAGGAAAGTGCCGGAGACCTTGTCCGCCCAGGTGAGGTGTTCGGGATCAACGAGCGCCCAGACAAACCCAAGCATCAGCGGAGCAATTGAGATGAAATACCCGAGGCCGCGCATGCACGCCGTGGCCGGATCGAGTGGGGAACCGTCTCGGGAGACAACCGTGAGGTGCTTGAATTTCATACCTGGGGTTTGACCGCTGCTTAACATGAAGAGCAGGAAGTACACACCGATCAACACCATCAGTCCGGCGATGTAAACTCCCGCCGATCTCTTATCCAGTGCCGGCTGTGTCATTTCCAGAAATGTCACCGCCAGGAAGATGAGGTACACAATGGCAACGATTGCAAAGTCCACACCATCGGCCACAAGCCGGGCGAACAGCAATTCCTTTTGATATTGCGGAAACGTAAAGGGTTGAGAAAGCTCGGCTTCCTCAAAGTTTAAGGTGGACTGATTCTCGGAAATATCTATAACGGTTCGCCGCGTTTTTCGCTCCATCGCGGCAGATTCTAACATGTTCCAACTGTGGCATACTCAATCGGACATGCTCACCGCCGCACTCGCAGCGTTTCTCTTGCTTGCGCCACAGCAGAAGGCCGGAAACGCGGAGATCACTTTTACCGGAAGTAACGGAACCCTGGACTCTGATCAGGGATTCGTCCGCTGTTTAGGTGGATGCGTTCTGGTCTATCAGGACATGCGCTTTGAAAGCGACTGGATTCACTACGATAAGGTTACCGGAGATGTCGCCGCAGGAGATCACATTCATTTCACGCGAGGTGCGGAGCAGATAGATGGCACCCACATGAACATGAACGTCGAAACCAAAGCCGGAAAGATTTGGGACGCGACGGGAAAGTTAGATCCCGGGTTTCACGTGAAAGCCAGGATTGCAGAAAAATTTGAAGACGACAGCTGGGAATTTCGCGATACCACCATTACGGCATGCGAATCGTCAAAACCGTGCTGGACATTCACGCTCGCCCGCGCCTGGTTTCGTCAGGGCCAGTGGATCCGAGGAACCGGCGGTGCATTTCGCTTCCACGGCGTACCCTTGTTTTGGGTGCCTTTCATTTCCGCGCCGAGCGAATCCAAGGATCGCTCCACAGGATTTCTGATACCGTCCATTTCGAATTCGAGTACCAAGGGCTTTGGCGTACACGATGAGTTTTTCTATGTCATCAGCGACAATGCCGACGCTTCCTTTACCGGTGAATATTTCAGTAAGCGTGGCGCTGCGGGAGACATTGGATTTCGGGCAAAACCAACAGCAACCGGCTGGATCAGCGCCAATACGTTCTTTGTAAAAGATAAGCTGGCGCAGGGGGGATACAGCCTTAAGGTGGAATCCTTTTCGAACTGGGGAAAGTATTCCCGTTCGCTCATCGATTTGGAAACCGACAGTTCGGTGACATTCCGCCAGGTATGGGGCCAGAGTTTCAGTGCGATCGTTTCTCCGATCAATCGCTCGACCGGTTTCTTATCCACCAACATGCCGAATTCCAGTATCAATGTGCTGTACAGCCATGATGCATACCTCCATGTCGCACCGTCCGTCGTGCTCAGGAAATTCCCTTCGATCGAAGGATCCATGAACTCGCGGCAGATCTTTCAGAATTTTCCGGCATACTTCCGATTTGATAGCAGCTTCTCCGGAATTTCGCGGCGCGACGCCAACATTTCGACTCCGGCATTCGTAGAACGGTTCGATTTCCATCCTTCCATTCAGACTCCGATATGGCGAGGCAATGCCTTTGAATTGAGCCAGGAATTCGGATTTCGGGAAACAGCGTACTCGCATTCTCTGCAACCCGCCGTGGAGCAGAGTGCGTTGATGCGCTCGACATTCGACTACACCGCGAGTTTTTCCGGACCTGAACTCACCAAGTCATACGGGACGTGGCGTCACACAATCCAGCCGACGGTGGAATATCGATACGTTACCGGAGCGGATCGATTTCGGGAAACCATCATAGTGGACGATATCGATCTGGTCGCAAATACCAGCGAGGTCGAATACGGAATAACGAACAGAATCATGGGTGACCGTGAGTTGCTCCGATGGCGCATCGCTCAGGTGGCATACTTCGATCCGACTTTTGGAGGAGCATTCATAGACGGCCAGAGAAACGTCTTTGAACCGCTGCTTAGCGTGACGGGCGCATCCTTTGCCGATAGTCCGCGCCATCACTCGCCAATTGTTTCGACATTCCGTTTGACGCCCAACAAAGCGAATGCGGTTGAAGTTCAGGTCGACTACGATACGCAGCTGCATGCAGCGCGGAGCGCAGTCATTGGCAACACCCTGGCCCGCGGGAAGTGGAGCTCCAGTATTCTTTACGCATTTACGAAAGCGACGTTGTTGCAGGCTTCGAATAACCAGCTCCATGGAATGGTGAGTTACGGCAATCTGTATGGCCGGGGATTCGCCGTGACGACAAACGTTGGCTACGACGTTCAGTCACGCCAGTTTCAGGGCGCCACGACACAGCTTGGCTATAATAGCGAGTGCTGGGGTGTGAGCGTGGAATTCAGCGAGTTCAATCTCGGCGCCCGACAGGAGCACAAGTTGCGATTCGCATTTAATTTGAAAAATATCGGCTCCTTAGGAACCCTGCAACGGCCGGATCGAGTTTTCTAAATGGCATTTCCCATTCAACGCCTGCGGCGTTTGCGAAAAACAGAGCGGCTGCGCAATCTCGTTCGCGAGACCCGCGTGACGCCGGATGCGATGATTTATCCGATCTTTGTGGGGACAGGAAAGAATGTCCGCAAGGAAATATCTTCCATGCCGGGCCAGTTCAATCTATCCATTGATCGTGCAGTGGAAGTAGCGCGGGAGGCCGAGAAGCTCGGTGTAGGCGGAATTCTGCTGTTTGGACTGCCTTCACACAAGGACGAAACCGGATCGGAGTCATCCGACGAGTCCGGAGTCGTTCAAAATGCGCTCCGTGCCATCCGGCAAAACGTTCGCGACCTTGTTCTGGTGACGGATGTTTGCCTGTGTGAGTACACTTCGCACGGACATTGCGGCGTTATTCGGCATCACGATGTCGATAACGATGCCACTCTGAAATTGATTGCCGAGACCGCCGCCAGTCACGCTGTCGCCGGAGCCGATATCGTGGCGCCGTCGGACATGATGGATGGCCGCGTTGCCGCGATTCGCACCGCGCTGGATCGTGAGGGCTACTCGAACACGCCGATCATGGCCTACTCGGCGAAATATGCATCCGCATTTTACGGCCCGTTTCGGACTGCGGCCGACTGCGCACCCCAGTTCGGCGACCGTCGTTCTTATCAAATGGATCCACCCAACTCCCGCGAGGCTATGCGCGAGATCGCGCTGGATATTCAGGAAGGCGCGGATATCGTCATGGTCAAGCCGGCCATGCCGTATCTCGATATCATTGCGAGAGCGCACCGGCAATTTCAACTTCCCATCGCCGCCTATCAGGTGAGTGGGGAATATTCGATGATCGAAGCAGCCGCAAAGTCCGGATGGATCGACCGGGATCGCGTGATAATGGAAACACTCACCGCGATCAAACGCGCCGGAGCCGATATTCTTATTACCTACTACGCACTCGAACTCGCCAAATCACTATGACTCGATCTGACGATCTGTTTGCCCGCGCAAAAGCGCGCATTCCCGGCGGGGTGAACTCCCCCGTGCGCGCCTTCCGTTCAGTCGGCGGCCACCCGCTGTTTATTGCCAGAGGTGATGGCTCGCACATCTGGGACGCTGACGGAAAGGAATACATCGATTACATCGGATCGTGGGGCCCGTTGTTGTTCGGTCATCGGCAGCCGGAGGTGATGAATGCGCTGCGCGAAGTCCTCGACATCGGAACTTCGTTCGGAGCGCCGACGGAACGCGAGGTTGATCTCGCCGAACTGATTTGCATGTTGGTGCCTTCGGTGGAAAAAGTGCGTCTGGTGAATTCCGGCACCGAAGCCACGATGAGCGCCATCCGCCTCGCCCGGGGATTCACCGGCCGCGACCGAATCATCAAATTCGATGGGTGCTATCACGGACATGGCGACAGTCTTCTGGTGAAGGCGGGTTCCGGCGTCGCCACATTTGGATTGCCGGACAGTCCCGGCGTCCCTAAAGTTCTTGCCGAACTGACAACTGTGCTTCCATTCAATGATGCTGACGCACTGGAAGCGGAGTTTCGCTCCCGAGGGAATGAAATCGCCTGCGTTATCGTGGAACCCATCGTTGGAAACATGGGCTGCGTGCCGCCGCATTCCGGATATCTGAAATCCATGCGCGACATCACAGCGCGTCACGGCACGGTGCTGATCTTCGACGAAGTGATGACCGGATTCCGCGTCGCCGCCGGAGGTGCGCAGCAGCTCTACGGCATCCGTCCGGATTTGACCACTCTCGGAAAGGTGATCGGCGGCGGGTTGCCGGTCGGCGCCTATGGCGGCCGCTCAGACATTATGGAAATGGTGGCGCCTGCAGGGCCGGTGTATCAGGCTGGAACGTTGTCCGGCAATCCGTTGGCCGTTGCCGCAGGGCTGGCGGCTCTCCGGCGGATGGAATCAGAAAACCCATTTCTCAGACTTGAGAAGCTTGGCTCCCGGCTTGAGAAAGGGTTGGACGACGCTATCGCGAAATCCGGAAAACCTGCGCGCGTCAATCGAGTGGGATCCATGTTTACAGTCTTCTTCACGGACAAGGACGTGACGGATTTTGATTCCGCAAAATCCTGTGACGTGAATCGATTCAATGCGTGGTTTCATTCCATGCTGAATCAGGGTATTTATCTGCCGCCGTCACAGTTCGAAGCGGCGTTTATTTCCGCTGCTCACACGGAAGACGACATCGATCGAACGATCGCATCCGCCAGCCGTGCGCTTCACGCATGAGCAAATCCGTTGCGTCTTACGGTTCGTGGAAGTCACCGATTACATCTTCCGTTCTAACATCCGCAGGCGTTGGACTCAGCCAGTTGGAATTCACGAGCCATGGCCTTTATTGGACCGAATCCCGTCCGATGGAAGGCGGACGTGTTGTCATCGTGCGCCATTCTCAGGGAGCAAACTCCGATGTCACCCCGGCGGGATTCAACGTTCGAACAAGAGTTCATGAGTACGGTGGCGGCGCGTACACGACACATGAGGATAAGGTCTTTTTCAGCAACTTCAGTGACCAGCTCTTGTATGGTCAGTCTTTGTCGTCTCCAGATCCTCTGCCACTGGGAGAGGGCCTCGGGACTATAGCATTCCGGTATGCCGACTCCCGCGTGAGCCCGGACGGCAAGAGCATCGTGTGCGTTCGCGAAGGACATGGACAAACGCGTGAACCCATCAACGAACTTGCGATTATTTCAGTGGATGGCTCCCACCCTGAGAGAAGCCTTACATCAACCCTTCCGCACCACGACTTCTATGCCGCTCCGCGTTTCAGTCCCGATGGAAGACGTCTGTGCTGGTTTACCTGGGATCATCCCAACATGCCATGGGACGGTTCCGATCTTTGGACGGCCGATTTCGACTCCGTGCACGGCTTGTCCAACGTGCGGCACATTGCCGGAAGTCCGAATGAATCGGTAGTCCATCCGTCGTGGAGTCCCGAAGGGAATCTTCATTTTGTTTCGGACCGAAGCGGCTGGTGGAATCTTTACACGCTTCGCAACGATGATGTTGTACCGCTCGCCCCATCTCCTGCGGAATTTGGGATACCGCACTGGGTGTTCGGTACTTCGCGATATGCATATCTATCGCAGCAAAGAATCGTTTGCATCGTCAGTAAGAACGGACTCGACTATCTTGCGATTCTTTTCCATGACGGCCGTCTGGAGCCCATCGATTTACCGTTCACCGCATTAGCGGATGTGCAGACGGATGGAGAGAACCGAATATTTGTCATCGCGGCGTCGGCGTCGGTTGCTCCGCAGATCATTTCGCTGGATGTTTCACAGCGCCGCATCGAAGTGTTGAAGAGCAGCACGACGGTTGAATTCGACCGGGGCGATATTTCAGTTCCCGAGCCGATCGAATTTCCGACAACCGGAGGCCGAACTGCTTTTGGTCTGTTCTATCGGCCTGCCAACAGGAGTTTTGCCGGACCTTCCTCCGAGAAACCAATACTACTTGTGTTCATTCACGGCGGTCCGACCAGTTCGGCGGGATCCAGTCTCAAGCTTGGTGTTCAGTATTGGACGACGCGCGGATTTGCGGTGGTCGATGTGAACTATGGAGGAAGCACAGGCTACGGCCGCGAGTACCGCGAGAGGCTGAATGGATCCTGGGGCGTTGTCGACGTGGATGATTGCATCAATGCCGCCCGGTATCTTGCAGACCGCGGAGACGTGGATCCCAGGCGCATGGCAATTCGAGGCGGCAGCGCCGGCGGCTACACAACGCTCAGCGCGCTGGTCTTTCATAGTGTATTTGCTGCGGGAGCCAGTCATTTCGGCGTTGCAGATCTGACCGCGCTCGCCGCCGACACTCACAAGTTTGAGTCGCGTTATCTCGACCGGTTGGTTGGACCTTATCCTGAAGCCGAGAAGATCTATCGATCTCGTTCGCCTATTCATTTTGCGGATCAATTGTCCTGTCCGGTTATTCTGTTTCAAGGTGGAGAAGACAAAGTCGTGCCGCCGGGTCAGGCCGAAACATTTGTCGAAGCATTGCGCGCGAAGAAACTTCCATTTGCATACATTCTGTTTCCGGAGGAGGGGCATGGATTTCGCCAGGCCGCGAACATCCAGCGTGCCGCCGAAGCGGAGCTATATTTCTACTCACGCGTGTTCGGGTTCAACCTTGCGGATTCTGTCGAACCGATCGAGATTGAGAATCTTTAATCCAGCTTCACCGTTGCCGTGTGGACCTTCGAAGGCTTCTCTTTATCCGTCCACGCCACGACAACACGGTTTCCACTTCTAGTGATTCGTGGAACAGCGGTGAAGCTGGAGCTACTCTTTTCCGATGGAATGAGAGCTTCTGCCAGGGCGCCGGAGGCTTCGACTCGACGCAGCCGCACCTGAGTCCCGCTGTCTGCCTGTTCGACCCAGCTGACCAGTGCGCCTCCCGATTCCAGAGATGCCACGCCAACTCGGCCGACCGGAGTGCCTCCATCGACTCGGATCGGATGTCCAAAGGTTTTACCTCCGTCCGAGGACAGCGCGACGTTGACCTGCGCATCGTCATGTGGTGCCGTAAACCAGGCAACCGCGGCGTTATTTCCGGAAGCCGAAACGGCGGGGCCGTTAACGGGGCAGCCATCGATCTCCCAATTGTCGGGATTCACAATCTGCGAAGCTGTCCAGTTGTCCTTCACCTGGCGGATCGTTGAAATGTCTCGAATCTCCTTATCGCTGCGATCTCGATACGCCACAATGAGTCCATCTGGCGTAACTGCCGCGGAAGTCTGGCAGCATTCGCACACTCTTCCGTCGAGCACGGTTTCTTTCCCGACTTTGCCGTCGAGATCCATTGTGGTGTAAAGCAACGCCATGTCGCCGACCTCATCTTTGATCTTCTTCCCATCAAGCCATACCGCTCCCAGTTGAGCAGGTCCGAGCGCGACGAGAGAGACAAATCCATGTTCATTCACGCTGCGATCGCTATGAGGAATGAAGGGCTTCGACCATGTCTTGCCGTTATCTCGCGAGATGGCAATATTGACGTTATACGCCTCGGTACCTTCCTTGTTGTTGCCAAGCCAGTGTGCCGCCAGAGTTCCATTCGACATGGCAATGAGCGAAGGAAAGTCCGATGAGTTGATAAACCAATCTTGTCCCGTGGCAACCGTCCCCGCTGGAGTCCATTTTTCACCATCCAGCACAGAGAACTTCAGGCTGGCTGTACTATTTTCGGATTCAATCCAGCTGAGGTAAACGTGACCGTCAGGTCCGGTGCTGAGGTTCGGTTCAGCGCTGCCGGTTGGGGCGGGGGATTCGATTTCTGCAACCGACATTTTGTTTGCTGCAGCCGACGAAGTTGCAGCTTTCTCCGGTTCTGGCGCGGACTTGCAACTCGAAATTAGAATGCCTGAAAGAATCGCAGCAAAGACAATGGAAATGAATTTCATGACGGTGCCCTCTGTTTTTTTTTGAGCCTGCAAGTTATCACAATAACCGCTTCAATTTTTCGCTGCGGCACAAAGTCCGGGCGGTTTAACATCGAACTCCCAATGTCTGCAACGTCACCTGCACACCATCGAGGCGCTGATGCCCTGGCACGCGGCGCATGGCGCGAAGCCCGCGAGGCTTTCGAAGAAGCGCTGCACGACCGCGAAACCGCGGAGTCGCTTGAAGGTTTGGGACTGGCGGCATGGTGGCTGGACCTTTCTGAAGTTGTTTTTGATGCCCGGGAGCGGGCATATCGGCTCTTTCTCAAAGAAGACAATCGAGCAGGCGCCGGACGCATTGCCGTTTGGCTGGCGTGGGACTGCTGGGCGTTTCGCGGTGAAACTGCCATTGCCAACGGCTGGCTCCAGCGTGCCCGGCGGCATTTGAAGGATTTGCCGCCTTGTGTGGATCAGGCGTGGCTGGAATGCCGCGAAGGTGCTCTCGCTCTGCTGGACGACGGAGACCCGGGACGGGCGCACCGACATGCGGAAGAGGCAATTCGAATTGCTCAGCTCGCGGGAAGCATCGATATGGAGATGCTGGGCCGCGCTGTTGCGGGAATGGCGCTGGTGGTATCCGGCGCAGTGGCCGAAGGAATGGGCGCACTCGATGAGGTGAATGCGGCAGTAGTAGCCGGGGAAATGAAGGACCTTGTCGCGATCGGACTGTCTTGCTGTTACATGATTGCGGCTTGCGATCGCGTGCGCGACTACGATCGCGCGTACCAGTGGTGCACGCGGCTGAAAGCTTTCTGCCTGAAGTGGGGATTGCGTCCGCTGTTTGCAGTGTGCCGCACGCAATACGCATCGATCTGCATGTGGCGGGGCACATGGGGCGAAGCAGAAAGCGAACTGCTGGCCGCGACTGAAGAACTCGCATCGTCAAGGGCGGCGATGACCGCGGAAGGCCTGGTACGGCTTGCGGAACTTCGACGCCGGCAAGGCCGCCTGGTGGAAGCGGCATCCCTTTTCGAGCAGTCGGGTTCTCATCCGCTCGCCTTGCTGGGTCTTGCGGAATTGGCGTTTGACCGAGGTGACATGCCTGCCGCGGCTGCCGAAGCCGAAAGATATCTGAGGCGTGTACTGCCGAGCAATCGTACCGATCGAGGAAATGGGCTCGATCTTCTGATTCGTGCGCTGATCGGTACGGGAAACATCGATGCTGCGCGCACGGCCCAAACAGAGATGGAGTCCATTTCACACATTGTCGACACCGTTCCATTCAAAGCCGCATCTTCGATGGGTGCCGGCCGTCTGGCGCTGGCCGCCGGACAAATCGCCGAGGCGCGCCGATCCTTTGAAGATGCGGTCGACCTTTTTCGGCAAGGTGGCGCTTTGTTCGAACTGGCGCGGGCCCGTGTCGAACTTGCTCGCGCACTGGATGCATCCGGACTCCCCGATGCGGCAGTCCGGGAAGCCCAGCGTGCCATAGATCTGTTCGCTGAGATGAAGTCCGACCTTGAGCTTTCTCGTACGCGCGCGCTGATGCAGACGTTTGCAAAATCGAAGAATACGACTGATCGAACGGCAGGACTGACCGCACGGGAGCTGGAGGTGTTGAGGCTTGTCGCCGGCGGCTTGAGCAATCCGCTGATTGCGGAAAAGCTGTTTGTCAGCGAACACACGATCCACCGTCATCTTGCCAATATTTTCAGCAAATTTAGTGTGTCGTCGCGTGCCGCTGCCGTCGCTCAGGCCGCGCGGCGTGGTATTCTGAAGTAGGGACATCCATTCCAGGATGGCCCGATCGGGCCATTGGATGAACTCTTGAAAAATGACCTGCTCAGGGGATGCGAGGGACTCTTCGAACGAATTACTGTGAACCTCAATTGCGGCAAAGCCGCCGCCAATACAAGGAGGATTCATGAAGACCATCGTTTCCGTGATTACCGCAAGTGCCATTCTGGCCTCCGGCGGGTTTGTCGCTCCGGTTACCGCCCAGAAGGCTCACGTGATTGCCGCGTTGAATGAAGCCAATTGGGGTCCGGCCCCGCCGATGCTGCCACCTGGCGCTCAAATTGTAGTGCTGTCGGGCGACCCCGGTAAGCCGGCGCCTTATGCGGTTCGTCTGAAGTTTCCGGCAAACTATTCCATTCCCGCGCACTCTCACCCCACGGATGAGAACGTTACAGTTGTTTCCGGAGCGGTCACGTTTGGGATGGGTGAAAAACTCAATAAGAGCGCTGCGTCGAACAAGACCCTTCCGATCGGCGGCTTTGCGCTGATGCCCGCAGGAATGAACCACTTTGCCTATACAACCCAGGAGTCCACGATCATTCTATTCGGACAGGGCCCCGTGGAGTTCAAGTACGTCAATCCGGCGGATGACCCGCGGCACAAATAGACCCTCAAATGTGTCAAATAGTCTGTTGTGCGTTGATTAATGGCCCTGGTGACATTGATGAATGACCAAATGGCCACGTGATCCAATGGTCATTCGTCAATGTCACCAGGGCCATTAATCAACG
>JBGPBY010000228.1:0-11247 GCA_041481485.1 Terriglobia bacterium
CCATCGTCTCTCTAAAAGAGGCTCAGGCTTATCTGGAGCACCAGATTCTGGGACCGCGTCTGGTGGAATGCATTGAACTGATGCTGCAGATCAGCGGCAAGACTCTGGCAGAAATTCTCGGCTATCCTGACAACTTCAAATTCAAATCCTGTATGACCCTCTTCGGCCGAGCCAATCCAACTCAGGATATCTTCCAGAAGGCATTAAGAAAATTCTGCGGCGGCGAAGAAGATGCAAAGACTCTCGAAAAGCTGGCGTCCATTCGCTGATATTCACGCCGTCAGCAGTTCGACCGGCAGGGCTGCGAGCGGACTGACTCGGGAACCGGGAATGACAATTCCAGCCAGGTTGAGCGGGTCCGCGGCAGCGATGCGTAAGGCCTGAGATTCCGGCTTGCGGCGAAGAGCCCGGACCAGATCCACAGCTTCCGGAAGCGCAAACTGCTCGCCGGGGAATCCGCTCACAAACCGCCCACCGCGAATCTCGCCTCTGGCTTCCATTGCACGCAACACCAATAGCAATTCCCGCCATGGCGGCACCAGAGTTTCGCGCGCCAGCAGATCGCGGAAAACAATTCCCCAGCGCCCGAGGAGCTGGCGCGCAAATGCCGATGTCCGTTCGGACTGTGACGCCAACTGAGCGGTCTGCAGCAGGGCCCAGCGGCCTGCTGCATGGCGCGCTCTCCCGCGAGTACGGCTGGAGCTGCCTCGGCGTTTCGGATCCACCAGCGCTCTCAGATTTTCATATCCGTCGGCGGTGACCAGTCCGGCGGCGGCGAGTTCCCATAGTCCGTCCTCAACTTCGCTCGCGAGTCTTCCTGTCACCCTTACCAACTCCGGGAGAAACGATGCCCCGCGTTGTTTCAGCGCGTCGGCAACATCGCGCGCCGGATGCGTTAAGGAAATATCCTCGGCCGGGCCCGACTGCAGCAGCCACGATGCATCTTCACGAAGAAATATGGCAACAGGGGCCACTCGAGTCGGACGCACGCGCCGGCCGCGCGGAGACGATTCCACCGTCACGGCGAATGCGGGATGCGGGGAAAGCCTGCCCCACATGATTTCACCAGACAAGCAAAGCTGGTCGAGAAGATCCGGACTGTAACGCGCCACGCGTCGAGGCAACACTTCCGATTCCCATGAAGACGCCGAGACTTCATAACCCTGAAGCTGCTTCAGAATCTGGAACAATCCATCCGTACCATGCAGCTGCGTTCCGGGCGTCACGTGCTGCCATGAGAAAAGGAACCGCATGAAATCTGCCGAAGACACCGGTTCAATTTCCCGGCGCAATTTCCCAATCGTCAGCCGATGAATCCGGGCCAGCAGACGGCGATTGCACCATTCCATTTCCGCATCGGAATGGCGGGCCGCTGGAGTGAAACGGCCGCGAAGAATTTGTCCACTGGCTTCCAGACGGGCAAGCGCAATGTCGACAACTGCCCGATCGATGCCAAGGAGGCGGACCAAACCCGATGCGGTTTGCGGACCAGTGGATTCCAGCCATCCGCGAATCACCGTCACTGCCGCTGCCTCGAGGTCTGCGGCAGGATCACGTTCCACGGACTCAATTTCCGGCTTCAATTGAGTTCCAGGATAAAGACGCATCGCCGTCGACAACATCTCAGCCGGCACCCAGAATGACGACTCCGCACGGTGCAAAGTCGTTGCCCGCCGCTGTTTGAGCAATTCGGAATGCAGCTCGGCCCATTCGGGATGCGGCGGCAAGACCGTTAACGTCAGGAGTGCATCATGGAGTTCATCCGCATTGCGGACCACGGGCCATGACTCGGAATGGACTTCTTCAATGGCTGCGGGGTCGAGAGCGCCGACTTCTCCGGCATCCACTCCAAGAGTTCGCCGCATTTGAACAGCCCGCGTGCGGCGCTCCTCCAGCGGCGCATCATCGAGAAACGCGTAGGGATTCGCATTCAAGATTTCGTGAGAGAAGGGCGAAGGCTCTGCCGTGTCGATCGCCACTGCACGGATGGCTCCGTTTCGAATTCCATCCAGCACGCTCCGGAGACCCTCGAGATCCATCGCCTGATGCAGACAATCCCGGATTGTCTCAAACACCAGAGGATGATCTGGAATGCGAATATCGCCAACAATGTTCTCGCCGCACGCCGCCTGGTCCGGAAATACCGCGGCCAGCAAATCGTCCGATCGCATCCGTTGAATCGGAGGCGGCACTTTCCGCCCTCCGGAGAATCGAAGGACTGCCAGTGCGCGCGATGCATTCCAGCGCCACCGTGCGGTGAACATTGGAGCCGCAAGGAGCGCCTGGATCAACACGTCTTCAATGGTGTGCGTATCGAGAAATTCAAAAATCGTATCCAACGGAAAGCTGTGCTGTTCACCAAGCGAGATGACGATGCCATTGTCGGTTGCAGCGGCCTGAAGCTCAAAATTAAAGGTGCGGCACAACCGTTTGCGCAGCGACAGTCCCCATGCGCGGTTGATTCGCGATCCGAACGGCGCATGAACGACCAGTTGCATGCCGCCACCCTCATCGAAAAACCGTTCGGCGACAACAGTCATGGCTCCCGGCTGAATATTGGGCATCGCGCCGCCCAAGGCTGCAGCACCGGCACGAACGTATAGCGTCGCCTGTTCCGCACCTGCATGATCGAGCCCGCCCTTCTCCGTGAGCCATTCGACCGGATCGGAACGATTGAGAATCTCATTGCGGAGCAGAGACATTTCCTGCGATAGCTCTCTGGTTCTGCCAGGCGCTTCACCCAGCCAAAATGGAATTGAAGGCGCCGCGCCCTTCGCATCTTCCACCCGGACGCGTCCAGCTTCCACGCGGCGCACACGCCATGAAGTCGTTCCCAGCAGGAATACATCTCCCGCCAGACTCTCCACCGCAAAATCCTCGTCTACGGTTCCAACAATGGTTCCTTCCGGTTCGGCCACGACAAAGTAGTTGGCATTATCAGGAATAGCGCCGCCGGATGTAATCGCGGCGAGTCGAGCACCGCGCCGCGCGCGGATCATGCCGTTCACAATATCGCGATGAAGGAAGGCGCCGCTGCGCCCGCGTTGCGTTGCAATTCCATCAGAGAGCATTTCCAGGACTGCATCGAAATCTTTTCTCGGCAGGTCGCGATACGAGTAGACACGCTTCGCGAGTTCAAACAGAGTGTCTTCACTCCATTCTTCATTGACCGACATTGCCACGATTTGCTGTGCCAGGACATCGAGCGGCCACGGCGGAATCTCCAGAACATCCAGGTTTCCGCATCGAATGGCGTGCACCAGTGCGGCGCATTCGACCAGTTCGTCGCGCGTCGTCGCAAAAACTCGTCCCTTGGGAACGGTGTTCCGGTCGGTGTGATGTCCGGATCGCCCGATGCGTTGCAATGCCACGGCAATGGACCGCGGAGATCCGATCTGACATACCAGATCGACCGAACCGATATCGATGCCCAGTTCCAGTGAAGCCGTCGCCACAACCGCACGCAGGTCACCGGATTTGAGACGGCTTTCGGCATCGAGACGAAACTGGCGAGAGAGACTTCCGTGATGCGCCAGAACGGCAGATTCGCCAAGCCGCTCGGCAAGATGATGCGCAATACGCTCTGCCGCCCGGCGGGTGTTGACGAAAACCAGTGTCGTTCGATGCGCGAGGATCAACTCGGAGATCCGGTCGTAAACTTCGCCCCACATTTCATTGCTGGCAACAGCGCTGAGCTCGTCCTTCGGAACCTCGACGGCGAGATCCAGTGCACGGCGATGACCGCTGTCCACGATTCGAATGTTTCCGTCCGGCATCACGAAGCGGGCGACCTGCTCGAGCGGACGCACCGTTGCCGACAGTCCAATGCGTTGCGGAACGCTCCCGCCACTCTTCGTCACAAGATCGTCCAATCGGGCACACGACAACGCGAGATGCGAACCTCGCTTGTCGTCGACTACGGCATGTATTTCGTCGAGTATCAACGTGCGCGTCGTGGAAAGAGCAGCGCGGCCTTTACCGGAAGTCAGCAGAATATAGAAGGATTCCGGCGTCGTGACGACGATGTGAGCAGGCCGCCGGGCCATTCGCTGACGTTCCGCAGCGGGGGTATCCACGGTCCGCAATGCGACGCGGATCTCGGGCATCGGCATGCCTTTGCTGGCGGCCAGCGTCGCAATTTCCGACAGGGGCCGTTCGAGATTTTTCTGAATATCGTTGCTGAGCGCTTTCAAGGGAGAAACGTAGACTGTGTCCGTGCGATCTTCGAGCGTGCCGTCCAACGCGGCGCGCACCAGCCGGTCGATACACAGCAGAAACGCGGCGAGCGTTTTTCCGGAACCCGTTGGAGCGGAAACCAGCACGTGGTTTCCCTCCGACAATTCCTGCCAAGCCTGTTCCTGCGTCGGGGTCGGGGAGCCGAGAGAAATCCGGAACCATTCTTCAACGATAGGGTGTAACTGCATAACTGGCCACATTCCAACATCGCGCGCGGTCATAGACCGCGCCTACAGCGTGCATTTCCTATTGTAGGCGCGGTCTATGACCGCGCACAGTTTCGAAGCAAGCTATCCCGCCGGAACATTATCGATCAGCCGGGTCGTTCCAATCCAGATGGCTGAAGCGATGCGGACCGGACCGGCAATTGTTGCGACCGGTTGCACTTCGTCGTCGACAATCTCAAAATACTCCACGCGAACTCCCGCCGCGGAGTGCAGAAGGTGAAGCGCTTCTGCTTTCACGTTTTCGGAATTCCCTTCACCGGACTCCACAATCTTTCTAGCAAGGCTCAGTGCGCGAAACAACACCGGAGCGACGGCACGCTGGACCGGATCCAGATACGCGTTCCGCGAACTCAGCGCCAGTCCGTCCGGCTCGCGATACGTCGGCACCGGAACTATAGTCAGTGGGAGATTGAAATCCTGAACCATTCTCCGAATCACACACAGCTGTTGAAAATCCTTCTCCCCAAAATAAGCGGAATCAGGCTGAACAATGTTGAAAAGCTTCAGGACAACCGTCGCGACTCCGCGAAAGTGGCCAGGACGAAACGCACCGCAGAGATGTTCGGTCAGCTTTGGGACATCGACAAACGATAGCTGTGGTCCCACATACATATCTGCGACTTCGGGAGCAAATATCAGTTTGACTCCAAATTTGTTGCAGAGTTCCACGTCCTTGTCGAGAGGCCTGGGATAACGCTGATAATCTTCACTCGGACCGAATTGAAGGGGATTGACAAAAATGCTGGCGACGACGAAATCGGACTCATCCCTCGCGTGTGAAATCAGGCTGGCATGACCTGCATGCAAAGCTCCCATTGTGGGCACAAGCGCGATGGATTGACCGTCTCTGCGAACCGAATCCAGCAGGCGGCGTACTTCCAAAACCGACGAAACGATCACTTCTGTCCTTCAGGAAACTTTCCGCCGCGAACGTCTTCAATATATTCGCTGGCGGCCTTCGAAAGCTGTTCTCCCAGTCTGGCGTATTGCCTGGCGAATGCAGGCACCGGACCCGGATGAAGGCCAAAGACGTCGTGACTCACCAGCACCTGGCCATCGCAATCCGGTCCGGCACCAATACCGATCGTCGGAATAGTCACGGCCGTTGTGACCGACTTTGCAAGTTCGAACGGAATGGACTCCAGCACGATTGCAAACGCTCCGGCTTCTTCGAGGGTCTTCGCGTCCGACAACAACGCGCATGCGGATGCTTCATCGCGTGCTTGCTGGCGGAAACCGCCAAAGGCATGAACCGATTGTGGCGTCAATCCCAGATGGCCCATCACCGGAATTCCGCTTTCCGTCATGCGCCGTACCGCTTCGGCAACGCGGCGGCCCCCCTCCAATTTGACGGCGGATGCGCCACCCTGCTGAATCAGGCGGCCCGCATTTCGCATCGCATCTTCGACAGATACCTGATATGTGAGAAACGGCAGATCCGCCACAATCAGTGCACGTCTGACGCCCCGTGAGACCGCCTGGGTGTGGTGGACCATCATATCGAGCGTCACCGGCAACGTGGTGTCGTAGCCGAGAACGACCATTCCGACGGAATCTCCAACGAGAATGACATCGATTCCAGCGTCATCCAGGAGACGCGCCATGCTGGTGTCATAAGCCGTCAGAACGGTGATTTTGATTCCATTTGTTTTCATTGCCCGCAGGTCGGGCACGCGGACCGGTTTCATGACGGTAAGAGTAGCATGCTCAGTGGGCGCCTGGAGGCGGAGATGCCGTTGTCTTCGAGCGTTTCATGATGAATACCAGTGGAATCGCGGCAATGAAAATCAGCGCGAGAAGACGGATAATGTCGATAAACGCGATCATTGCCGCTTGTCTTTGAATCATTCCAAAGATTGCTCCATAAGCCTGGGTCGTTGCCGTGCCCCAGTCCGACCCGCGAGACATGAACATCGCTCTCGCGCCGCTGATTGCAGACTGAGCCTGCGGGGAGTACGGATTCACGTGCTCGGACAGTATTGTGCTGTACGCCCTTGTGCTGCGTGAAACCGAGGTCGCGACAAACGCGATGCCGACGCCGCCTCCAAGGTTTCGCATCAGGTTGAAGAGGCTGGTGGCATTTCCCATCTTTTCGCGGGAAATTGAAGACATCGAGAGGGTGCTCAACGGAACAAAAAGTAAACCCATCGATGTTCCCTGAATCAGCTGCGGCCAGAAGATGTCCCAGTATCCGGCATTGAGATTGATTGAGGACAGCTGATACAGAGTGACTCCGGCAATCGCTAAACCCGCGGCTATCATTTTTCGGGGATCCAGCTTCCCCATCAGATACCCGATCAACGGCATCGCGATGAACGATCCGATTCCTCTGGGCGCCATGGCGATTCCCGCCTGCATCGAGGGATAACCCAATACGGTTTGCAGGAAAAGCGGCAGCATCACCAGGCTGCCAAACAGCACAAATCCCAAAACGGTCATCAGGAAAACGCCAGTGCTGTAGGTCCGATCCTTCAGCACACGCAAATCCAGAACGGGCTCTTTGGCAAGCAACGCATGGACGACGAACAATGCCAGCGCTGATATTGAAGTGACGGCCAGTGCCCGAATGAGGTTGGAGTCAAACCAGTCTTCCTGTTGTCCCTTATCGAGAAGGAATTGAAGGCAGCCAATCCCGACAGCCAACAGCCAAATACCGATGCCGTCCACGCGGCGCTTCATTCCCTTCAGATACGGCGGATCGAAAATAAACGCCCGTGTCATCAGAACCGAGATGACACCGATCGGAATGTTGACGTAGAAGACCCATCGCCAGCTGTAGTTGTCAGTAAGCCAGCCGCCCAGAACGGGCCCGAGAATCGGCGCGACGACGATTCCCAAAGCCCAGAACGCCATTGCCCGCCCTCGTTTCTCCGGAGGAAACGCCTCGAGCATGATGGCCTGGGACATAGGTTGCAGCACTCCGCCGGTTAGTCCCTGTAACAATCGAAAGACAACCAGAAACGGAAGCGATGGCGCCAGCCCGCACAGAAACGACGTTGAGGTGAAACCCACAACGGCAATCGTCAGCAAACGCTTGCGACCGAAGAAACCCGCAAGCCAGCCGGTCAGCGGCAGGACGATGGCATTGGCAACCAGATAAGAGGTCAGGGCCCAGGTCGCTTCTTCGGGAGTTGCCGACAGGCTTCCGGCAATATGAGGAAGCGATACATTCACGATGGTGGTATCGAGGACTTCCAGAAAAGTCGCAAACATCACGGAGATGGCGATGATCCACGGGTTCACCTGCGGATGCGAAGCAGTCATGACCGGTGACGTTTGTTCTGAAACCGTGTTCTCTTCCATGGCGCAAATTACGATTTCGGTTTGGTAATCACCTTCACCACGACGGACATTCCCGGCCGAAGCACGCGATCCGTATCGGCTGCTGCATCGAGCACGACTTTCACTGGAACACGCTGAACGACCTTCACGAAGTTTCCGGACGCGTTCTCGGCCGGAAACAGACTGAACCTCGCTCCGGTAGCCGCAGAGATGCTGTCCACATGACCCTTAAATGTGGTGCCGCCGTACGCATCGACGTGGACTTCCGCAGCCTGGCCCGTGCGAATATCCTTCAACTGCGTTTCCTTGAAATTGGCGGTAACCCAGACTTCCCGAAGCGGAACGATTGCCAGAAGAGGCTGGCCGCTCTGAACAACCTGCCCCATCTCCGCGTTTTTGCGCGTGACCATTCCGGCAACGGGAGCGCGAATGATGGTGTAGTCCACATTCGTTCGTGCCTGTTCAATCGCAGAGCGAGACTGGACCACACGCGCCTCCGCGGTCGAGACCTTCGCCTGCGTTTGCACCACTTCCTGAGGTCCCGTCTGGGCGGCTTCGACATCGGACTGAGCAACGGCGACGGCGCTTCGGGCCTGTGAAACTTTCGCCTGAGCCGAAGCGGCATTGCTTTGCGCCTCCACGATACCGGCCTTTGCGGAATCGACTGCCGTCTTCGCCGCATCATAAGCGGAGACTGCCGCGTCATATTGCTGCTGCGAAATTTCGTCTTTCGCAATCAGCGTCTTCATCCGGTCCAGATCCTTTGTGGCTTTCGATAAAGTCGTTTGCACTTCCGCAGATCTCGTGGTGGCCAGAATCATTCGTGACTGAGCGACTTCAAATTCCTTCTGTGCGGTTTCGACGCCGGATCTTGCCTGAAGCAGGGAAGCTTCGGATCGAGCAAGCCGACCGCCCGTTTCCGATGATGTGATCGGAACTTCCGTTCTGGCTTCATTAACGCCGGCCTGCTCGACGCGAAGGTCGGCCTCCGCTTTGGACAACGCGTTTTTGAAATCACGGTCGTCGATCCGAATCAGAACGGCACCGGCTTCGACAACCTGGTTCTCCGCAACTTTTACCTCAGCGATAGTGCCGCCGACGCGCGCATTTACCGGATAGACGTGGCTGTCCACCTGCGCATCGTCGGTCGATTCGGCCCCTGACAAATGACGCCATGCCCAGATACCGCCGCCGATTAATCCGACGAGAATTATGGGAATAATGATGCGAATTCTTCCGGACTGCCCGCGTTTCATCGCTACTTCGTACCTCCGAATAACGCTTCCACCGACTTTTCTGCGACGCCGGCCGCATGCGCCAGCATGGCCCTCGACACATTGAACGCGTATAGGCTTGAGATAACATTCTCGTCCGCCAGCGCCAGCGATTCCTGCGCCTGCACGACTTCCAGATTGTTTGCGACGCCTGCGGCGAATCGATCCTGCGCCTGTTCCAGCTGTTGACGCACCAGATTCAGAGCGCTTTGGGCGACCTTGTACTGCTCTTCAGAAGATTGCATCTGAAGCAAAGCCGATCTCACATCCAGTTCAATGCCACCGTGCAAACTGTCCATCTCTGCCTGGCGTTGATTCAGAAGCGCCTCCTTGTCCATGACTTTGTCTTTTGAACTCGAATTGAAAATCGGAAACTGAATGGCACCTTCAACGAGATAAGTACCGTGTGAATTCTCCGGTCTGCTCCCGATCGCACCGTAATTTGCATTCAGATGGACTGTCGGCAGATTCTCCGCTCGAGCGGCCTTTACCGCTTCTTCAGCGGCGTGCAAACGTGCTTCGGCTGCCTTCGCATCCGGACGGATGGCATAAGCCCGATCCAGCAATTCCTGAAGACTTTCGGACGGAAGCTCGCCTGCGGGCAAGGCATCTGCCAACATGAATTCCTGGGCGAGCGGCAAACCGATCGCCCGTGCAAGTTCCAGCTTTACCCGGGAAAACTCATTGCGCGCCTGAATCAGCCGCTGCTGTTCAGTTTGCAGCTGGACCTGAGACCGCAATACATCGATACCCGGCGCGACGCCGGCATTCTTCAAATCGCCGGCACGCACATTCAGAGTCTCTGCAGTCTTCACCTGCGCTTCGACGGCATGCACGCGGCTCTGGGCGGTAACCGCTCTGAAATAAAGATCCATGACCGTCAGCACGACGGCCTCGCGAGTATCGCCATTGGAATACTCCACCGCGTTCTTGTTTTCGGTCGCTTCCCGCAAGTTGTGACGGCGTTGCGTATCGATCAGCGGTTGGGACAGATAAGCTCGTGCATCGAATACCGGGAACGGACCAATCACCTGCGGAACGCCGGAAAAACCGGCAAATCCGAATGCCGCGAGGTTTACCTGCTGCGACAAGGCCGACACGCGGCCGTCGATCTTTGGACGCAATTCGCTCAGGTCACGCAGCCTGGCCGCTTCCGCCCGGCGAGAATCCAGGTCCCCGGTAATCACCGCCAGATTCGATTTCAATCCGCGGTGGATGGCATCGACCAGCTTCAGCGGGATGGGCTCGGGAGAAACTACTCCGGTTTGGACGCTTTCCCGGGTTGAAGCCATGGGCGCCGAAGGCAGCGTTCGCGATTGAGTTTCCTGAGCGGCTGCATTGCTGGATAAGACGTTCAACAGCAAAATCAGCGGAACCGCAAAGCGAAGTCCCCTCATCGCGCAATTCCTTTCCAGATGAAATCCACTACGAAATCGGTATCGCTCTTCAAGCTGGACTTTGAGAATCCCAGAACGCGCTGAGTGGTGACGTCCCGGGTGAGATCGGCAATGGCAAACGACATTTTTTCAACGTTCAGGTTGCGGATCTCACGGCGGCGAATGCCTTCCTTCAGGAGCCTCGCGAAAATCTTTGCCTGTTTAAAATACAGATCCTTTACCAATTCCAGACCGGCAGGATGGCTGGGAAGTTTCCCCAGTTCGGAATAGTAGATATTGAAAAAATCCCGGTTCTCTTCGAAGAATCCCAGTTTTGTGGCGGCAAGCAGCCGAAGCTTTTCCAGACACGTACCCGGTCCCTCTGCTTTGACATTGAGCTCACTGTTCAGCGACTCGATGCCAAAACGCAGTGCTTCCAGATAAATTTCCTTCTTGGATTTGTAATAGAGATAAACCGTGCCCTTTGCGACTTCTGCCGTTTCGGCAATGTCGTCGATCGTGGCATCGTGAAAGCCCTTTTTCGAAAAGACAGCGCGAGCAGCGGTGAGCAGCTCGTTTCGCCGAAACTCGGAAACGACATCCTTTCTCGTTTTTCCCATTACCGGCATGGAGTCTCCTGAAATGACCGACGAGTCATTTTACTATGCGGAACAGTCATTTTGTCAATGACACCGCCGCAATGCAAGCAAGTCTCTTGATCTGCCGTGCCTCCGGCACTCAGGTTCCGTCGAAATTCGTTTCCACCGGCTGACGCCGGTGGCTATGGGAAACTGCCGCCGCTCCGCGGCTCAGGATGTGCTCTCCTCACCCCCAGCCGCGTTAGCGGCGGCA
>JBGPBY010000229.1:0-11179 GCA_041481485.1 Terriglobia bacterium
GCCACCGCCACCGGCACCACGTCCGCCACCGCCACCGCCGGCACGCGGACCCTGGAAGGTGATCTTCTTACCACCTTCCGCAACCGCACCCATTGAGATGTCTACCGGCATACCGGCTCCCACCGTCACGTTCCCCGTCACGGTTGTTGGCGTTATTGTCAAATTCATTACGATCATCGTTGCTGCTGTTCCTGCTGGTGCTCCCGCCGGTGCGTCTATTGAGCCACTGTATTTGGTGGCTGTCTGGGCATAGACGAACGCGGAAGTGACCAGTAAGAGCGCGAGCACGAACAAAGACTTCTTCATGCTATTCCTCCCCATTGAGATTTCGAGCGCCTTGCTTTGGCGCTCTGGTTCAATCCGAGACTCGATTATGGACTCGAATTGACTGATAAGGTTTAACGTTTTTCCGAGACTGAAATCGGACGCAACACTTCGACAATAAGGTATACGCTTGAAAATGGTTACGGGGTTACATTTCTTCAACGCAACTGCGAATTTTCACCAGTTGCGCGAGCAACCCTGGCAGAAGAGAGAGATCCAGCGCATTCGGTCCATCCGAGAGGGCCTTTGCGGGATTGTCGTGAACTTCCATAAACAGTCCATCTACCCCTGCGGCAACTCCACCTCGTGCGAGATGAGGGATGAACTGCGGCTGGCCGCCGGATTTATCGCCCTGACCGCCGGGAAGCTGCAGGCTGTGCGTCACGTCCAGAACAACGGGGCAGCCAAAGCTTTGCATGATGGGAAACGAGCGAAAGTCGACCACCAGATTGTTGTAGCCGAAGGATGAGCCGCGCTCGGTAAGAATCAATCTGTCGTTTCCGGCCTCGCGCGCCTTGACGACCACGTTTTTCATCTCCCACGGCGACAGAAATTGTCCCTTTTTGACATTGACGATTTTTCCCGTTCTGGCGGCAGCAACAATCAGATCCGTTTGACGGCAGAGGAATGCGGGAATCTGCAGCACATCGATCACTTCGGCGGCTGGCGCCGCCTGCTCCGGTTCATGAATGTCGGTGAGTACCGGAACGCCGGCATTTCTCCGCACCTCACCGAGCAGCTTCAGACCTTCATCAATTCCGACTCCTCGAAAAGAATGGATCGACGATCGGTTGGCCTTGTCGAAAGATGCCTTAAAGATCAGAGGCACATTACAGGCCAACGTGATCTTTTTCAGTTCGTCCGCCATAAACAATACATGGTCGCGGCTTTCAATCACGCAGGGGCCGGCCATCAGAAACAGGCGATGCTCGAGGTCGATCCGGAATTCCGGGATCTTGAAATTCATTTTGCGGCCCGTCGGCCGGCGCGAGAACGCGAGAGGTGATGTTCATGCGCCGCGCCGACGAAGGAAGCGAACAGCGGATGAGCTTCAAGCGGCCGCGACTTGAATTCCGGATGGAACTGGCAACCCAGAAACCACGGATGATCGGCAAGCTCGACAATTTCCACGAAGTTTTTGTCCGGTGAAGCACCGGAGATGATGAGGCCATTCTCCGTAAGCGTCTTCTCGAATGTCCGGTTGAACTCATACCGGTGACGATGCCGTTCGGAAATTGAAGATGCACGATAGATACGGCTCGCGAGGGACCCTGGCGTGAGATTCGCAGGATATGCGCCCAGCCGCATCGTTCCGCCAATGGTGTCGACACCCAGCAGATCCCGCAGTTTGTAAATCACCGGATGCTGTGTGGTCGGTTCGAATTCCGTGCTGTTGGCGTCGGCGAGTCCGCAAACGTTACGGGCAAACTCCAGAACCGCGCACTGCATGCCGAGACAGATTCCAAAGTAAGGTGTCTTCTGTTCGCGCGCGAATTGAATGGCGCGAATCATTCCGGGTATGCCGCGCTTGCCAAATCCACCGGGCACGAGAATTCCGTCATAGGAAAGGAGTGTCGCTGCGGAGTTTTCATCGGACTCCAGACTTTCGGCTTCAATCCAGTGGATGCGAGTTTTCAGATTGTGCGTCAGGCCGCCGTGAATCAATGCTTCGCGCAGGCTCTTGTAGGCGTCTTCCAGAGCGACGTACTTTCCGACCACGCCTATGGAAACTTCTCCCATTGGATGATGCACACGCTCGACCAGTACTTCCCACGCATCCATCCGGCGTTCAGTCTTGGGCAGATTCAACATGCGCACAATCTGCTCGTCGATACCCTCGGCGCTCAGCACCAGCGGAACTTCGTATACGCTTTCGACATCCTTCGCAGTGATGACGGCGGCTTCAGAGACGTTGCAGAAGAGAGCAATTTTGCTCTTCATATCTGGAGCCAGATATCGATCCGTACGGCACAGCAGGATGTCGGCCTGAATTCCGATTTCAAGCAGTTCCTTGACGCTGTGTTGCGTGGGCTTGGTCTTGAGTTCCCCCGCGGTGGGAATCCAGGGCACCAGCGTCAGGTGGATGAAGAGGCTGTTCTCTCTACCAACCTCCTGGCGCATCTGCCGGATGGCTTCGAGAAACGGCAACGACTCGATGTCGCCGACCGTGCCACCGATTTCTACGATAGTGATGTCGACATTCTCGGCAACGCGATGAATCGCAGACTTGATTTCATTGGTAACGTGCGGAATGACCTGCACCGTCTTACCGAGATAGTCGCCGCGCCTTTCCTTCTGGATGATGGTCTCGTAGATCCGGCCGGTCGTGAGATTGTTGTTTCGCGTCAGTTCCGCGTGTGTATAGCGTTCGTAGTGCCCGAGGTCCAGATCGGTTTCCGCACCGTCATCGGTAACGTAAACCTCGCCGTGCTGGTATGGACTCATGGTTCCGGGATCGACGTTCAGGTAGGGATCAAACTTGAGCATGGTGATCTTGAACCCGCGGCTTTCCAGAAGGCATCCGATGGATGCCGCGGCAAGTCCTTTACCCAGAGACGAAACAACTCCACCGGTTACAAAAATAAATTTCTTATTCATTGGTCCTTCCCAATACGGACTTAAATCGTTCAAGATCTGCCGGAGTATCGATGCCCCAGGATTCGCTCTCGACTTCAACGACGCGAATGCGGAAGCCATGTTCGAGAGCGCGTAACTGCTCGAGCCGCTCCCCGGTTTCCAGGGGAGTCCGGTCCAGCCGGGCGAATTCCCTCAGAAACTCTGCGCGATAGACATACAAGCCAAGGTGGAGAAAAGTGGTCCCACTGAAGGGAATGGGGGACCGGGAAAAATAGAGGGCAAAGCCGTTGCGGTCCGCGACGACCTTCACTCGATTGGAGTCTGCGACATCCGCAGGATCGTTCAGCCGTGTCATGAGAGTGACTATTGACGCGTCCCGGTGCCGGGCGGCCGTCACTGCGCGGTCGATGGCGTCCGGTTCAATCAGGGGTTCGTCCCCCTGAATGTTCACGACAAGGGTATCTCCCGCGAGATGCGATGCGGCCTCGGCGAGACGATCGGTGCCACTCTGGTGGTCGATTCGGGTCATTATCACATCCCCTCCGAACCCATGCACGGCGCGGGCGATCCGTTCATCGTCAGTTGCCACAACGATGCGTTCGACCGTTTTGGCGCATTGAACACGACGGTATACATGCTCTATCAGGGTTTTACCTTGAATCTCAATCAGGGGTTTCCCGGGGAGACGGGTGGAATCGTATCTAGCGGGGATGATCGCGATGGCGTTTTCCGAATTCACGCTGAAAACATTGTCAAAAAATTAAGAATCGAATATACCACGACCTCACGGACAGTTCGGGTCCGGGTGGACCAGCGATTGCTTTTTAAAAAAAGTGTGCAGGAAAAAAACTTTCGCCTCATATAATGGGGATACCGTCGAATAACCGAAGTTTCCGGCATTTAAGGAGACTACAATGGCTCAGAAACGAGTACTCGCATGGGTTGCCTTTATTCTCATGACGGTGACGTGTGTCTCGTCTGCTCAGGACGGGTCCGTCGAGCCTGAGAAGATCCACTCTCTACGCATGGACGTGGATGTGGTGTTGGTCGACACGACGGTGACCGATTCCGCGCGCGGCCGTCCGGTTCGCGGTCTTAAACAGGAAAATTTTCAGATTATTGAAGACAAGATTGTTCAGAAAGTTTCAGCCTTTTCTTCTGAAGATGTCCCGGTCAGTGTCGGAATAATTTTCGACATCAGCGGCAGCATGAAGGACAAAATCGCCAATGCGACTCGCGCCGCTCAAACCTTTTTTAAGAGTGGAACCGCCGACGATGAATATTTCGAGATTCAGTTCTCGGATCGTCCAGTAATCGCTTCCGATTTTACGTCGGACATTACAAAACTCCAGAACCGCCTTCTCAACGTCAATACCAAAGGCAGCACGGCGCTCTACGATGCGGTATACCTGGGGCTCAATAAGCTCAAGGAGAGCAACAATCCCAAAAAAGCGCTCCTCCTGATCACCGACGGCGAGGACAACCGCAGCCGTTACAGCTTCAGCAACGTCCGGGACTACATCCGCGAACAGGATGTTCAGTTATACGCGATCGGTATTCTGGATCCTACGACTGGAGCTGGCCGTGATGCGCTGGTCCAGTTGACGGAGATGACCGGCGGCCGCGCGTTCTTCCCGTTCTCATCGGCGGAAATGTCGGATATCTGTAAGAAGATATCGGCGGAGTTGAAGAATCAGTACATCCTCGGCTATCGATCGTCAAACACGGCCCACGACGGCGCCTGGAGAAAAATTCAGGTAAAGGTTGTCAGTTCCAAGGAAAACAAGGACGTCGGCGGGCTGGATGTGCGGGCCAAAAAAGGATACTATGCCCCCACCGGCGATGGCACCCCGGTGAAGAAGAAGTAGCCGATTCCAAATCTTTAAGATGATTCCATGACGAGACGATCCGCAGCGTTCATAGCAGCTGTTTGTTTTGCCGTGCTGTTCTTCAGCAACGGGAACGCTGCGCAGCCCCAGCGGAATCCACAGCCTCAGACACCAAAGCCACCGGCCGCTCCGAACCAGGATAGCGACAAACCCTTCCAGTTGGACGTCGATGTCCAAATCGTGGAAGTTCCGGTCTCCGTCACCAACACCAAGGATGGGGCGATCATCAACACCCTGAACGAGTCGAGCTTTCAGGTCTTCGAGGATAAGGTCCAGCAGAAGATCAAGGAATTCAAACACGAAGATATTCCACTAAGCATAGGCCTCGTGATTGACAACAGCGGAAGCATGAGGCTGCAAAGCAAGAGGTCCAGAGTTGCCAGTGCCGCACTGACGTTTGTGAAGGAAAGCAATCCCGACGACGAAACCTTTATTGTGGATTTCAATGACGAGGCCACCCTTCTCCAGGACTTTACGCGAAGTATGGCGAGTCTCGTCGAGGCTTTGGGCGACATCGATCCTCACGGCGGAACCGCGATGAACGATGCCATTTACCTTGCGGTGGATCACGTGAGAAATGGATCCAGAAGCAAGAAAGCGCTGCTGGTGATTACCGATGGCGAAGATATGGACAGCAAGTATGGGATCAATCCCCTGCTGGAACACATCAAGCAGTCGAAAGACATTGCGATCTACACCATCGGCCTGCTCGATGAAAACGACGATCGCGGCGGTCTGTTCAGCCAGTCACCGTCCAAGAAGGCGAAAAAAGATCTTGAGAAAATCGCCGAGCTAACCGGAGGCGAAGCCTTCTTTCCGAAAACGGTGAACGAAGTTTCCGAAATCTGCCAGCGAATCGCTCGTGAATTGCGTAATCAGTACACTCTGATTTACTCTCCCAGTAACGATAAACGCGATGGTACGTGGAGAACGGTGGAAGTTCGGGTCGCACCCCCGCCGGGAATACCAAAACCAAACGTAAAGTTCCGGCAAGGGTACAGGGCTCCGGCGTCGTAGACTGAATCCAATTAAACCAGGGGAAATCAAATGATTCCAAAACGAGGAATTTTCTTACTAATTCTGACTGCAGCGCTGTTTGCCGTCGGCGCTGCTGCCCAAACTTTGCAGGATCTTGTTTATGTTACGGTCACAGTCACCGGTCCGAAGAAAGCTCCGGCTCCCGGATTAAAAGCAACTAATTTTCAGCTTTGGGAAGATGGCGTCGAGCAGAAGATCACGGCTTTTTCCCAGTCGGACGGGGTCTGGAACATCAATGTCGTTTTGGCCAACAGCATGGTGTTGCCCGGGCGGGCAGACCGGACATCCAACGCCATCCGCGATGCAGTCGATCTGTTCATAAAAACCAGCAATCCTATGGACAAGATCAAGGTCGATGAATTGAAGTTTGGTTCCGACGGGCTTTACGCCTCCATTGATCACAACCTCGAGGACCTGCAGAAGACAGAAAATCCGCGCCGGGCGCTTCTCGTCATCACCGACGGATTCGACATGCCAGGCGGAGACGCCTCCAACGGATTGATTGAGTATTCAAGAAAACTCAATATTCCGATTTACTTCCTGTACACACGAACCCATCCGGAGCCCGGCGACACATCTGTAACGGGAGCCCGGGGAACGAATTACAACATCCCCGAAGGAGAAGCGTTGACGAATGTCGCCCAGAACACAGGCGGCAACATCGAATTTGTGGACGCTGTCAATCAATTGGAAACCCACTGCAAACTCCTCGCTGAAGAGTTGCGCAACAAGTACGTCCTTGGCTTTAAGTCCACGAATGACGCGAAAGACGACAAGTGGAGAAAGCTGAAGGTGAAGATTAATCCGCCGGCGGGCCAGAAACTCGACGCAGCGATCAAGGCCAAGTATTTTGTTCCGAAACCGGTGAAGCCGTAAATCAAGCGCGTAGCGGCGGCGGACAGCCGCCGCTACGCGGGCTAAGACTCCCCTTCTTCAAAGCCGCGAAGTGGCGACACACAGTGAAATCCTTAACACCACGTTTCTCACCGCGCCTCATCTTTCGATAATGCAGCTCTTGCCCTGAATTCTTCGCCTGTCCGTGGTCCATTAGCCATAGAAGGATGTGGTTCCGGCAATCACGGTGTATCCGCCCAACGGCTCAACGTTCAGCCGCGGGCCGCGCGAGCATACTACTGCGAATTTGAATTGTCCTCACGCGCGGCTTGGCGGCTGCAACGTTGTGTTATCCGGCCCGGATTGGCATGCTTCAGAGGCGCCACAACCGCTGGGCTCCATGAATGAAAGCGACGATGAAAACATGTTCATCGGTCAACTTATAGACGAGGCGATAAGGCTTCACGAGCAACTCTCGGATGGACTCGTCTCCAAATTCTGGTACGGCTTGTCCTCGGTCTGCGAATTCAACGAGGGAATCGGCAGTGTTATGGGCTTCCTGAACAAGGGCCGCAGCGTAAAACTTTGAATCGCGTTCAATGTACTCAGCGCCGGCCTCAAGATCGTCCCATGCCGGACTAGTCCAGATTACCTTTCGAGCGATCGGGCCATGCGCTTCTCAATCTCTTCCTGTGAGATTACATTGCCATTCTGAATCGCTTCAAGGCCACGCTCGATCTTTTGACGCACATAGATATGGTATTGAATGTCGTTCAGTGAAGCGTCGTCTGGGAGTCTTTCCAATAGAGCACGGACTTCGTCCTTCGCTGTTGCCTTCATACTCAAACCTCCCTCGGAGATTCTACTCCAAACAATGGCCCTGAAGGTCGACGACAATCTTTGTCCGCAGATAACGCACAGCCAACCCTCTCGATACCTATTAGGAGAGTCGACTGCAGACGTCCTGGGACGTTCTAGTCGGCTTACCGGAAGGTGGTCGGCTCATAACGCGGCTGGGAAAGCGACGAGGATTATTTATTCACAGCTTCTGTGACAGCGCTCGATCTCTCACCCATAAATTGCGCGCGGTCACACGCCGCGCCTAAGGTGGGCTGCGTGCTCTTCGGACTTCCACATATCCGCGGAAGACAGACCTTGGCCACCGACTTCAGCCGGTGGCCAGGTGTAATTCAAAAATTTTCGATCTTATTTTTTTCCTGCAGGTTTGCCCGGCGCTGGTGTTAGGGAATTGTCGCGGCGGGATCGCACCTGAACATCAGGCGATGTGGCGCGAACGCGAACTGCTTTTTCCGAATCCGGGCCAGGAGTCGAAGAACGGTAAGAGATCGTGTACTGGCCGCGCAGTTCCGCCGCAATGTCCTGCACAAAAAAGATCATTCTCTGAACAGTGAAGTCTGTGGTGAGATCCGGGATGTCCACGACGATGGACCGGCCGCCGCTGTCCACCGCCAGTTTTTTGAGTACTTCCACCTCGAAGGTGGGCTGGGCCGGATCTTCGCCGGGAAGTCCCCAGGCATCCCATCGCATTCCGAATGTATAGACGGGAATTTCTGCACCGCGGAGACTTGCAGTAAGCTCATCGATCTTGTCGCCGCTGGTATCGTGAACGTCGGTAATCACCACGAGGGCGCGCTTCTGGTTTTTCCCCTTCCGTGTCTGTTTCAACGCCTCGGAGACAGCATGGTAGAGATGCGTGGAACCGCCCACCACGTTGTTCTTGTTCAAGAGTTCAGTGAGCTTCTTCTGGTCAGTCGTGAAACTCTGTTTGGTCTTCATGTCTTCATCGAAGACCATGACCTGAAACTCATCCTGAGGTTTCATGAGATGAATTAGAACGCGGGCCGCACCATCGGCTGCAAGCAAGGCAGCCGAGACTTTTTCCTTGCCCTGCACCGCAAGTGGCAGGCGCATGCTGGCGCTCTTATCGATGAGGATTCCAACACTCAGTGGGATGTCGGCATCATTACGGAACGACGAAACTTCCTGCCGCACCCCATTCTCCTCGACGACGAAGTCATCCTGTTTCATGTCATAGACATATCGGCCCACGCTATCCATTACCGAAACAACGAGCCTCTGTTCCGTACCGGCACCGGAATTCTGTTCAACTTTCTGCCGAGGCGGAGCGGATTGCATGACGAACACCAGGGAAACGACGCCCAAGAGAGCCAAAACGTATCGCATCATGCCGGGATGATACACCGCCCAACGGATCGCGCCAAGTCTGTTACAATGTCGCGGCCAATGAAACGAAATAGACAATGGGGTGTGGTAGGGGTTGCGGTGCTTTCTGCATGGCCTCTGGTTTCATTGGCGCACCCTTCCTTCTTAGCGTCTGTGTCGACGCAGGCAGGTCAGGTTCGAATAGGCCCCGGCGGCCGGCTTGCCTCTCCGGATCCTCCCCCTCTTGAAACCGATCTCCATCTTCTGACGGTCTCCGTTACCAGCAAAGGGAACGCGGTGCCAGGGCTGACCCAGGACCGGTTTCAGATTCTGGAAGATGGAGTGGTGCAGAAAATTGCGTATTTCTGGCAGGACTCGCGCCCCGTAACCATCGGCTTCCTGATGGATTCCAGCAACAGCATGTCGGATTCGATGAATGAAGCCATTCGGGATGCCGGTCAGGCGTTTTTGAAGAACAAGCAGCTGCAGGATGAGTACTTCGTCATCAACTTCTCGGATCTTCCGACGATGGTCGTCAGCTACACCATGGACGCCCGTCAGATGCCTCGTTTATATCCGATGACTGGTGAATCGCCGCTTTACGATGCAATTTACCTTGGCCTGGATGCCATTAAGGAAGCAGCCAATCCCAGGAAAGTGCTGTTGGTAATCACGGCTGGGGCTAACAATGGCAAAGGGGTCACGGAAGATCAACTGGTCAACTACGCCATCAAGCAGCCAGTTCAGATTTATTCCCTCTTGTTTGGGAGTTCCGCCTCTGCGGCTTCCGAATCTGCGAACGTTTTGGACTTACTCGCTGGTGTTTCCGGAGGCCGGGCATCCATTACACTCGACAGCTCCTTCGCCGTGGACGCTGTGTGCGCCGAACTGGCTCAGGCGCTGAAAACTCAATATCTGATTGGCTACAAATCGACAAACACCGCTCAGAATGGGAGGCGGCGCGGAGTAAAAGTCAGAGTAACTTCCGACGGCGCAGCGAAGCTTTCGGTCTGGACGCAGTCCGGTTACTACGGCCCAAAGGAATCGAAGAACAAATCGGTGGATACAAAATGACGCTCCGGCGTGGCACGGTTATTTTCATATTGGTGTTGATCGGCACCGCACTGTTTGTTCTTGTTTCCCATGCTCAGCTTGCTGGTCAACGCGGCATTAATTCTCAGAATCCGCAGAATCCGCAGCAGAATCCTCAGGCACGCCCGGCTGCCGCGCAACCGGCCGTGCCGACAGATCCTCCTCCACTGGAAACAGATCTGGTGTTGCTGACAGTTTCAGTGACAGGGCCGGAAAACAAGAACTTGCCACTGCTGTCTCAAGACCGGTTCCAGGTTCTGGAAGACGGCGTCGCGCAAAAGATTTCATACTTCTGGGCCGATAGCCGGCCGATCAGCCTCGGCTTCCTGATCGATAACAGTGCGTGGATGGATACCAATGCCAAGATGGATGCCGTGCGCGACCTTCTGCCGACGTATCTCAAAAACAAAAATCCCGCTGACGAATATTTTGTTGTGGAGTTCGCCAGCTTTCCACGGATGACTGTCAGCTATACCACTGATGCGAAACAGGCTCCGGCATTGTTTCATGCGGAGGGCGCCGCGTTGCCTCCGGCGGTTCCGAATACGGCACTGAACGACGCCATTTATCTCGGTCTGGAAGCCATCAAGGAATCGGCAAACCCGAGAAAGGCGTTGATCGCCATTACCGGCGGCGGAGACAAAGGATGCGACGGAACGCAACAGACCATGAAGGGCGATCAACTGCTGAATTTTGCCATCAAACAACCGGTGCAGATTTACTCGCTGCTGATCAGCGACGACTGGGGCACTGCCAATAACGGCATGCCGTGCGAACAGATTCCCAAAGATTCCAACGAACTCCAGGAGCTTGCGAGCAATACCGGCGGAAAGGACTTTCAGGCCCCGAATGGTGAGGGCGGGGTGGCGGTCATCGCGATGGAGATCGCACGCGGCCTGAAGACACAGTATCTCGTGGGGTATAAATCCACGAACGCGGCGAAAGACGGAAAACGCCGGGGAGTGAAAGTGAAGGTGGAATCGCCGGATCCCTCGCTAAAACTTAAGGCATGGACCAAGTCTGGTTATTACGCGGCAAAGGAAAAGGCGCCGGCTCGCACGAGTAAGTAGTTGCTCTGAAAGACTTAGTACAGCATTTCACAAATACGGTCACATATTTTTATCCCATCATCCGGCCTCTGCGAGCCGCATCCTCAGTCGCGCTAGCGGCGGCAGGTCCCCTTAGTAGGCCGTTTCATAAATACGCACACGTATTCAGGGCGGCACAATAGCTGTAATCGC
>JBGPBY010000230.1:0-11135 GCA_041481485.1 Terriglobia bacterium
CCTGTGAAAAGCGACGGCCGCCATGGCCGCCGAGGAGGTGCATCATCAAATCTTATGTGCTGTGATCCAAGAGGAATGATCGGACTGGCAAACACTTACCGAAGCAACTCTACATAACATTCTGCTGCGCATAATACCGCAAATGTGCTGCAGCACATTTGCGATACTTGGGGTGCAAGCAGCGATTTCGCGAAGCCGTGAACGACCGGATCGGCATCGAACCAACGACGTAAGACGGAGGAGGCCGGAATCCAGGCCCTCAATGAACGGTTTGCCGATTCTTCGGGACTTAGCTCCCGCCAGATGAGAGGTAATTCTCGGGGCGATCTGTTTGATGCGGCTTGTCCGTTGAAGTAAGTCGGTCTACGGCATACCATGCAATCATGGTGACCATTCTCGGAGCGGGCGGCGCGATAGGCAACGAGTTGTTCAAGGAACTGATCACTCGCAACGAGCCTGTTCGGCTCGTCAGCCGGAATCCGAAGCTGGTTCCGGGTGCAACAGAGGCAGTCGCCGCCGATCTTTCTAACCTGCACGACACTGTCAAGGCGGTTTCTGGTTCTAGGATTGCGTTTCTGCTTGCCGGTCTAAAGTATGATCTCAAAGTATGGCGGTCGCTCTGGCCTCCGATCATGCGCAATGCTATTGAGGCTGCCAAGCGCGCCAACGCCAGACTGGTTTTCTTCGATAACGTGTATATGTACGGGAGAGTGGATGGCGCGATGACGGAAGAAACGCCTTTCAATCCTTGCAGCAAGAAAGGCGAGATCCGAGCGGAGATCGCCACCTGCTTGCTAAAGGAAATCAAAGCGGGCAGCCTCACTGCCTTGATCGCGCGCTCCGCCGACTTCTATGGTCCCTCCGCCCGGACCGGCATCCCCAATGTTCTCGTGTTCGACAAATTGACTAAGGGCGCGAAAGCGAGTTGGCTCGCCAACGATACTGTGAAGCATTCCCTCACTTTCACACCAGATGCCGCGCGGAGCCTGGTCTTGCTAGCGGAAAGCGAAAGCGCCTGGAATCAAACGTGGCATGTTCCCACTGCTTCCGATCCGCTGACTGGAAAGCAGTTCATTGAACGCGTCGCGATAGAGTTTGGAACGCAGCCAAAGTACCGCGTGCTCACCCGGCCGATACTCAGGGTGGCGGGTTTCTTCGATACGACCGTCCGGGAGTTGTACGAGATGCTGTACCAGTATGAATTCGACTACGTTTTCGATTCGACAAAATTCAGGAAAGCATTCCACCATGAGCCGACTCCTTATGCCGAAAGCGTCCGTAGAACAGCCCAAGCCTACTGAAATCAGCGTCACATCGGGACCTTTTTCACACCCAAACCAGATAAGTCCTGATATACCGTCATCCCGTCATTGTGGTGGTTCGCATTGATTTTCGAATTCACAAGTCCGCTTTACCGACTTATCGGGACTTAGGTAGTGGTTCACCTTGGGAATTTGCGTAACCAATAGAACGTGGCTATAGCCGCGAATATGGGAGCGAGCAGACTGATTTCAGGTAAATCGACGCCACGGTGGGCCGTGTACAACACACCCTGAAGAAAACAGACAATTAGCCATGCTATGAAGATCCTCGCCATGCGGAGGCCTTTTTTCATGGCCGTATTTTCGCCTGTTTCTGTGATGGCTGCCACCATCTAATCAGGGTAGCGCCTGAAAACCGGCTTGTCGTAGAAGTGCTTTTTCGATGGCCCGACCACTGCGCGAACAGAATAGCTCGCCTAAAACGCCGAAGGGTTTACGCATGACCTGCTCACCTGACGAATAGTCTCTACCCGAAGGAATCTCGGTGACGTTAATCTCGGTGACGTTGACCGATCTTCGTTCTTGCGCCTCTCCAATAGATCGGGTCACCGTCACCGCAATTCAACCCCCGGCACTGTTGTCCAAAAATAAATCCGAATCGACATGCGGCCGTCTGCGCCGCCCGGGCAGCCCAAGGAAGACCAGAAATTCGGGCTGGAGGGCGATCGTTGGAACGCAGCCATTCCTCAGTCGAGATGAAAAACCTCCTCGAGATTGATCGCCAAAGGGCTGTCGTCATCATTGGTCAGCATCAAGTCTCTCATATGCGCCCACCAACGCCGGCAGACCTCGGTCTGCGCGATCTTCGCCCACAACTCTTCCGATTCGATCTCGACGTAAGCGAAGAGCTTGTCGGTTTCGCGATCGAGGAAGATCGAATAGTTGCGCGCGGAATGTCGCCTCAACGACTCCTGTAACTCCGGCCAGATGGGCTTGTGGCGGCGCTCGTACTCGCGCTGACTGCCAGGTCTCAGAATCATCATGAATGCTTTGCGAATCATTTCCTTCCCTGTTCCCCTTGGAATCAATACAAGTGAGTCAGGGCGTCACCCCTGTAGAGTTGTCAGAACTCCATTCTCAGCTTGAACTGGAAAACGCGCGGCAAATTGGATTGCGCGGAGGCTTTTCCGAAATTGGAGTTGGTGATGTTCGTATTGATTCCGCCCAGGCGAACGTTGTTAAAGACGTTGAACGAGTCCGCCCCGAACACGAATCGCAAATCCTCGCGAATTTGAAAGGTCCGCGCGAGCGTAAAGTCCTGATTAAAGAAGTGTGGGTTGCGCAACCCGTAGGCGCCCGTCCCGGGCGTGTCACCGTAAGTGAACGCTCCCGGAGAGACGAAAGCAGATGAGTCAATGAAAGGAGCGACTCCTCCATCTCCTTTGAGCTTCACGTCCCCAGTAAAGTTCCGGTTATAACTTGCCCAGCAAGTACCTGCCTGCGGCACATTGCAACTCGCAGTGAAAGGCCCTAGCGGCGCGCCGGTACCATATCGACTGATTCCGGAGATCTTCCAACCGCTCACTACCGAACGAATGAAGCCGTTCTCGGGATTGAACGGCCGACCCTTTCCAAGGGGCAGTTCGTAAGAGTAGAACGCATTGAACACGTGCGGCTGATCGGTGGTGGAAAGGTTCTTCTCCTGAATATACGCGCTGCGATTTCCGTTGATGGTGCCGAGCGCCTTGCTGAACGTATAGTTCACGTTGAAGGTCAACCCGCGCGCCAGGTTCTGCTGCGCGGACAACTGCAACGCGTTGTAGTTCGACTGCCCCACATCGCCGTAAATGTCGCTCACGCCGTTGTACTGTGGAAACGGGCGCAACATCTGGGCGATGGTTCCCGAGAAAGTGGCAAACGGCAGTTTAATGCCCGGCACGATGGCCGCCGCAGCGGCAACGTTGGCTGGCGTCGCCGTTTGGGTGAGCAGATTCCCCAGGACCAGATATTGGGGATCCATTTGATTGGAATAGATGCCCCGTCCGCCCCCGCGAAGCTGTTTGCCGTTGCTGCCCGCATATGCGGCAGTAACTATCAATGACCGTGTGACCGCACGCTGCACCGAGAAGTTCCAATTCTGATACCGGGGCGGCTGACTGAAGGGATCGCCAAAAGTTACGGAGCCGCCGGTTCCCGTTCCGTTGAAGCCGGTCTGATAAGTCTGATCGTAGATGGGTCCTTTTGCATACGCGGGGATGCCGCTGTCCCAGAAGAGAGCGGGAATGAATGAGCCATTCGGACTAACAATCGGAGCATTGGCGTTGATGCCTGTCAAGCCTGTCCCGATGCGCGCGCCGTCCCGGCCGCCGACTGCGCCGCTGCGTGAGTACATCATCCCATAGCCGCCGCGGGCCACCGTCTTATCGTTGACGCGAAACGCAAACCCAACGCGCGGCCCGAGAGCCTTGTAATACGTGTTGATAATCTGGCCGCAATGACAGCTAACAGCATCCGGCGCGGAATTTCCGCCAAACCGCAAAACGCCAGGAATCCCTCCCGCTGCAGGGTTCGGCGTGTTGATGTCCAGGAAAGTAAAGTGATCGCCTTCTTCTTTGTAAGGCAGCATGATGTCGTGGCGCAAACCCAGATTCAGTGTCAGGCGCGAATTCACTTTATAGTCGTCCGCCGCCCACCAGGAATAGGCATTGAATTGCGCGATCGTCAGGACGACCGAATCCTCGTTCACCGTCGCAGAATTCAACGCGCCCAACAAAAAGCTGGCATACGCGTTACCCGTGCCGCTCAGCAGCGTACCCGCAGAATTGAACCCGGCCGTCTGTACATTGTTGAAGTTCGTGGTCAGGATACTGCCCGTGTCGTTGGTTTTCGTGTGATCCGACGTGTGCTGGTATTGAAACCCGAATTTAAATGAATGTCTTTGCTTCACCCACAACACACTGTCCTGGAGTGTGTAGTTGTAGTTATTGTCCTCAAAGTCCCTGGCGCCCGCCCCGCGCCAACCGGAAGGAGCGTTGGCGCCGGCAAAGACCGCCTCGAGGAAAGCGTCGCTCGCATCGCCGGCAGGTAAGCCCTGGAGTCCCGACTTGGTGGACCACTTACCGTCCGATGTGACGTTCGTGATCGGAACAAAGAAGTGGTTGTATCCGAAGCTGGCCTGGTTGACAAGGTTGGAGCCGTGATTCCAGGTATGCTTCACCTGCACTACGGATGGAATCTCCGTAACCAGGCGCGTCTCCGTGTACGGCAAAGGCAAAACAGTCGTGGGACCCGTCACTTCTCGGAATGGACCCGGCTGACTTCTCTTCCCGTGCGTGTAGAGTCCTGAGAGGCGCTGATTCGTCGTGAGGTTGTAGTCTGCTTTTGCATTGAAGCTATCGTTGTTGTACGCCACCGGCACGGCGCCCAGGTAATTGTTCTGGAGGTTTGAGTTCGTCGGCGCCGGCAAGAGCGATTGATAAACTTTCGAGATCGGCGATATCCGCGCCAACGGAATAATGTTGAGTCCTTGCGGATTGTCTGGAGTGCCCCGCGACGGATCGCTGAATTGAGTGCGGCTGAAGCCGCCGGGAACCGCGACTGTCGTCAACGAGTCGTAGATCGCCACAGGCAATTCGCTGAAATCTCCCAGTCTCTCTTTCATTGTCGGAAGAGAGGCCAACTGTGTGGGACTCATGACGCGGTAGCGCCACCCGTCGTAGGAGAAAAACCCGAAGAGCTTTTGCTTGACGACTGGGCCGCCGAACGTGAAGCCGAATTCGTTTTGATGCTCAACCGGGCGAATCGCTGGAAAGAAGCCTCGAGCATCGAGGTCGGTGTTTCGCAAGAACTCAAACACTGAGCCGTGATATTTGCCGCCTCCGGATTTGATCGTATAGTTCTCGGATCCTTGTCCGTTGAACTCCACCCCGGTGCCGCTGGTTTCCACCTGAAACTGATCGACCGCTTCGACAGAGACTCCCAGGCTGATGGTGCGGCCTTCGCCCTGCTGGATCGGATCCGTGATCGGAATGCCATCGATGAAGACATCTTTCGAGAAGCCCTGAGCGCCATTGACTGTGCCCCAGCGATTTCCCTCTGAGACTCCAGGCAAAAAATGAAGGCCCCTGGATTTCTGGGCCCCTGACCAATACCGGAACCCGCAACTGCTGTGCCCATCGCGAGCGGCAACTCAGTGTATAGCTCGTTGCGGATCGTAGTTCCGAGGCGGGCATCGGAAGTATTGAGTTGTACGGGAGCCTCAGTCACAGTGACGGATTCCTGGACGTTGCCGACCTTCAGCGTCAGATTCAGGTCCACGGCGGCGAAGGCATCGACGACGACCTTCTGCTGGATCAAGGTTTGAAAGCCGGCTGCCGACACTGTCACTGTGTACTCCCCAACCGGTAACGGTGCGATGACGTATCGACCCACCTCATTCGTCTTTCTCGTCGTCTCGACCTTGGTCGCCATGTTGGTCGCGACTATTGTCGCACCCGGCATCAATCCGCCTTGCGCTTCCGTGATCGCGCCCTGGATGGAACCGCCGCCGCCGGTTTGCGCTTTCACATGGAGTGTCGCACTCAGCGCGCAAACCAGAATTACGATCAGAACCGGAGCTTTGCCTTTCTTCGCCTTCATTTTTTCTCTCCTCAGTACAGTTATTTTTTCTCCCCTCAGTACAGTTTCAGTAATGTGTGTTCGGTATGGTTGATCATTTCAACGCGGCGCCGACGCCATAGCCATAGCCATAGGCGGACTCGGTAAACGGGAAGCAGGAATCATAAGCCTGATTGTTAAGGATAGGCAATTTTTGAAGTACACTCTCGCTCATTGGAGCCGTGATGAAGAAAATCCTCCTCGCCGTCGTTGTTCTTGCAGCCGCCGCGACGCTCGATGCGATCCAGTCACCTTCGCCGCGCGACTGGATCGACCCCGCGACCGGTCATCGCGTCGTACGACTGACGGACGACGCGGGTGGATCGACGCTGTACTTTCATGACAACGCCTTTTCGCCGGACGGCGACAAGCTGATGTTCACGACCCCTCGCGGAACGGCGGTCGTGGACGTGGCGAAGATTGGCCAGGCCGATCTCGTTCAGGAGATTGTCACTACCACACGCGGCGGCTACTTTGCGCGACGCACCCGCGAAATCTACTACACGGCGGCGGCGACCGGCGCCTCGCGCGGCGGCGGCGCGATCATGGCGGTCAACGTCGACACGAAGAAGACGCGCGAGCTGAAATTCGCTCGCGGCCTCGTCAATGCGGACGAGACGCTGTCGCTCGTCAAGAATGGCAACGCCATCGACGCCGAAAACAAGTATCCCAAGCCTCCCGCCCGCGAGGTCGTGCCGCAACTTCTGCGCATGTTTCCAGGCAAGCGCATGGAAGATCTCACGCCCGATCAGCAGTATTCGGTGACGAAAGAAGACGGTCTGGCGCCGCGCGCGCTCAATCCCGGGCTCCAGTCCTTCGTCTTCACGAATCTCAAGACGGGCGCGGCGCTCGAGACCGGATTTCAATACGGCGATCTGAACCACATGCAGTTCAATCCCGTCGATCCGAATCTGCTCCTCTATTGCCACGAGGGAACCTGGCATGAACTCGAACGCACGTGGACCATTCGCGCCGACGGCAGCCAGCTGCGTCTGATGCACAAGCGCACGTTGGACATGGAGATCAACGGCCATGAGTGGTGGAGCTTCGACGGCAAGACCGTGTGGTTCGACCTTCAGACGCCACGCAGTCAGGTCTTCTGGCTCGCGGGCGTGAACGTGGCGACCGGACAAGAGGTCCGTTATCACCTCGATCGCGACTGGTGGAGCGTTCACTTCAACAGCTCGCGCGACAACACGATCTTCGCCGGCGACGGCGGCGATCCGTCGCAGGTCGCGTACGCGTCCGACGGCATGTGGATCAATCTCTTTCGCGTGCAGCCGAACGGCACGGTCTCACGCGAAAAACTTGTGGACATGTCGAAGCACAACTACGTGACCGGCAAGGGCGGCGTCGAGCCGAACGTGCATGTCACACCCGACAAAAAGTGGGTGATCTTCACGGGCCAATTCGCGCAGGGTCCGCGTCATGTCTACGCCGTCCGGATCGATAAGGACCAATGAACCTTCGGTTTGTCAAACACCTCTGGAACGAAGAAGACGTGCGCAGCCTTCAGGGGCTGGATCGGCTCGTCTATCGCTCGAACAAGCTCGGCGAAGACCCGACGCTTACAAATACAGGCGGCGGCAATACTTCATGCAAGCTCATCGAACACGATCCGCTGACAGGCGTCGACGTCGAGGTGCTATGGATCAAGGGGTCGGGAGGAGATCTCCGGACCTCCACACGAGACAGCTTTGCATCGCTTTATCTCGACAAAGTGCGATCCATGAAAGCGATGTATCTTCATGGGCCTGAACGTGGCCCCAAGACGGTGGCCGAAGACCGGATGTATCCGATGTACAGTCACTGCACGTTCAATCTCAATCCCCGCGCGTGTTCCATCGATACTCCGCTGCATACGTTCGTACCGTACCGCCACGTGGATCATTTGCATCCGAATGCCGTCATCGCAATTGCCGCTTCGGTGCACCAGGAAAAGCTTTGCCACGAAATCTACGGCGATGATGTGATCTACGTTCCGTGGCAGCGTCCGGGCTTCGATATCGGCCTCCGAATCGAGAGTCTTATCGGAACCAATCCACGTGCTCGCGGCGTCTTGCTGGGACATCACGGCATGAGTTCGTGGAGCAACGACGACAAAGTTTGTTATGACACCGCGCTCGAGATCGTCGATCGCGCCGCCAGCTATATTCAGGAGCACGATCGGAGCGCCAGGACTTTTGGCGGGCAGAAACATCGGCCGCTGCCGGATTCCCGGCGGCTTCAGCTCCTCGTCGACATTGTTCCGTTCCTTCGAGGCCGGCTCTCATTATCGAAACGCGTCGTTGCGACGATCCAGGACGACGAACGCATGCTGCGGTTCGTAAACAGCCTCGATGCTCCGAGGCTCGCCGCCCTGGGCACGTCGTGTCCGGATCACTTCCTGCGCACCAAAATCAAACCGCTGTTTGTGGATTGGGATCCCGAGAAAGGGAGCATCGAGGAACTTGAGCAATCGTTGAACGAAGGTCTAAGTGCCTACCGCGTGGATTACGAAGCCTACTACCAGCGGCACAAGCGTGCGGATTCTCCGCCGATGCGAGACCCCAGTCCAACTGTTGTGTTGATTCCGGGGCTGGGCATGATCGCGTGGGGCAAGAACAAAGGGGAATCCCGGATGACCGCAGAGTTTTACAGCGGAGCCGTTGATGTGATGCGCGGCGCCGAAGCGATCGACGAATACGAAGCGATGGATCCCCAGGAAGCATTCGATATCGAATACTGGTCTCTGGAAGAAGCGAAACTACGCCGGCTGCCTCCGGAAAAGGAACTGGAGCGCCAGGTCATTGCCGTGATCGGCGCCGGATCGGGAATCGGAAAGGCCACGGCGCACCGTCTTTCAAATGAAGGCGCGCACGTGGTGTGCGTGGACGCAGACAGAGGCGCAGCAGATGCAACAGTCCGTGAAATCCTTGAGCGGCGCGGTCCGGCTCCGGGCATGGTTGCCAGCGGAATCAGCGATTGTAGTTCTGCCGTCGCTCTGTCCTGCGACATCACGAATCGCGCAGCGGTTGCGGGCGCCCTGGGCGAGGCGGTGTTGGCCTATGGGGGCCTGGACTCGCTGGTCGTGACGGCAGGCGTGTTCGTCCCACCGGATGAGTCGGGACACATTGCAGATGAGGACTGGACGCGGACTTTTGCGGTCAATGTCACCGGTGTGCACATCGCCTCGGACGAAGCCTGCAATCTTCTGAATCGCCAGGGACTCTCAGGATCCATCGTGATTGCAACGAGCGCGAACGCCGTTGTGGCGAAGAAAGGAAGTCTTGCGTACGATGCGAGCAAGGCGGCGCTGAATCACCTGGTGCGCGAACTCGCTGTCGAAAGAGCTCCGCTCGTGCGCGTGAACGCTGTGGCTCCGGCAACCGTGCTGAAAGGAAGCACAATGTTTCCCCGACAGCGTGTGATGGCTTCACTCACGAAATACGGCATTGCGTTCTCCGGCGACGAATCGGACGACGATCTGAGGACGAAGCTTGCGACCTTTTATGCCGGACGCTCTCTGCTTCGGAAACCCGTTACGCCCGAAGACCTCGCGGAGGCAATCTTTCTGTTGTTGTCGCAGCGCCTGTCGAGGACGACAGGACACATTCTTCCTGTGGACAGTGGCCTGCAGGACGGTTTTTTGAGGTGAGCATGGCGAAGGCCTTCGAGATCGAAGACGGTTTTGTTGAGGATCAGAATCGCAAGCTGAAGTCCTTCATCAAGGAAGACTACGAGGCGCTCGGCGCGAAACTCGCCCGGCGAAACGTTTCCATCGAGGATCTAACCCTTAAGGCTGCTGCGTTTCAGGTTGCCGTGCCGTCATGGGGCGTCGGAACAGGCGGGACGCGATTCGCACGATTCGCAGGCCCAGGCGAACCCCGCAATATTTACGAAAAGCTGGAAGACTGCGGGACGATCTTCAAACTTGCAAGATCCACACCCGCGGTATCGCTGCATATTCCATGGGACAAGCCCCAGGATCCTGCTGAACTTCGGGGATTCGCGCGCGTGCGCGGCCTGCACTTCGATGCGATGAACTCCAATACATTTCAGGACCAGCCGGGCCAGGCGTTGTCCTATAAGTTCGGGAGCCTGACTCATCCCGATGAAGCCGTGCGCCGGCAGGCTGTGGAACATAACGTCGAATGCATCGAGATCGGAAAGACGCTTGGTTCCCAGGCGTTAACGGTGTGGATTGCCGATGGCGGAAACTATCCCGGACAGGTGCATCCGCGCCGCGCTATCGAGCGCTATTTGGAGAGCATGCGCGCGATTTACAAAGCATTACCCGAGGATTGGCGTGTCTTTCTGGAGCACAAGCTCTATGAGCCTGCTTTCTATTCCACCGTAATTAACGACTGGGGGACCAGCTATTACTGCGCGCGTGAGCTTGGACCGAAGGCCTACTGCCTCGTGGATCTTGGGCATCACGCTCCGAATGTGAATATTGAAATGATCGTGGCCCGTCTGGTGCAGTTCGGTAAGCTCGGCGGGTTTCATTTCAATGACAGCAAGTATGGCGATGACGATCTCGATGCCGGCTCAATCAAACCGTTTCAGCTGTTCCTGATCTTCGACGCTCTTGTCGACGCGGCGTCTTCGCCGACGGCAGACTTCAATCCGGCCTACATGCTCGACCAGTCCCACAACATCACGGATCCCATCGAATCGTTGATGATGAGCGCCGGTGAACTCGCGCGCGCTTATGTCCAGGCGCTTTTGGTTGATCGCGAGGCGCTGTCGGAAGCGCAGCAGAAGTGCGACGCGCTGATGGCACTGGCGATTTTGAAGGACGCGTTTACCAGCGACGTCTCGCCGATTCTGGCGATGGCTCGCGAACGTGCAGGCGGCGCGATTGATCCCGTGGCAGTGTATCGAGCGAGCGGCTATCGGAAGAGCAAGGCGGAGGAGCGCCCTGCAAAATCGCGTTCATCGGCGGGAATTGTGTAGGTGGGTTTCAGCGCAGGCCAGTAGCGAGGCGAGTGGTGGTTCAAGTTCAAAGAAAGATTACCCTGTTCGTGATTGGCCCACCACCCAGTTTGCTCCAATTTTTGTCCCATCATCCGGCTTCTAGCCGACAGCGGACCGCATGGAGAGCCGCGTTCTCAGCCGCGTTAGCGGCGGCAGGTCCCTTAGCCACCGGCGTAAGCCGGTGGGATAGCAATCCACGAATTTTTGTCCCATCATCCGGCTTCTAGCCGACAGCGGACCGCATGGAGAGCCGCGTTC
>JBGPBY010000231.1:0-11128 GCA_041481485.1 Terriglobia bacterium
CGCCTTGATTGATCGCGCCTACAGCGGAAGTTGCTGCTGGAATTCGTTCGGCGCGCGCATTATGCTTCACTCCAAAATCTATGCATCCAAAGTCGGTAGCAGGAACGCTGTTCGCTGTTGCACTTCTGATCATGAGCACTTTCGCACAAAGTTCTCAGGACCGTTTCATTACGGTGAACGATCTGCGGATTCACTATCTGGATTGGGGTGCTGACGGAAAACGTCCGCTGATTCTGCTCCATGGAATTGGACGGATCGCTCACACCTTCGATCATCTTGCACCACATTTCAACAAGGACTATCACGTGATCGCCGTGGACATGCGCGGCCACGGCGATTCCGGATGGGATCCGAATGGCCAGTACCTTGTGGAGGACTACGTCAAGGACATCGCCGGTCTCGCGGAACAACTGCGATTGAAGAATATCGTCATCTGGGGGAATTCCACCGGGGGACGCGTGGCGCAGGTATTCGCCGGAATGCATCCGGAGCTGGTATCTGCCGTGATTTCCGAAGATGTCGGCCCGGAAAGACCGCGGGAAATCGCCGACAGCGGTGCAAGCCGTCTGAAGCAGGAAGACGTACGCGGCTGGGCATCGGAGGATGAACTGCTCGCCGAACTAAAAGCCTCGAATGCGCGAACTCCTGAAGAGATTCTGCGCGCTTATGTCCAGTATGGGTCGAAGCGCCGTCCCGACGGCCGTGTCATATGGAAGCGTGATCCCAATATTGCCAACGGATTTGTTCCCACGGAGCTGTGGCAATATGTCCGCGAAATAAAATCGCCCATCATTTATATCCTTGGCGGCCGCAGCAACATTGTTCCGGCAGACACTCAGGCGAAGTTAAAGCAGACCCTGCCACAGGCCCAGATCGAATCCCTGCCTGGACTCGGACACTATCCCAGTGAAGAAAACACCAAAGACTTTCTTCTCATCGTCGACAAGTTTCTGGAAAAAAATTCAAAATGACCGCAGGTAAATCTATTCCTCACTCGTAACGCAGAGCTTCGATCGGATCCAGCGACGCCGCTTTATGCGCGGGATAGTAGCCGAAGAAAATCCCTGTTGCTGCAGAGAACAGGAACGCAACCGTTGCGGCCTGCGGCGAAACAAAGCTGGGCCATCCCATGACGTGCGCTATCGTGAGGGACAGTCCAATTCCTGCCAAGACGCCGATAAATCCGCCGACCATGCAGAGAATCACAGACTCCGCGAGGAACTGCATTCGAATATAACTGCCACGCGAGCCAATCGCCATTCGGATCCCGATTTCCCGTGTCCGCTCGGTCACGGATACCAGCATGATGTTCATGATGCCGATGCCGCCAACCAGCAGTGACACCGCGGCGATGCTGCCGAGCAGCAGAGTCATCACGCGCGTTGTGTTTTCCGCGGCCTCGGCAACTTCTGTAATGTTGTTCACCCGGAAATCGTCCTGCTGCCCCGGGCGAATCTGATGACGTTCGCGAAGCAGTGCCGTGATTTGATCCTTTGCCGGACCTGTGGCCGCAGCACTAATGGCAGACACCGTGATTCGTTGAATCCTCGGCAATGCCGCGCCGAGCATCTTCTTCTGGATCGTGGTGTAAGGCATGATCGCAGTGTCGTCCTGATCCTGGCCGTTGGAGTTCTGGCCCTTCGCGGCGAGCACGCCGATGACTCGATACGGAAGATTGCGAATGCGAATTGACTGACCGACGGCTTCTCCTCCGGGGAACAATGTATCCGCAATCGTTTTTCCCAATATCACGATCTTCGATGCGGTGCGAACATCCGACTCGGTGAAAAATTCACCCTGCGCGATCTTCCATCCGCGAATATCCAGATAAAACTCATTCGAACCTTCAATACGGCTGGACCAGTTCTGATTCCCGTTAACAAATTGCCCCTGAGCCTGAACAACCGGAGTCGCCATGGCCACGGCAGGTATTTCCTTTCGGATGGCATCCACATCCGCTTCGGTCAACACCTGACTTTGATCGGTCGATCCGCGTGCGCCTCCTCCTCCTCCGGAGTACTGTCCCTGGCCCTGAACCTGAAGCACGTTGGTTCCCATGCCGGCGACCTGATCCTGAACGAGTTTTTGAGCGCCCTGCCCCAGCGAAACCATGGCAATGACGGCAGACACGCCAATAACGATGCCGAGCATGGTTAGTGCTGTCTGAATCTTGTTCTTTCCGAGGGCATGAACAGCCATTTTTTGAATATCGATTATTCGCATATCTCTAAATCTCCAGCTGCGCCTGCAGCTTCAACTCTTCGTCTCTATGCCGGATGGGCCGGTCTTCCTGAATCTCCCCATCGCGAAATCGGACCAGTCGTTTGGCGTGCGCCGCAATATCCGGCTCGTGCGTCACCAGCACGATGGTCATGTGGCGTTCCGCATTGAGCTGTTCGAATATCTTCATGATTTCGTCTGCGGTTTTCGAGTCGAGTGCCCCGGTCGGTTCATCGGCAAGAATAATTGCCGGATTGCTTGCGAGCGCGCGGGCGAGAGCGACTCGTTGTTGCTGTCCGCCGGAAAGCTGATTGGGCAGGCTGTTTTCCTTTTCCGCCAATCCCACGTTTGCCAGAGCGGTACGCGCCCGCTCCCGCCGCTCGCGCGGTGAAATCCCGGCATACACCATCGGAAGTTCGACGTTCACGACGGCAGTGGTGCGTGGAATCAAATTGAACGATTGAAAGACGAAACCGATCTTCGTATTGCGCGTGTCGGCGCGCTGGTTTTTGGACATCGTGGAAACGTCAACGCCGTCGAGAATGTAGGTGCCGCTCGTGGGACGGTCGAGGCATCCAATAAGGTTCATCATCGTGGACTTGCCCGAACCGGAAGGCCCCATCACCGCAACGAACTCCCCTCTGGACACTTCAAGCGAAACGCCCCGCAGCGCGTGAACTTCGATTTCTCCGGTTCGATATATCTTGTGAACGTCTTTCAGAGAAATAACCGACATTGCTGCGCTTTCCGGCATCAGAATCCACCACCTCTGCCGCGCCCTCCTCCGATATTTGGAACCAGAGGATTGTTGGCCGGACGCTGCTGCGTCGTGGTCGTCGTGTTCTGGCTGAGATCGCCGACGATGATTTCCATACCTTCCTTCAAATCCGGCGCTGCCACTTCGGTGCGCGTGCCATCGTTCAATCCGAGCCGGACGCGGAACGGCTTGATTACACCGGTTACATCTTCCGACCACAGGACGGCACGTTGATTGCGGCCTCCGCCTCCCCTGCCGCCGCCGCGGCCGCCGCCAGCGGCATTATTTCCTCCGTTTCCGCCACCGCCATTGCCACCGCCGCGGCCGCCTCCACCGCCTCCACTACCCTGAAAGCCGCCCTGACCGCCACCCTGTCCGCGGCCGCCGCGCCCGCGCCGGCCTCCATTCTGTGCGGAATCTCCAGGCGAATTGGATTTGGGTTCCTGTGAATTTGCCTCCGCACCAGGCGGCGCCGGGAGCGGCGGAAGGTCCTGGATCATTTTCGTGATCTGCTCCGGAGTCAACCCTGAAGGATTGAATCGAAACGCGGCGTTCGGCGCATACAAGACGTCGTCGTGTTGATCCACGACCATTGTGAGATTCGCGGTCATGCCCGGCTTCAATTTGAGCTGTGGATTTTCGACATTGATAATAACGCCATAGGTCACGACATTCTGAACCGTCGACGGCTCGAGCCGGACTTCGGCTATCTTTCCGCTGAAGTTGTCGTTCGGATACGCGTCCACCGAGAACGTGACGCGGACAGACGGCGAAATCTTTCCAATATCGGCCTCATCGATATTGGCCTTCACCTGCATTCGAGTGAGATCTTCTGCAATGAGAAACAGTACGGGAGCCGACAAACTTGCCGCAACGGTTTGTCCCAAATCGACATTTCTGGAAATCACGACACCATCGACGGGAGAATAGATTTTCGTGAGGTCCAGATTGATTTGAGCGCGATCCAGTGAAGCCTTTGCACCCACGATATCCGACTTTACCTGCTCGATACTTGCCTGCTTGGACCGGATCTGCGCATCTGCCTGACGCACCGCAGCCTGTGCCTGTTCAACCTTTGCTGAAGCCGACTGCCAATTGACCTTCGCGGTATCCAAATCTGTTTGCGCAATCAATCCCTTCTGCATCAACTGTTGCGCACGCTCATAGAGGATCTTGTCATTCTCTTCGGAGACCTGTGCGACTTTGAGATTGGCCTGTACCTGAGCAAGGTTCGCTTCCTGATTGATGAGGTCGGCTTCGGTCGATTTCAGCCGCGCATTGGCGGAAGCATTGCCGGCTTGTTCGGTCAGCACCTGCGATTGAATTGTTCGCGGATCGATCTCCGCCAGCAGCTGCCCTTTGCGAACCTGTGAGTTGTAATCTGCATGCAACGCCGAAACCTGGCCCGATATCTGACTCCCCACCTGAACCGTGTGGACCGGTTCCAGTGTTCCCGTGGCCGTGACACTGATGCGCACCGTACCCCGTTCAATCGTGCCTTTGATCAATTGACTTTGAAGTGACGCATCCCGCCCAAGGGTCCAATAGGCCACACCTCCGCCGACCCCAAGCACGATAATGACCCCAGCCACCACCTTTACCTTGAATGCCATTCCGATAAACTCCTTAACACCTTTTCGGATGGTCCGTATTAAATCACAGGCTTGCCTGCTGCTGCCAAAGTCCGTATGGGAACGACGGAAACGCTCCGCACCGTTTCCCGGCTAAGTTCATGAAGCAATGACAATAAGTGTCATTGCGGACTTTCTCTGCCGCCCAAACCCGAATTGGGAATGAAAAGCAAAACCTTGTAAGGAGTCAGCGCCGCCGCAACACGACAATATCCTGCCAGCCGCGGATTCCGGCGGGGATCATAGTGCATACTTCGAACAACTCGTTGTTCCATTGCCGGCTGATGTAGTCGGGATGGATGAAGGCGAGGCCATAGTTTGTTCCGGCATTGGCCACCTTGATGATGGGATCCTCGTAGCGATTGAATACGAAGCGCGTCTGATCGAAGCTCGCCAGCGTGCGCTGCACCGCTGCCGAGTCCATGAAGAACATACGCTGGTGCACCTTCGAATCGCGAATGACTTCGAGCGCGTGTACGCCGTGAGTTGTAATTACCAGTAAACCGCCGGGTCGAAGGACTCGCCCAAGTTCCAGCATCCATGCCGTCGCCGCCGATTCACTGAGATGAGTGAAGATCGACAGGCTATACACGAAATCGAAACTTCCACTCTCCATATTGAGCAAAGGCGGCACGACATCGTTGACATGCACCTCGGCGCCGTCCAGATGCTTCTGACACCATCGGGCCAGCCCGGCATTGACATCGGTCCCAACGACGCGGCAGTGGCCCTCGATTTTGGAGAGAAAGCGCAGCGTTCTTCCGCAGCCGCAACCAAAGTCCAATATAGTCTTCGGTGCCGCCAATGCGCCCGGCCTGTGTAATTCATACAGTTCGAATAGCGTTGCAAGATCAACCAGTCCGGTCCACAGAAACTCTTCCGGCGCTGTTCCGCCTACGGCGCCACGCAATTCAAATGACGGCAGCGGGGGCACGCAACTCTGCAGCTTCGGATCCATACACACACCGATGGAATGGATCCATTCCAGCATCTTGTGCCGATTCCCCAGAAGGTACGAAAGCACTCGTACGTCATCGCGCTCGGTGCAAAGCTGCTCGAAACGAGCCCACATGGGTTTGGGGGAGATCAAATCCAGAAATGCATTCCAAATGGCCGCGTCTTTGCTAATGGGCATTGGGAATAGAAACCCTGTTACTGCATATTAGTCAAGCCAGACATGAAAACAGTCGTTCAACCCGTGTCGCGGATCCCTCATGCTCCCTGGTGGAAAAATGAGACAGCCATGCTTCAGACTTTGCTGGCAGAACGATTCAAGCTCGTCCTTCGGCCACAAAGACGAGGAGTGTCCAGTCTCCCGCAATTCCTGACCTCACCCTCGACTCCGCTTGGCTCTAAACGAACTATCCTCCTCGGACTTCTGTGCGATGGTACGATGCTTCAATACACGATTGGGCTCGGTCCGAAAATTTCAAAATGAGGCGCCAAGGCTATGGGAAGATTTCAATCGATGCTTCTTGCCATCACATTGATGACAGCCGTGTCGTTGCCGCAAGCGCGAATCGAGCCGCTCCCGGCAGCTGCGTTCCATGCCGTGTCGTACGTCGAAGTCGTGAATTCCAGCTCCGCACGATCTGCCGTAACGGCGGCACTACGGAATTATCAGACGGGTTGTAAAACGCAGTCGGGGTTCCTGCGGCTGGAAGCCTTTGAACAGAGCGGCCGCCCGGGCCACTACGTGTTCATTGAAAGCTGGCAGGATCAGAACGCATTTGATAAGCGATCACCTGAGATGCAGAAGCAGCTTGTGGACGCCCTTCAAGCGATCCGTATCAGCGACATCGATCGCCGTCCCTACAAAACATTCGCCGTGGCCGCAGCGGCCCGCCCCGATCGCGACACGGTGTACGTGATTACTCATATCGACGCGTCGCCTCAGCCGCAACTGCCCATGATGCTTCAACGGCTCGCCGAAGAAAGCAGGCGCGACGAAGGCAATCTCCGCTTTGACATCGTTCAGCATACACAACGGGCGAATCACTATACGATCATTGAAGCATGGCGCGATCGAAAGGCGGCAGACGCTCACGCCGCAGCCCCACACACGAAGCAATACCGCGAAGAGTTCGCACCAATGGCCGGCAGTCCGCTTGATGAAAGAGTGTTTCAGGCGATTAGTTTTTGATTAGCCTATCGAACATGGCGGGAAAAATATCGGACTCACGTAGTGCTTCGCAAAATAACCCGCTCGCGGGAGAAGAAGATGCTGTCGTCGACGCATACCGCCGATGGGGCTATTTCGAAGCAGCTCTGGATCCACTCGGACTGCTCACTCCTGTCCGTCATCCGGAATTGCGGCTCGGCGGTGAATCGGCCGCAAGAGCACGCCGGCTCTACTGCGGAACAATCGGTGCAGAGTTCATGCACATGCCGGCCGCCGAAAACCGCAACTGGGTTACGGATCGGCTCGAGAAAGACGCCCAGGAACCCGATCGCGCGCGAATTCTCAAAAGGCTGGTGCAATCGGACATCTTTGAGCAGGTGCTCCAGACCCGTTATCTGGGTACGAAGCGCTTCTCGCTGGAAGGCCTCACCGCACTGATTCCCCTGCTTGACGAAATTCTGCTTGCAGCCTTGAACAACGGCGCGCGCGAAGCCGTGATTGGCATGAGCCACCGCGGCCGTTTGAACGTCATGACCCACATTGCGGGAAAGCTCGCTCGGGACATCTTCGCCGGATTTGAAGACGTCGATCCGCGCAGCGTGCTCGGTTCCGGAGACGTGAAATATCACGTCGGCGCAACCGGAAGGTACACTGCGCCCGACGGCCGCTCGATGGGAGTGCACCTGGTTTCCAATCCCAGCCATCTCGAAGCCGTGGATCCGGTGGTGGCAGGCCGTACGCGGGCGAAGCTTACCCGATATGGCAATGAACACTACCGCGACGTTGTTGCGATCGTGATCCACGGCGATGGAGCCATTGCGGGTCAGGGAGTGTTTTCGGAGGTCCTGAATCTTTCCCGTATCGAAGGATTCGAAGTGGGGGGGACCATCCATATCGTCGCAAATAATCTCATCGGCTTCACAACCAAGCCGGCTGAACTGCACTCCAGCCGCTTTGCGTCCGATGCCGCAAAGCGGCTGCCGATTCCGATTTTCCACGTTAACGGAGAAGACCCCGATGCGGTAGTAAAGGTCGGACGTATGGCGCTGGACTACCGTCATCAATTTCACAGCGATGTCGTCGTCGACCTCATTGGCTACCGCCGCCACGGACACAGCGAGATCGATGACCCGACCATCACGCAGCCCCTGCTTTACAAAACAATCAAATCCCATCCGCCGCTCTGGCAAATCTATGCCGGACAGATCAAGACCGAGGCAGAGCCGATCGCAGAACAGGTTCGCCGTGATTACGAAGCCGCGCAGACAGACGCGGGACAGATTCAGAAGATTCCGAAGCTTCGCGAATTGCCGGAATACTGGTCCGGCTACAAGCGCGGCCGGTACCGCCGCGACTATGAAGTCGACACGGGCGTTGATGCCCAGATTCTTCATAACGTTTCCAGCCGGCTGACGAGCGTACCTCCCGATTTTCACGCGCACCCGAAAATCATGAAGCTGCTGGACCAGCGCGCTGAAATGGGCATGGGAAAACGGCCGGTGGATTTCGGCTATGCGGAAGCATTGGCCTTCGGCACGCTGCTGCATGAAGGTACGCCGATTCGTCTGTCCGGTCAGGACTCGAAGCGAGGCACATTCAACCAGCGGCACGCGGCTTTGATCGATGTGGAAAACGAGAAGGAATTTATGCCTCTCGAACATATCGCCGATTCTCAGCCGTTTTGCCAGATCCTGAACTCCACGCTGAGTGAAGCAGCCGTGCTCGGGTTTGAATACGGATTCAGCCGCGATTATCCCGAGGCGCTGGTGCTTTGGGAAGCGCAATTCGGCGATTTCGCCAACGGCGCACAGATTGTGATCGACCAGTTCATCAGCGCCGCAGAAGACAAGTGGGACTTACCTTCCGGCATCGTGCTCTTGTTGCCGCACGGATACGAAGGCCAGGGACCGGAACATTCCAGCGCACGGCTGGAACGATTTCTTCAGCTTTCCGCCGAAGACAATATGCAGGTTTGTCAACCTTCGACGGCAGCGCAGTATTTTCATCTGCTGCGGCGGCAGGCGCTTCGGAAATGGCGCAAACCGTTGGTCGTGATGACGCCCAAGAGTATGCTTCGCAACCCGGAGGCCCTTTCCCCGCTCTCAGAGCTTTCGAAATCGCGCTTTCTTCCCGTCATTTCCGATCCCGAGATCAAAGAGGGAAACCGCGTCTTGATCTGCTCCGGCAAAATCGGCCATGAACTACGTGCCGAACGCCGGCGGCGGAAAGACAACACGGCCATTTTGTTTCTCGACCAGCTTTATCCATTTCCGGAATCGGAAATCGTCGTCGAACTTTCCAAGCATAAGGGCGAGATCGTGTGGGTTCAGGAAGAGCCGGGAAACATGGGCGCATTATTCTACGTAGTACCCCGGCTGAGGCGGCTTGCAGGAAGCGCGCGTTCCATACGCACGATCAAACGTTCGGCAAGCGCGAGTCCCGCAACCGGATCCGCGAAAGCCCACGAACTCGAACAAAGGACGCTTCTCATGCTGGCGTTCACCACGAGTCCGCCATAGATACGACTATGGCCATGCGCCATTCATCAATTCGAGATTGTGCGCGGTCATAGACCGCGCCTACAGTTGCGAGCCAGATAGCCCTAAGGTGCTATACGTCAACAGCTTTCGGCCGCGATCCGGGTTTTTCTCGACTCGAATGACGCGTAAATCGACGGTAAAGATTACGGAAGAATTGACGCTGTTTACAGGCTGGTCTTCCCTTCTCCGCAATCCGGAACTTCCCTAGGAACAAAGCGAATGGCAGTGGCTTCAGAAAGAGCTGCCGCTGGAACAGCACAAGGTGTCGGAGGACCTTACATGGGACCGGCTTCAGCAGTGCTTAGAGCGCAGCGCTCCCGCTGTTGCCCAAGGTATTGGTGAGGTGGTGCGTGGACGTTTACACCAAGGGAGGTTCGCATCTGGAATCTGACATGCATTTCTTAAATCCGTACGGAGATTTCGAATTAGCACTTTAGGAGGATTTAACCAATGTCTCTCAGAAAAGGATTTCTGATTCCCCTGTTTCTTTTAGCAGCAGTAACTCTTCTTGGCGGCCCGGGGGTCACGGACGCCAGCGCCAGCACAATCTACGCCCTGAATGTCGATTATTGTACGACTAGCTGCTTGAACGGCGGTCTCGGTGGCACGATCACGCTGACCCAAAATGGTGCAAACAATGTCATTGTGGCAGTGGCGTTGAGCAATGTGACGTTTCACAACACAAACGGCTTCGAATCGATCGCATTCAATCTCACGGGTAATCCAGTAATCACTGTCAGTAGCATTACGGCAAACGCCGGAGCAACGTTTGCCCTTGTTGGCGGCGGGATACCGGGGTCCCTCCATGAGGACGGCGCCGGGAACTTTGAGTATGCACTGGATCAAACTGGCGGCGGCGAAGGAACCACGCTTTCTTTCAACGTAAATGCGACTGGACTCACGGAAGCGAGTTTTCATGAACTCTCCACGGGTAGCGGTCACCCATCCTACTTCGAGGTTTCCGTGCGCAATGGGCAGAACATTGATTGCACTGGCGTAATTGGAGCCGATGGCGGCAGCACCCCGGTTCGAATTACCGGGACAGACTTGCGACCTTGCCAGGGTGTTACCACTCCAGAACCCGGCTCTGCAATTCTGCTCGGCATCGGCTTGTCGATCGTTGGCGCCTTCGGATGGCGCAAGCGTATTCAATAGCTGCCACTAAACACTTTCGTTCACTCTGGAAAAGGCTCGATGTTTACCATCGAGCCTTTTTCATTATGTGGATCGCGTGAACAACTGCCGCTGACTGGCCTCATACGCCGTGGAGCGAATCATTTCTCGCCTGCTGCGCGGATCGGGAATTCCGTGAAGAACCATCTTCGGTGCAACCTTGTCGGTCGACACGATCCATATTTCGCCAATCTTGAAAATCCGCTCCATGAAACTCTGGCGAAATTCGGTGTCGTCGACCGATCGCATGTCGATCTCCTCAAGCGCACGTGACAGGACGCCTCGCTCCACGATGATGCGTTGCGTCGTCACCTTGTAATGCGTATTGCGGAGTCTCGCGATCGCAGTAAACAAGGCAATCGCCGGCGGGATGAGCAGGATTGTGAGTATGCCAAAGATCACCCATTCCACCGTGGACCCGTTGGTATCGATGAAGGCTTTCATGTCCGCGGACGTTGAAGCGATCGCCGGCATGGCGTAAACGACAAGCAGAATTCCGACTGAATAAAGAACGATGGCTCGGAAAACGATTCCGAGGATCTTGCCATAGATCAGGGCCAGCGATGGCGTTCCCTCCCAAAGAGTCTGCTCTGGAGCGCGAGCACCGCCGGACGTGAACGCGAATCCGGCGGCCGGAGCCGTTCCGGTAGCGGTAGCGGTTCCTCCCGACATGACCATTCCGCAG
>JBGPBY010000232.1:0-11095 GCA_041481485.1 Terriglobia bacterium
AGACCGCCCCTACAGTGGGGAATCGCGACTACAGCTTCGAACATACGTTGCTGTATTTAAGAAATGGGGCACTAAGGGACTGCCGTCGCTAACGCGGCTGGGGACGAGGCCTTGCACGTCTGCAGCAAATTCATGCTGAGCCCCTGCCGAATTTCGCCTATCCTTACTTCTGAGGGAGCGACATGTTGTTTATTGTTCAATTCGAAGACAAACCGGGAGTAGCCGAACAGCGTCAGCAACTCATGCCAAAACATTTCGCGTTCCTCGATAGCCGGAAGGACAAAGTGCTGGTTGCCGGATCCGTGCGCGAAATTCCGTCGGACAAGCCACTGGGTGGAATGTGGATCATCGAAGCACAGGATGAAGCGGAAGTGCGCGACATCTTCAAAGACGATCCCTTCTGGGTGAACGGCATGCGCGCCAGTGTCCGCATCAACCGCTGGGTCAAGGCATTCCCCGACCGCAAGACTCCTGTCTGATGTCCGACCCTCTGACACTGCAGCATTAACACCCGAAGTTTCGCGTGATTTTTGGCGGTAACGGCGTCATTATCCGTTCGTCAAAGGACCAACATGACACTTTGGCTGTTGTTGCCGATACTTTTGGCCCGAATTCTCACGCCTGCCGCCGACACCGGTGTCATTACGGGCGTTGTCCGAATGCCCGATGGAACTCCTGCGGTGCGCGTGCGCGTGGCGGCTATGCCGGTTTCCGCAGATGGAATCGACTCCGGCGATGCAACGATGCTTGTCGCGCTGAGCGAGACCGATGATTCTGGCAGCTATCGACTCGAAGAGGTCCCAGCGGGTCGTTACCACGTCGTCGCCGGCCGCATCGATTCGCTGACGTTCTACCCCGGTGTTGCGGAAATTGCCAGGGCCACAGCGGTGACCATCAAGGCAGGCGACGAGGTGTCGGGGATCGACTTTACAGTCTCGAAGGAGAGCACTCAAAAGGAGAATTCACTGGTCCGGAACGATAAGCTTCAGATACTTCAATCGCTTTTTCGCGTCCAGGCAACACCCATTCAGGTTGCCGGCCGCATTACTCTCGATCCCGCTTCGCAGGGAGCGCCGTTTCCGGATCGGATCACTTTGAACGTTCGCGTCACGACCAGTGATGTTCGCGTTACGGGCCAGCCCAATATTCGCATAGGAGGCAGCACGGTGACACTACGCGTTCCCGTCGCGCCCGACGGCAAGTTCACACTCCCGCTGCAGGCTGGCGACGCGTCGATTTCCGGCGTCGGGCTGCCAACAGGCTATGCGTTGAAGTCCATGACTTCCGGATCGACAGATCTTCTCATCAATGCTTTCAATGTTCAGCCGGGGATGCCGGAGATCGTGATTGTAGTCAACGCCGACCTGCGGCCTCGATTTCGCGTGGACGGACGAATCATGAGTGCAACGCCGGGACGTTCCTTCTTCGCCGAACCGATAGAACTCACCAGCGATTCCGGAGGGGTTATCCGCATCCTGATCGAGCAGGAAGGCCACTTCGCTTTTACGAACCTGCTGCCGGGAAACTACGTCCTGCGTTTTACTTCTTCAAACGGTAAGACGGAACAAAAGGTGACCGTTGTCGACCACGACGTGAGTGTCGATTTGATTGTCTCTCCGTACGCTCCTCAGCTGAAGCTGTGACCGAGAAGAGGCGGCCACAGGCCCGGTGAGGGGAACCACACGTGAAAAATACACGCGTCTGGAGGGAAAAATCCCGAGGCGGAGGCTCCCACTGTAGGCGCGGTCTATGACCGCGCACAGTTTTTCAGACTGGGATTCCTCCGATTGAGTATCCATAAACAAGAGATTGTGCGCGGTCATAGACCGCGCCTACAGTCGGCACGGCCCATGGTTGATTGCAGACCTCAGAAGTTGATGCGGAGCTGGCCCTGAAGGGCGCGCTCTCCGCTCTTGTTGCTTGAGACTCCGAACGTGCCGGCGGAGAACGAAGGAATGCCGGGAGTTGGATGGTTGAAAACATTACTGCTGTCGATACGGACCTGGACGCTCTTCGATTCATTGATTCTGAATGTCTTGCTCGCACCCATATCCAGAGACCAGTTTCCGAAGTACTTGAGATTGCCAAAGCCAAGGTCCCCAACCTCTCCGGGCTTGGAGTACTTCAACAGCACTTCGCCCGGTGTCCCATCTGGATTGCGCCGTGCCAGAGCTACGATGTTACAGACAGTGCTCACCTGGAGGTTTGTGCCCATCTTATCCCCCGCAGTGACCTGAGTGGGATCCGTGCATTGCGGATCCGTGACGCTCATGTAGGTGTTGCCGTATAACGAGCCCGAGTTGCCGGACCATTGGAAATCCGGATCTGGCAATGTCCAATTTGGGCTGGCGATCGAGAACCCCGGGTTCCCATAGAGGTGGGATGTGCCTGGCACTGCAGACGTTCGGATTGCGCTTGCGGCGTTGAGGATAATGCTGGTCTGCCACCGTTCGATGGCCCGCGCAATCCAGCCGGAAGTATTGCCGAAGAGCAATTTGTTGGGTCCGATCGGCAGTTCGATGGTCCCGTTCATCCGGAAGGAATGGGGGCTGCTTGCCTGCGCGAAATAATTCAGACGCCGGTTGGCTGGATCGATGTAGCCAGTCTGACCGCCAGGGACATTCAGACCCATCGTTTTGGACCAGACCCAGGTTCCCTGAAGGCTGACGCCATTGATCGGCCGCGCCGTAATCTGCGTTTGCAGGGAATGATAGGTCGAGTTGTTGAAGTTGGAATGATAGGTGATGTTGCTGAACTGAGAGTTGGTAATCAAATAGTCTTCCGGGAAGCAGCGCAGCGGAATGGGGGCGCCGGTGTTTGTGAGCTGAGGACCGCCAGCAGTGCTCTGTTGTACGATCGTGAAGTTGTTGGCGATGCGGTCGCAACCGTTCCGCAGGGCGCGCATTGCCGGAGACGGGTGATTTGTTGTTGGGAAATAAGGTTGCAGGGTACTTGGGTCGATGGGCAGCGCTTGCACACCGGTCGGTGACGCAATTGTCACCAAACTGTTGGCGACGGTATTGAAATCGCCGTTTGCCAGCGCCGACTGAAAAGTTCCGCTTCGCCGCATGTGCTCCGCTCCGCTCTGGAATACGCCGCTGCCGTTCAGCGTGCCGACGGCGGTGAATCCAGTGGTTCCTGTAATGGTTGTATTCAGGTTCAGACCTGCCAGCATCTGATCGAACAGAACGGGATCACCAGCGACGTCGCAGGGACTGACGCCGGCATCGGTGTAGGACTTGTAGGCTGGCGAATTCGCCGTGCAGGATCCAGCCCGGGCATCCAACAACGCCTGGAGCAGCTCCGGATTGTGATAGACGTTGGGAGTATCCAGGTTTACGGCACTATCCAGTCTTCGCCCCAGCGTTCCGGTGTAACGCACGTCCACCGTAAAGGCGTTGTTAATCTGTCTCGTGATCGACAGGTTCACATTCTGCGTATATGGTCCTTTGTAATTCGTGTCGTAGATTCCCGCGATGGTCTGGCCACGAACGCCAAGCGGATATACACCGCCGGGGCTGATTGTTGGCCGAACGGGAACAAGGATCGGCAAATCCGAAAGTGTGAGCGCGCGCGGAGTCCCGGACGTGGGGTTGACGATGTCCTGGAACACCTGATCTCCGATGGCCGTGCCAAAGGTGTTCTGGGAGCCAGGGATCTGGCCGATGAATGTATCCGTGCCGTTGGCCTCTCCGCTGTTATTGGTGAGAACCCGCTGGAAGGTTTGTTGATAACCTCCGCGGATAGTCGTTTTGCCTTCCCCGAACCATGGCAGTTGGTAAGAGAACCCAATGGCAGGACCGAGGTTGAATTTCTGTTCCGGTATCGCCTTCAATTTCGGATTCGGACTGTCCGGCCCGATAAACTGAATGCTGGAGAGGGAATTCGGATCGCAGGTCGATGCCGGCAGGAGCGCGTTCTGCTTGACCCCTGGCTTACAGTCCTCGGGAACAAGTCCCGCCGCGAACGGGTTGCTTCCATAGCCGGTTAAGTACAGATTGCCAGGGTGCAGCCAATATGCAAAGGGATCGTTGTTGAATTGGTCGAGGGTCGTCTGCGCCGTCCGGGTCGCACCGAATGCGCCGAACCCGCTGCCGATAATCGTCGAAGTTAGTCCTCCTTCAACATACGGCGACGCATAATACTCCCACCTGACGCCCAGATTCAATGTGAGGTGCCGGGTGATCTTGTAGTCATCCTTCACGAAGGCGGACCATTCCTGAATAATTTGTTTCTTCATCCGTATTCCGGCGGTGGAGTAATCGTCCCACCGGTTGTCGGCAAGATTGGTGAAATTCCTGATGAAGTAGAACTGATTCGCCCCGCTGACGGACCCGCTCAGGAAATACAGCAGACTGTTGGCGTCTGTTCGTGGATTGGGAGCCCCAGTTGCAATGGAACTGTTCAATAGCCCAGGCAATTCCGTCGTGAAATTCGTGGCGGTGCTGAATGGGCCGGCTGTCTGGGTCGGCGCGTTGCCCAGGTTTATTCCAGGAAACGGGTTCGATCCGCCGTTGCCGGCATTCCGTGGCAGCCTCAACTCGGCGCCGAACTTGAAGGCGTGCTTGCCCTTGCTCCAGCTCAGCGTGTCCGCAAAGCTATAGAGGAGACTATTCGTCCAGGACGTCAGCCCGACGTTCAGGGGACCTGTGGCAGAGCCCACGCGCCCGGTGGAGCTGCCTATAGTGGCCAGGTAGTTAAAGCCTGGATTCAGGGTGCTCTGTCCGCCGGGGATCAGGTATGGCTCACCCGTCTTGCCCACGCTGCCGTCCGGGCTGAGATACGCAGGGATCGTCGAGTTGTAGTTGCGGTTCATTCCGAAGCGGGCTTCGTTGACTATCGACGACGACAGTGTTGAAGTCACGTTGACGGTAAAGACGTGAGGCCTCCGTGACGTCGATCCCGCCGGTCCATCTGGCCATGAGGATATGTTGGCGGCGCTGTCGTCTCGTTGATAGGTGTAATTGAACGCGGCCTTGTGGCTCGAGTTGAAGTTGTGATCGATCTTGATATTGATCTGCTTACTATTGGCATTGGGATCGGTGACCTGTTGTACGTTAGCGGCCTGGCTGCCACCCCTCTTCTGAAGGTACTGGTACTGCGCCAGATTCAGGCCGTCCAGGCCGCCAAAGAAGTTGGCATGCGGCATCTGGCCGAGGAGCTTCCGTATATAACCGGTCTTATCCACTCCTGAAGGACGGGTGACATCCCACAAGCCATTTGCCGCAGGAGAGGATAGCGGAAACACGACACTTCCACCGGGACAATCGGCTGCGGTAAACGGAACCATGTTCCCATTCGTGTCCAACCGGCTGTTACCGAAAACGCTGAAGCAAGTCAGCGTCGAACTGTATGGTTTGGAGCCATTCGGATTCCCCGGAGGCGGTGTGGGATTGCCCTTGTAATCGACGGCCACCCAGGAGGCCGTGCTTGCTGTCACGGGTAGTGTCTGATTCGGGATTGTGGAGTTGACGTTGAATCCCATGGGGGCGAAACCCGGGTAATAGCGGAAGATTCCAAGCCTCGCAGTGTCTGTCAACACGTTGGTAAATACGACCTGGCGGGTATTGCTGATGTTCTGTTCCCACAGCGTGTAGAAAAATGTCTTGTTCTTTCCATCGTAAAGGCCAGGGATTTTCACGGGACCGCCGTAGGCAACCGTGTACTGGTGGTTGTTTCTCCAGGGCTTCTGTGTACTGTTGGTCGTCACACCGGTAGCCGCGTCGGTAAACGGGGTATGGTTGTTCGTCCAGGTATTGGCGTCCAATGCGGTATTACGTACATACCAGGCTGCCGAACCGGTGTATTTATTTGTTCCGGAGCGCGTGCGGATCTGGATTTGAGAATTTCCACGTCCCAATTCGGCATCCACGGGCGAGAGGATCAGCCGGACTTCTCCCACCAGGTCGGGAAGGAGTGTCGTGTCGGACAACAGGTACCGGCCTTTGCCATTGATGGCGGAGCCACCGGTTGTGCTGCCGGCGGCGTACCGGCCATCGTTGATGCTGAGACCGTCACGGGTGACGTTGATCGTATCAATCCCCATGCCGTTGACGGTGTCGAACGAATCGCCGGCGGGACTCGTCCGCAGTCCTGGCAAAGTTGCCAGCAGGTCGAGCACGTTGTTGCCGACCAGTGGCAGGTTATCGATCCTGTCGCGTGACAACACGTCGCCAACTGATGCCGAGGATTCCTTTAAAATCGACTCTGTCGAAACAGTCACGTTGACAACGTCGGCCGCAGTCCCGATCTCGAGAGTAAAGTTCACGCGTACCTGGCCGGCATATGGCAGATCCGTCTTTTGAATCGACTTCTTGAAGCCCTGCAGGTCGGAGGAAATCTCGTAGGTTCCTGGCTGAAGAACGGGGAAGTTGTATATTCCTGAATCGTTCGTCAGCTGCGTGGTCATAACGCCCGTATCGACATTTTTCGCCGTGATCGTCACGCCCGGGATCAGTGCCTTACTCTTATCCTGCACCACCCCGCCCAATTGCGCGTTGCCGCCTTGTGCAAAGGCGTTTCCCGAAAGTACTAACAGCAGGCCCAGAACAGCGCCTGCACGCGCATACGATTTAGTTTTAAAAAAGAATGCTGCAAGCAGAATGGTGCTCTTCATTGTTGGTTTGACTCCCTATGGGTTGAAGGTCTCATCACGTTCGTTACGAGACCGGGGGGAAGGTCCCGAAATAACTCGCTCCTCGAGGCTCAATCGTTGATCGCTGGAGTTCGTGAGACGGACTCTACACTAAATAGGCGGGGCAAATCGATAATCTTTTGCGATCATCGGATAATCTTGCGAAGGAACGGTTGCGCGACGATCCATGGGAGAGTTAGATGTTTTCGACCCTGAAACTCCGCGATTCCGATGCCCATCTCCTTGGAAGGAACTTTCGGCTGGTCGATGTAGGTGTTGAACAACCGGTCCCACCACGAGAATACCGACGAAAAATTGGAACGGCCCTCCTGATTGTCCGACGAGTGATGAATTCTGTGCATTCCGGATGTCACAAAACAAAGCTTCAACGCACGTTCAAACCGAACGGGCATTCGATAGTTGCCATGCTCCAGGAACGTTTGCGCCGTATTCAAAATCTGGGCGGCCAGAACGATTACGGGGCGCGGCCCCAGCATGGCGATTGCTGCAAGATTGGCGACAGTCGTCAGGATCGCTTCAAAGGGATGGAATCGGAAGGCTGTGGTGAAATCGAAGTCCTGGTCCGTATGATGCGTTCGATGGATACGCCAGAGTAAAGGAGAGCGATGAAACATATAGTGCATCGCATACGCCATCAGATCCAATGCGAGAAACACCGCAATGGCCTCGACCCATCCAGGCAGCTGTACACGGCTGAAAAGCCCCCATCCTCGCTGGCTGGAGAGCATCGCCATACCGACGCCCAACATCGGGAAGATTGAACGAATCACAATGAAATTCACAATCGTGATCCCTATATTATTGAGCCATCGCACGCTCAACACGTCGCTGGCTTTGCGTAATGGGAATATGCATTCGAGCAGAGAAACACCGACAATCAGCCCGAAGTAGTCGATCAGTAAAAGTCCCGATGAATGTTGCAGCCAGAATTCCACAACTTAGGACCACACCGACCAGCGGCCGGTGATCAAGACGTATGCCGCAATGAGTGCATTTGTCGTCGCATGCGCCAGGACCGCGTCGCACAGCCTGCGGCGGCGATAAAGGGCGATTGCAAAGAGAATTCCGGCGATCGTTCCCCCCAGCCAAAGCGCTCCATGCATGGCGCCGAACAGAATTGAAGATATGAGGAACGAAGCCCACGTAAACGAGCCCGGCGGCAGGTTTTGAAAATCCGGCCGGACGATACGCCGCGTGAGAAAGCCGCGAAATGCCAGTTCTTCGGCAATTGGCACAGTGGCCACATATCCCACAACGCGCATGAACAGCCAGATTCCCGACAATCCGGAAGGCATTGCCTGCAATGCCGAGGGCCAGCCACTTTTCGAGTTTACGCCAGCCGGAGTCATCGCCAGCCAGATGGCAAATGTGATTGCGCCAATTCCAATCGCTTCCCACGACCAACGCCATTTCAGGTCTGCGTAACTGCGACGGTAAATCCAGAGGACAACCGCGACAGCAATGACTCTCACGGCATAGAGATAGTCGAATCCTGCGGAGAAGGCGCCCGTGATCATCGCACTCGCGATGATGGCTAAGAACGGTGCGAGATACGCTGCGGTAGGATTGAACTCTGCAACAGCGGCTGGCCGTTCCATCGGTTTCATGAAGTAGCCGCGGCGCGTCGTCAGGGCGACCAGCCCCAATGCAACGCCGCTGAAGCTGAGCCACCCCGCTTGAGAATGAAAGCCTCCTCTTGCGATATCCGGCCAGCCGGACGATCCAATCACCACGAGTGCGGCAATGCGGAAAATGTTCAGGATCCAAATGATGGCCGCGCCGAATGGAAAAAGCAGCAGAGCACTCGGAAAACGCAGGTGCTTCCTGGAGATCCAGACGTAGACAGACAGGAACGCAAGAATCAGGCCGATCCCTTCATACCCGGAACATTGCGGCGAAATCTCTACCCTGAATTTCGGAGTTCCGATGATGAGTTTTACAGGATCAATTGTGGTTTGCGAATACAGGGATGCCAGCAGCCGCGCGACCAGCCGGAATGTCACTCGTGCAAGCGGCGTCCAGAACTCCATTGCGGCAAAACTGGAGATCCAGGCGATCGAGCCCGCCACGACGCCGCAAAGTATGCCAAGTCGACCTGTCTTCGCTGGCCGTTTCCAGATTTCGACTGGAAGTAATGCCACAGTCCATGTAACAAGCGTCGCGAATCCCGCCAATATCCAGAGGAGTACCCAGGCGGCAGGATAAGCCCGCGAAGACAACTGCCCGCTCATGACAACTGCGGTAATCCGAAAGAATGCGGCAAAACAGATTAGTTGGTACGGGAGATAGCGGAGCACGGATGACGGACGGCGCGACAACTCTCCAGTTCGCAAAGCCGTCCAGAGTTCCGATCCGGTGAAGAGCAGAGTTGCTCCGGCAATCGCTATGGCCAGCCGAAGCAGCTGTGGCGTCCAGCCGATCGCGCGAGCCCATACGGAGGATTCATTCTGAAGAACCTCTGTATCATAACTGACTGTGAGGTAAACGATTTCCAGTAGAAAGAGAGCGACCAGACCAAGCGGAACGGCAAGGCGAACTAAGGGCGCTGTTCTCGCCCTTGAAAGAATCCGGGAAGTCGGGGACGCGATCGTTGCGTTATTTCCGCCGGAGTCTTGAGACCACAACCAGGTAACCCCCAACCAACAACGCGGCTGCGCTTCCGGCAATTCCCGCATCAATTTCCGGAACCGAGGTTACTCCCGCGAAAAGCGGCGTGGAAATCGCCGACAGAAACAAAACGCAGCCAACAACGAATTTCATAGGACCGGCAAATCGGCGCATGAGGCTTTTTACTTTCGACGCAACTTGGAAATGGCGATAAACCCACCGCCGAGGAGCAGCGCTATCGCACTACTTGCGGTACTGCCGTCAATCTCCGGAACACCAGCTCCAGGAGTAGCAAATGCGGTGAGTGCTAACGCGTTCAGCATAAGAAAACAACCACAGACGACCCCAAAGCTCTTAATCAAATTCTTCATATCAGAAATTTCCACCGCAGATTGTTATTTCCGACGCAACTTGGAAATGGCAATAAACCCCCCGCCGAGGAGCAGCGCAATAGCACTACTAGCCATACTACCGTCAATTTCTGGAACAGCTGCAGTAACTCTGGTAGCAAACGCGGAAAGTGCCAAAGCGTTCAGCACGAGAAAACAACCACAGACGACCCCAAGGCCCCTTAACAAATTCTCCATTTCAAAGATATCCTTCTCACTATTCTTTGCGCCGCATTCTGGACGCCAGAACCAAATAACTGCCGACGATGAGAGCAACTGAACCACCCGTCAAACCTGCATCGATCTCAGGAACGTTGGGCGCCGCCCCATAAGCAATACCGGACAACCAGATGATGGCCAAAAGACAGCCCAAACCCTTTTGCAATAGCCGTACTGCACTTCCCAATTGCATCCCGTTTCCTCCAGTCAAATCGGACTCCTATGGCAATCCGGATTCCATGTGATACCCGCTTGCCGCCGGCACTTTGCTAACGAATCAACTTCAGTCGCTCTATGGGTTTGGGTTGGACAAGTGCGGTTTTCAAGAACGCAATTCGCAATCGGCGATATTCAAAAAATGTTAAAACGTTTTACATACTGTAAATGAATTGAACAGTTCCCAGCCGCGTCTTCTCCGTACATTCGTGTTCCCAGCCGCGTTAGCGGCGGCAGTCCCTTAGCCCCCGGCGTGAACCGGGGGTAAAGAATCACAACGCCACACAGTGCCGTTAGGCACGACAGATCTATAACTCCGATCCTCTCCACATCAGTTCTTCGGGCGCGGCCATTTTTAGATCTGTCGTGCCTCCGGCACTTTGTTTTTCGCGGAGTGTCTTTCCACCGGCTTACGCCGGTGGCTAGCGAAGTGCCGCCGCTAACGGTGCGCCAGGCCAAGTCTGGCTTGTCTTGTAAGCTGAAAGGAGCTTACCCATGTAATGACCCGTTCAACACGGTAGCCGCGCAAGCGTGTGGAATTGGAGTAATCCACGACACGAAGCCTTGCAAGGCGAACTCGCGAGCCGTAGCGCAAGCGAACCTGATTCAGCCTCGTTAGCGTATGGGAGTGGCCAGTCTGTCGTAGCGGATGAAGCCGGATACCGGTGGCGAAGCAGCGGGTAAAGGCAGTCATCGGACTCTCCGGGGTGGTTGGGGACAGCGCGTGAGGAAAGATAAGCCAAGAAACCTGGGAGACCCGCATTGGAATTATGCGGGAGTCGGACAGCCCATAGTAGCGGGGAAGCGAGTAACGATCGTGGAGCGAAGGGGCTGAAGGTAAACGTGCAACTGTAAGAGGAGGAGAAAGCCGCTTGGATGAAAATCCCACTAGGCTCTTGTCAATAAAGTTGTGTTTGAGGGATGACTCATCGGGCTTCCTCAAATCGAGATTGAAATAGAGCGTTGAGCTGAGAAAGGGCCGCGGCGATGCCTCGTGCAACGGTTCTCC
>JBGPBY010000233.1:0-11093 GCA_041481485.1 Terriglobia bacterium
AATGGAGAGGCCTGCAATCTTCCGAATTGTGGGCGGTCATAGACCGCCCCTACACTGGGGATCGCATTCATTCACACTTTCTATGACCGAGCGCATTTCGTATCTGACACATCGTGCGCGGTCATAGACCGCGCCTACAGTGGAATCAAATTCTCTCAACGTCGGGAAGTTTCCAGGCCTTGTCAAACAGCGGTTTCTGGGGGCCGTAGAATCGGAACAAGACTTCGAACTCTCCATCGGGATTCGTAGGAATCCAATTGGATGTCTTGCCGGAAGGAGCTTCCGGACTGAAATAGACATCGATCGATCTGTCTGCATTCTTCTGAAGTTCCGGATTCTGTGAGGACTGGCTCGATCGCTTCATGTTGCGGATCAGCGTGTGCGTTGCGCGGTCGTAAAGTGTCACCGACCAGTATTGCGTTACAGGAACGTCCGGAGGCACACGGAGGTGATACACACGGCTTCCCATAAATTCGTTTCCGTCTCTGTCCTGGATTGCCATCAGGTAAAACTGGCTGGCACCCAGATGTTTTGCACTAAAGAAACCGAATGAAAAACAAAGTCCTCTTGCATCTACGGGGTATGAGCCAGCATCGGCAAAGTTTGTCGACATGCCGTCGATCAGTTCCTTCGATGCCGGCAGTGCCCATCGCGAGTTCTCAAAGTAGGGTTGCAGAAACGCGCTTTCGTAATGCAGATCGAGAAGATCGCGGGCCTCGGCGATGGCGTCCCTGAGGGCTTTTTGTGTCTTTGCATCCGTAATGAATTTTCTGCCCTTTTCAATCCCGGTTGTCTTGAGAATGTCGATCATTGCCTTGTCGCGCTCCAGCCATGGCTCGTATTGCACCATTCGATCCAGGTACTGGAAGAAACGCACGTCAAAAGGAATCGTGGCATCGAACACCACATCAATGGCGTCTACAAATTTCGTGGCCGGTGGATTGACGGCTTTTGAAAACGGATAAAGTTTGATGCGATGGCCATAAGCGACAGCTTTTGCGACGTCGGCATCGCTGCCGCCAGACAGAATCGACCGCAACAGCGCAAAACCCTGATAGTTGCCAGAAGGCATCGCGATGTAGCCATTTGGCGTCGGGTCTTTGTAGCCGGGGGGGAGGATCAAGAATTTGCCGCCCTTTCCCTTGTCAACGCCTGCAGGTCCGACATCCTCGATCGCGGTTTGCCAGCAGTCCATGACACTGCCGTTAATCGATCCTTCATCGGCAGGTGGAATTTCGAGCACGATTGGACCGGCTTCCTTCGTGTTGAAAAACGGCATCAGATAGATCACATCCGGATTTGGCGTCAGAGTTTGGTTCTTCCAATCCGGGAGGCGTGACCAGTAAACAATCTGGTTGAAAGCCCCGTGAACCTCACTCACCATCGCCTGATACATAAGGGCGAAATTGACTGCAGGCATGCCCCAGATGACCGCCTCGACCGCTCGGCGCTGGATATTTCTCGCGATTAATTGTTCCGGATAAAACTGTTTGCTCTGTGAAGCGATCATGCTGAAGCGATTATTCAATATTCGATCCGCCACTGGCTTTCCGGCTCCTTTATCGGACTGATAGCGAAACAATCGCTACAGAATCATTTCACCCGGACCGCAGGAATCAAACTGCGGGAACATGCAGGTTCGACGTCACTTCGGTGTGGCAACCTCGTGCCACATGTTCAAAAGTTCAAGCTACAGTACAGTGTCGTCCGCAAATACGGACATACCCTGATGGGATCGTTCGAGCCCCCTTATTAATGTGGTCTTAGAAAGGGGTGCCCGGATGTTGTTGCTGCAAAACCGATTCTCATTGCTGATGTTTCTCTTTCTCTTTGCAGGCTGCTTCAGCCTGGCTTTCGGTGCCCAGTGGGAAACAGTTGGGCCCTATGGGGGCAATGCCTATCGGGTCGTGATCGATCCGGCAAATCCGCAGCACTTATATGCGGCGACACAAAACGGCCAGATCTACCACACATCCGACGCCGGCGAAAACTGGAACCCGCTCCCATTCGAATTGAACTTCGCGGTATCGCTAAGTTCCATCGTTGTGAATCCGAAACGAAGTACTGAACTGTATGTTGGAGTTTCTCAGAATTTCATACACACCGATGCTTTTGGAGACATTTCCGGTTATGCCGGTGTGTACAAGAGTGAGGACAGTGGATTCCACTGGACGCGGCTCGAATCCACCAAGGGGTGGTCGGTACTTTCGATTGCGGTTCATCCCGTGAAAACAAACATCGTACTTGCGGGAACGGACAACGGGGTATTTCGCAGTGACGATGATGGAGCAACGTGGCAACGGATATCCCCGGCGATGCATCCGCAAATCAAGTCGATCGTTTCGCTTGCAATGGATCCCGTCAACACACAAATCTTTTTTGCCGGGACAACACATCTGCCGTGGAAAACCACCGATGGCGGAAAAACATGGGTACCGGTTCACGAGGGCATCGCGGATGATTCGGACGTATTTTCCATTTCTGTGAACTCCTCGAGTTCTCAGACAGTCTTGCTCGGCGCTTGCAGCGGCATTTACCGCTCGGATAGCGGTGGCCTGCGTTGGAGCGGTATGCCCAGCATTCCTCCGGACAGCCGGAGAACGCACCAACTTCTTCAGGATCCCGTGAACACGAATACTTACTATGCCGCAACTGCTCATGGCCTGTGGAAGTCCATTGACGGCGGGCGAAACTGGAAGCAGAGCAACCCGTACCCGTACATCGTCAACTATGCCGCGATCGACCCGACGAACCCCAAAACGGTCTATCTCGCAACGGATCGGAGCGGACTGTTGAAAAGCGATGATGGCGGAGTGACCTTTGCGGCGATCAACCAGGGTTTCGTGAACCGGAATATCAGCCGTTTGATCAGTGAAGATCCGATTTATGTCACCAGCACTTATGAAGGAGACTTCGGGGGAATATTCACGACAATTGACCAGGGCAAGTCCTGGATCCTGAATGCAAACCAGAAATCCCTCCTCGGCAAAAACGTTATTACCCTGGCAGTTGCTCCGGAGAACTCGACCATCCTTATTGCGGGAACCTACGATGGGCTGCTCCGCTCTGCGGACAGTGGAAAAACCTGGCAGTCCCCAGGGGCAGTCAAAGGGGCCAATACCCTGGCGGGAAAGGTTAATGACGTCTTCTTCTCCCATTTGAATCCGGGAACTGTCTACGCCGCTACCAATCAGGGCCTGTATATAAGCAGTGATAGCGGGCTTTCGTGGGAAAAGAATCCGACCGACGAACTGAGCACCGCAATCCTCAAATTCGCGATGTCTTCTGCGGACAACCGCATGATGATGCTCAGCACCGCAAAGGGAGTGATGCTCTCTACCGACTCGGGCAACACATGGAATGCACTGCAAGTCGGCGATGACACACTGGTCTACGACTTTGCATTTTCGGGTTCGCCGCAATCCCGAATCTTCATTGCCAGTTCGCGTGGTCTGATGTTTTCGGGGGATGAAGGAAGGACCTGGGAAGTCGTCAAGGGCGGACTGACGCCTTATCGACTGGATCAGATTGTGATTTCAAAAGGCAGTCCGAGTGAAATGTATGTTCTGTCGCGCTACAACAATTCCATTTGGATGTCAGCAGATGACGGAACGGTTTGGACCAAGCTGGACAGTGTCGGACTCGAAGGAACGTCAGTGGTATATATCTACATTTCCGGACGTCAGGCCTTCGCCGTTACGGATAAGCGAGGAGTTTTCCGGTTAATCGGCGGCGTTCTTCAGGCGAATACCGGGCAAGAGAAGCCATGAAGCATTGCCCTGTAACAAACCTGTAAAGATTCACCAGTTCTGGCCTCTACAGGGTTTCCCTGTGCATCAATACACACACTCCCCAATAGGAAAATTGACGAACCTGGTGGATCTTTCGGATGCACAAGAATTTATCTGATGAGGAGGTTACTATGGACACGACAATCCCGATGCAGCCATCTGGCGGATTCGTAGAAGGCTTCAGAGGTTTGATCACACCTGACGTAGTGTCGAAGGCAAGTACTGCCTTTGGTGAATCCGAATCAGCAGTGACAAAGGGACTGAGCGCTGCTTTGCCCGCAGTATTCGGTGTTTTGGCGAGCAAAGCCAGTGACCGCTCCTTCATGTCGCGAATCGTTGACATGGTTAAAGACCCCGTCGCCGAAAGCAGTGCGGCCGGAAATGTGAGCCAAATCCTGAATACCGGAGAGACGGCGGGGACCAGCATGAGTCTCGGCAGCAGGTTCATGTCCGCGTTGTTTGGCGGAAATACGGAATCCGTCGGCCGCGCTCTCAGTAGTTATGCCGGCGTCCGGCCGTCTACCGGCGCATCAATGCTCGGTCTCGCCGCACCGATGGCACTCGGCTATCTCGGCAAAACAGTACGGAGTGAAGGTCTGGATGCCACCAGCCTGTCGACCATGCTGCTGGTGCAGAAGAACAGAATCCTGGGTTTGATTCCGAGATCCATCCTGAACATCGTCGGTATCGGACCGCAGATGACGGAAACCACAACAATGCGGACGACCGAAGCCACAACTCGCAGTTCGTCCGGCTGGATGTGGTTACTGGCAGCCCTTCTGGGACTGCTGGCAATATGGGGACTGTATTCGGCGTACGGCAATCGCGCTGCCGATTACGTTTCCAGGACGCTGCCAGGCGGAGTCCAGCTGCAGTACCTCAGAACTGGCGTTGAAGGGAGGCTTCTCAATTTCATTGAGGATCCGGCCATGACTGTCGACAAGGATGCATGGTTCGATTTCGATCGGCTGCTGTTTCAAACCGAATCGGCCACGATCAAACCGGAATCGCAGGCTCAGCTGAGCAACATCGCCTCGATCATGAAGGCATATCCCAACGTCCATATTAAAGTCGGCGGCTACACCGATAGTTCGGGTGATCCTCAGGCCAACATGACGTTGTCCCGGGACCGCGCCGATTCAGTGGTCCGGGAATTGACCAGCCTGGGCGTTTCTCCGGATCGGCTTTCCGCCGAAGGTTACGGGATGGAACATCCGATTGCGGACAATTCGACGGTAGCAGGTCGATCGCAAAACCGGCGTGTGGCCATCCGTGTTGTCGAGAAATAGGGTTGAGTCGGCATTTGTTCGAGTTTGAATTGCCGGGATGATTCCGGCACTGGACGGCAGGACGCGACGAGAAGTTCCGGAGGCTTTTTGATGGAGACCACACATGTTCGCAACTCGGCAAGGACGCGTCCTGCATTCGGGAAAAATCCGATCTTGCCGCTTCACCACAATTTGAGGATGACCGGCAGTATCTCGTTCAGCCACAATCCTTTTGCTGCCGCAGCTGCCGGTCAACCCGGAACAACCAAAGACAACTGCTTGTCCAGCAATGACGTCCGGACGGTGCCGGCAATTTTTACGGCAAACCCGATCATTAAAAAGGCCGGCGGCGGCACGGTGGTTTTTGCAGCCGGCCTCGATGGAATCCGTAAGATCAACTGCACCGGAGACAGCTTTGAGGTCGTTACTTTCCTTGCGTACCCAGGATTGGATGTTCCACCGGCGGATTCGGAGACAGTACGGAAAAGGACCGGCAAATCCTTGTTGGTTCCTCCGCTATTTCTCCGAAGCGGAAAACTGAGATCGAGCGTTCATCACCTGGTGGACAAGGACGGATTCCACTTCGCAGCATTCGGCGGTCTCAAGGTCGTCAAAACGACCGACCACAATGTTCCCGAAAACCCACTTCAAGTTGTCAGAATCAAGGACTTCAGCGAAGACCTTCCAACCGGATTCCGGAACCTTCCAATTATCGAAATGCGAATGACGCATGACGGAAACATCGCAATCCTGTCGTACGGGATTCTATTTCTTTGCGATCGTGACCTGAAACTGAAGAATTATCTGACGTTTCCGGGAGAAATCATTTGCAACAGTTTGTGCATCGACGAACAGGCAATCTACGTCGTTACTTCCAGACGCATTTTGAAAATCGCGTGGACGGGAAAGGATCTTTCTTATCAGGAAGACGATGGAGGTTGGGAAACGGAATTCAACCTGTTATCGCCGCGTTCGTTCCTGCGCTCGGGCACGCACTCCGCCGTACACTGCCACGGAGGTACACCCGTGCTCATGGGCTCTGGGGAAGATCCCGACAAGCTGATTCTTGTTTCCAAAAAGGATGAACTCGGAACAAAACTTTTCGCTTTTTGGCGCGATCAAATCCCCAAAGGTTACAGCTCCGGAGGCCGGCGCAACCGCTCCCGGATTGCGGACCAATTTCGAATTGATTTCTCCAGGAGCGCCGTAGAGCCCATCTCGGCGGTCCATGGCTATGGCATGGTCCTCATCAACAGCGTCCGCCCGCAGACAGCGGCTGACTTTCCGGAGCGGCACATGTTATTTGGCTCGGCACGGTCAGCAACGCCGAATGCGATGAAATTCAGCTGGAATCTGAAATCAAAATCGTTTGAAAGAGACTGGCTCAACAGTCAGATCGACAGTACGAACCACACGTTTCCGGTAGTCTCGGAACGGGAAGGATTGATTTATCTTGGCCACAAGGCAAAGAGCGGCTATCAGTTTGTCGCCATGGATTGGAACTCCGGCGCAATCCGGGAGCGCTGGGCCTTGCCCGACGGGGGGCGGCCATGGAACACCTATGGCGGAGCGACTATGCTTCTCGATGACGGGGATTTTCTCATTGGAGGATATCTGACGTTGAATCGAATACGTATCGGAGCCGGAAAATGCCCCAGGCCGGAATCATTGGATTAACCGCAGTTGCAGGCCATAATTGGTCGTTCACCAATCAAAGCCTTTAATCAATTTCAGCTGGCAAGCTGAAAAAGTTTCAGGAATATTCGGATAACGCCAAAACACTTTAAGCGGCTCACGCCATTCTCGGTGGCGTCCGAACGCCGGGAGGGACCCTTTGGACCTCAAATCGAAATTTACACGGAGGGACAGCGGCAAACCTCCGGCAAACACCGACGAGACGGTGTTCATCGTTGATGACGATCCGAGCGTTCTTCGTGGCTTGGGACGGCTCCTCCGATCCCACGAGTTTCATGTCCGAACATTCGAGTCCGCAAGGCTCTTCCTCAAGGAGCATGACCCATTTGTTCCAGGTTGCCTGATCCTGGATGTTGCCATGCCGGACCTGTCGGGTCTGGAGTTGCAGGAAGCACTTGCGAAGTGCACCGTTCGCCGAATGATCATTTTCCTGAGCGGTCATGGAGATATTCCGGTTGCCACACGCGCCATGCGGGCTGGAGCAGTTGATTTCCTTACCAAGCCCGTCAATGGCAAGGATCTCCTGGGCGCTGTCCACGAGGCTATGGAACGGGACCGGCTGGCTCGAATTGTCTCGGCTGCAAACCTGACAAATCAGAAACGATTCGCAACGCTGACGCCCAGGGAACGCGAAGTGATGGAACAAGTGGTGGACGGGCGGCTGAATAAAGAAATTGCGTCGGAACTGGGAACCGTCGAGAAAACAGTAAAAGTTCACCGCGGACGCGTAATGAGCAAAATGGGCGCTCGCTCGCTGGCCGAACTCGTCCGCATCGCTCTCCGGTTGGGGATTGGCGGTTAAAACCAAATGTTGGACGAAGGTCCAATTGTTCCGAGCAACGTTACAGTGCAGCATCTGTAGGTCATGTCACGGCCAAAACGGTACGTTTCTTCGCCGGAAAGAAACAACGCAAGGCTTCGCCGGATTTCCCGCCGGAGCAGAACGGTAGAAACGATGGAAACGCGGCGAAAATCGGTCCTGACCATTCTGCTGAATGCGCAGGATGATGAACGCCGGCGCATCTCTCGTGAAATTCACGACGATCTGGGTCCCAGAATCTGGGAGATTGGATTTCACGTCCGCCAGATCGTTGCCGGCACGGAACTCCCCAAAAGCATTGTGTCGAAGTTACACGACGTAATGAACAAGACCGCAGAGCTTGGAAATGTCATCCGCAATCTCTCTCATCAGCTGCATTCGCCCGTATTGGAAATTGCCGGTCTGGCAGCCGGTCTTCGCTCATTATGCCGGGATTTTCAGGGTAAGCTCGGAATACCGATCGTTTTCACCAGCTGTTCTGATCTGAAGAATGTTCCCAATGAAATCGCTCTGTGTCTCTACCGCATCGCCCAGGAATCTCTGAACAACATTGGCAAACATTCCGGAGCAAGGAATGCGAGTGTTCAGGTCTCGCGTACGCTCAGAAAAATACATTTGCGGATATCGGATTCCGGAATCGGCTTCACCCTGGGTTCTCAGACAGGCAATGGTCTGGGGTTAATCAGCATGACGGAACGAGCACAATTGCTGGATGGCTCGCTCCAAATCAGAACGCATCCGGGCGGCGGTACTCAAGTTCATGTCTCGCTGCCTTTGCTGCGCGGAAGGCCCTCTGGAGCCCGCACTGGCGCGCGAGCTGAGGCCGCAACGTAAGAGAGATCATGTAGTGGGTCAGTTTGAAATTTGCGACAGCGTCCCCCTGTAGGCGCGGTCTGTGACCGCGCGCAATCTCTCGTTTATGGATTCTCAATTCGAGGAATCCCAGTGTGAAAAACTCTGCGCGGTCATAGACCGCGCCTACAGGGGGACGCGGATTTCAAACTGACTCATTACCAAGATCGAGTAACCGGTGAGTTCGAACTCAGTCCCCAGGGCGGCCAACTCCTGCTTTGCGCGTCTTTGCATTCAGGGCTGGAAGCGCGAAGTGAAATTCCGCTCCCCTTTCAGCACCCGGATTTGCCCAGATGTTCCCGCCATGCGACTCGATGATCGACCGCGCGATAGACAGCCCCATTCCCATGCCCGATTTCTTTGTCGTGTAAAACGGTTCGAATACTTTCTGCTCCATCCCGTTCGGAAGGCCGGAACCGTTGTCCTGAACAACCACATGCACTGAGCGATCGACGCTCATTTCAGTGCGAATGGCCACCGTTCCCGGATCGCGATTCGACAACGACACTGCCTCGACCGCGTTAATGAGGAGATTCAGGACAACCTGCTTCAACTGAACGCGGTCGCCCTCGACGACAGACAAGTCGGGTGCGAGATTCACATCGAGGGAAACCTGACGAAGGAGCAGATCTTTGTTCACCAGCTTCGTGACCTCCTGAACGACTTCATTTACGCTGATGGGGATTCGTTCCGTTGCATGGTGGCTGGCAAGTTCCCGTATTCGAACGATCACTTCACTGGCTCGCAGATCGTCGTCGACAATGTCCTGTAGAATCGCCTGCAACTCTTCGGCCTGAACGCGAGAAGATGAAAGCAGATGGATTGCCGTCTGCGCATTCAAGAGAATGCTGGTCAGCGGTTGATTGACTTCGTGGGCAAGAGACGCGGCAAGTTCTCCCAGGGCCGAAACGCGCGACAGATGCGTCAGGTGTTCTCGCGTTTGTTCTGAATCCTTCTCAGCGCGCTTGCGCCGTGAGCGCTCGATCAGAAACCCTGTGATTAACATGAACTGGAGAAAGACAAGAAGTCCCGCTTCCACCATCTTTAGGAAATCCACAATTCAAAATTAAGTGTAAATTTGTCCGCGTCTTCTCGGGCAGTCTCAACCGTTCTCTGTTCGTCCAACCCCTGGGAGGGGTTAATGGGATTCCTGATCCCACCGCGGTTTCTTTGGAGTCTGCTCAAGCTACCGTGAGGAGGAGTCGCTGTCAATCTTTTCGATGGTTTCGGTGGATCAGTTTGAATTCCACTGGAGGGGTGTGTTCTATGCCCCAAAATGACAATTGAACATTGATCAGTGAACAATGAACATTTTCCCGAAATGTTCATTGTTCACTGATCAATGTTCAATTGTCATTTTGGGGCATAGGCCAATCGCGCTCCACCTAAGGACCTGCTCCGTCTTACAGTTCTTGGCCGGTAAAATATGGGCGAGACTGCGATTCGGTAGCAAAGAGAGTTTCCCCGTCAGACTGAACCTGAAATCAAAGGAAGGAACAATGCCATCAGCCAAAAGTTCAGCGGCAACCGGGCCGAATATTCTGTTCATCATGGCCGACGATATCGGCTGGTTCAATGTCAGCGCATACAACCACGGCATCATGGGATACCGGACGCCAAATATCGATCGCATCGCCAAAGAAGGCGCTCTCTTCACGGACTTTTACGGACAACAAAGCTGCACTGCAGGACGGGCTGCGTTCATCACCGGCCAGGCTCCCATTCGCACCGGTCTGACGAAAGTTGGTATGCCCGGATCCAAACTTGGACTCAGCGCCGAAGATCCCACGATTGCTCAATGCCTCAAGCACCTGGGGTACGCCACAGGACAGTTTGGAAAAAACCACCTTGGAGATCGCAACGAACACCTCCCAACCGTCCATGGATTCGATGAGTTCTTCGGCAATCTTTACCACCTCAATGCAGAAGAGGAACCGGAGAGTCCGGACTATCCGAAGGATCCTGAATTTCGCAGGAGGTTCGGACCGCGCGGTGTGTTGCGTTGCAAGGCAACGCAAAAGGACGATAACACCATCGATCCGCAATTCGGCAAGGTCGGCAAACAGGTGATCGAGAACACTGGCCCGCTCAACAAGAAGCGGATGGAAACGGTCGACGAAGAATTTCTCGGATCCGCCCTGAATTTCATGGAACGCAAGTCCAAGGAAGGCAAGCCGTGGTTTTGTTACTTCAATACCACGCGAATGCATATCTGGACGCACCTTAAACCGGCTTCGGTCGGGAAAACCGGTTTGGGCGTTTACCCCGACGGAATGGTCGAACTGGATGGCTATGTAGGACAACTCCTCACGAAACTTGAAGACCTCGGCGTTTCAGACAACACCGTTGTTGTATTCACGACGGACAATGGCGCAGAAGTGATGTCCTGGCCAGATGGCGGATCGACGCCATTCCGTGGGGAGAAGGACACTAACTGGGAGGGCGGCTGGCGGATTCCCTTTCTGATGCGGTGGCCCGGCGTGATCGAGCCCGGCCGTGTAATCAACGACGTTTGCTCGCTTCAGGACATGATTCCGACGTTTGCGGCTGCTGCCGGTGAGCCAGGCCTCGTGGAGAAGATGAAAAAGGGATACACCATGGACGGCAACAAATTCAAAGTTCACCTGGATGGCGTCAACCTTCTTCCATTTCTCAAAGACGAGCAGG
>JBGPBY010000234.1:0-11061 GCA_041481485.1 Terriglobia bacterium
GTACCCCTTACCGGCCGCTGCGCGGCCCTCTCTCCCGTCGGGAGAGGGATTTCTTGATTCGCATTCCTTCAGGTTCTATCGGAACACTCCAGTGTGTCCAAGGCAGTAGCGGCCGGGCTGAGGCCAGATGGTCAGGCCGTGCGGTTCCGTTCCGACTGGAATGGATTTCACCGCACCGGTGGTGGTATCGATCGCGTACACCACGCCGTCGAATCTGCCGGAAACCCACAATGTCTTCCCATCCGCGCTGACATTACCCATATCCGGACTTCCACCGCCGGGTATTGGCCAATTCTTTTCGACCTTGCGTGTCGCAAAGTCGATGACGGAAATGCTGCCCATCCCATGCGGCCGGCTCTCACCCATGTGCGTGCCGCGGTTGGTGACGTAAAGCTTCTTGCCGTCGCGGCTGGGATACAGTCCGTGAGAGCCGCGGCTGGTGGGAATGAATCCAATCTGTTTGAACGACTGCGAGTCAATGATGAACACACCGTCCGCTTCCATATCCGCGACAAAAAATACCGTCCCGTCCGGCGATATTCGAATGTCCTGCGGCATGCTGTGCGCATTGGGCTCGCCCGGTTTGGACAGTTTCAAATAACTGTCCACTTTCTTCGCGGCAAGATTGATTTTGGCAAGACCTCCGCCCGAAAACTCGCACGTAAAGATGGCGAACTTTCCATCCATGGAAAAGTCCGCGTGATTCACGCCGGAGCACTGCGGCGTTTGAATGTTGTATTGCAGCTTCATCGTCTGCGGGTCGCGGAATTCAAGACGCTTCAGCGCTTCGGCAACCACAATGGCCGACGCGCCGTCCGGAGTGAAGTACATGTTATAGGCGTCTTCCACCTTGACGGTTGGCCCGGGCTTTCCGGTCTTTGGGTCGATGGGTATTACCATTCCCGAGAGTTTGCGTTCCGCGCTGCCGGCCACCCAAAGCGTTTTCATATCCCATGAAGGAATGACGTGCTGAGGATTGCCGCCAACCTTGAACTTGTCGACTACCTGGTAAGTTGCCGGATCGATGACATAGACGTCGCTCGATTTCAGATTTGGCACATAAACGCGATTCAGCGCCCCGGCGACTGCGGGGCTCAATTTGCCCGCCGCGGTCTCACTGTAAATATTGTGTGGGTCAACGACTGGAGGTATTTGCGACTTACTGCTCTGTGGAACAAGTAACAAGGCAATCGCGACTGCGATAAAGCAATGTAGAGAGTGAACGGAATTCATAAGAAATTCTCCTCTCTACTATCGTAGCAAAAGAGCATGGCACGCAAGGTCCGTTACCTGGGGAGATTGGGGTCAGACCCGGAAGTCATCCGCGTTTGTTCCAAGTAAATAACGATTCAACGTTACTTCCACCCTGCCATTCAGACCGGACATTTCATTTGCTACCGACAGGCTACCGACACAGCCCTTGCATGACTCTGCTGGAGATGTCTATGCTCCAGCGCCGTCGGAAAATTCATGAATCGTCGTGAAGCTCTCGCAGCGCTGGCCTCCACCGCGGCCCTGTCGTCGATGTCTGCCTGTAATGAGGAACCTATGAATACGACTCCCGCCAGCGCCGCGCCTACCGAGGGTGATGCGCTCAAACTGCTGGACGATGTCGCCAACAACTCTCTGAAGCTCGGCCCGGAGGGGGCGACCTCGTTAGGTATCGACACCGGAGCCAGAGCTGCCCTTCGTTCGCAGCTATCCGATCGATCGGCTGCGGGACAACAGACGCTTGCGAATCAGATCCGCGCCGATCTCCAGCGCATCAATGCGTTCAATACCTCGTCGCTGTCGTTCGCAACCCGAACCAGCTTTGAGGTTGTTAAGAGTGCCTACTCGAGAGGTCTTGAAGGCTTCGCACTTCCCTACGGCGACGTTGCGGTCGGCGGTTGGCGAAACACGCCGTACGTTGTGATTCAAAACGTCGGCGCGTATCTGGACATCCCGCGTTTCCTCGACAGTGATCATCCGATCGAAAACGCCGCCGACGCTGAGGCGTACCTGGCGCGACTGCAGTCGTATTCCAGGCAACTCGACGGCGAACTTGGACGAGTACAGGCCGCACGCGCTGCGGGTCTCGTGCCCCCGGCCTTTCTAATCGACAAAGCGATGGCTCAGATAACGGTATCCATCAAGAACGCACACGAGGGTGGTTCCCTGGTTGAATCGATCGTTAGACGCACAAAGAACATCCCGGGCGATTGGGGCGATCGCGCGAAGAAAATTGCGAGGCAGGATGTCGCACCTGCCCTCGAACGGCAGCTCGAAGAAATGAAAGCCCAACGCGCCGTCGCGAAAGACGACGCCGGCATGTGGGCGCGTCCGCATGGCGACGAGTATTACGCCTGGGCACTCAAGGCCTCGACCACCACAAGGATGTCGCCCGATGAAGTTCATGAAATGGGCAAGAGCGAACTGGAAAAGCTGCACGCCCGCATGGACGAGATTCTGAAGAAGCTCGGCTTCACCCAGGGCAGCGTCGGCGATCGGATGAAGGCTCTCGCGAAAGATCCGCGCTACAAGTTTTCCGAAGGCGATAAAGGCGTCGCATTCTTCGTGGATAAGAATGGCTCGAATCCCCTCGAAGTCGCGAGCGAGGTCAATCGCTATTGCTCATGGCCCGGACAAGCGTGCGGATATAAGGTCGGACACAGCGAGATCAAGCGGCAGCGTGACCTCGCCCAAAAGGCTCTCGGCGCCAATTACGACCTGAAAGCCTTCGACGACACGGTGGTTCTCGGCGGAAACGTGGGGCTCGATGTACTTGCCAAAAACGTGGACGAATACATCAAGAAAGCTTAGGCGCCGGCTTTAGCCGGTCGCGGCGACCGAAAGGTCGCTTTGCTCTTGGGGAATTGTGCTTGTCGGCACACGCGGCCGGCTGAAGCCAAACTGGCGAAACGCTACTGGCAGTCCACGCCAGGTCCGTCTCATAGATCAACGTACCATTCCGCGAGATCGAAAAATCGGTGTCGTTAAACAGTCCTGGATGTTGAACGTCCTGGACTAACGCCACAGGAGTCACACCCGGTGGCAGTACGAGTTGCTTTAGAGAGAACGGGACCGCCATCAGCGTGGTACCGCGCGAGAACACGAGATGACCGGACTGAGATACCTGCGCTCCCGCAATGTACGCAAAAGCTTTGTCAACTACACGCGTGTACGAAATTCCAAACTCCCCAACGGCTAAACGTGAGACGCCGTGTTTGTCAGAGTTCGGCTCCAGTGGCCGATGCATCACTTCTTGCCGTTGGCTGCGATTTTCAACTGCAGCGTTTGCTGCGAGGATTCATCGACGTGCACAGCCGTTGCTGTGGGCTCGAATCTGCGGATGAAGTCCGGATCGAACCAGGAATTGCGTTCGACGGTGGAGTCCCACACGAAGAGCTTGTAATCGCCGGGTACAACGCTTTCGAAAGAGAACTCCCCATCTTTATTTGTCGAGGCGTTCTCATATAAATCCACGCGGTCGCGCGCGCGATCGGGGACGAGAACGGTGCGAACGGCTCTCACGGGTTTCGACTTGTCATCCACCACGGTTCCGGAAATCTTTCCGGCTCTGGAACTAAAAACTATTTCCAGCACGCTGTCCCCGCCATACGGATGAAACGAATGGTTCAGCACATCGATTTGCCCGAAGCGTGCGTCCTTCACGTAGTAGCCGGGCGGCACCCATTGCGCTTGAAACTTGTAGTCCAGAGGCAAAACATCCTCGACCGCAAACTCTCCGGATTCCTCGCTGGACTCGTTCCAGGTTGTGCCTCCTATTTCATCGTCATCTGCGAGAGGATTCCCGCCCAACAGTGGAGTCAGCTGGAAGCGGAGCCGTTCAGCTGTTTGCAGGTCCATGGGTTGCCCGTCCACACGGACGCGGCCTTTCACTGTTGCAGTAGTGGCCAAAGCTACAGCTACGTTCTCGACGTTGCCATTTCCAACTCGAACCGGCACCAACGCCCTTATTTCGTTGTCGCCATCCGCACTGGCGGTGACGACATAGAGGCCGGGAACAAGGTCGCGAAACTCGAAAGTTCCATCGCCGGAGGGCTTGGCATGTCCATAATTCCCGTCAAACCGACGCTCGGTCGAGAAGCCTTCTGGGACATAGTTAAGTCGCAGCATTATTCTGCGGTGTTCCGAATCGACGGAGGGACTACCTGCAAGGTGTCCACGTATCTTGTAAGTCTGCTGTAGTTTCAGATTGAAGTCGAACCCGCTCCGATCCATGCCTGGCTCAATGTCCACCACAGTGGACTGTCGCGGATCCTCGACTCCAGGATAAAACACCGGAGAGACAGTCTCTTTGTCATCTCTTAATGGGCTCGCAGGAGCCCCGGACCGCAGAAGATATCGACCGGGAGTTATGAAATAGAACCGGTATTCGCCGGCATTGTTGGTTTGTGTCGAAGCGAATGACTTCAGGCTTCTCTGTCCCATATCGTTATAAACGTACAGAAGAAGCTGAACTTGCACGTTCATCAGAGGTCTGGAGCCATTGCCTCGCACGACACCGCTGATCGCACCCGTCGCTGCCAAGCGTACGGCGATGTGTTTTTCACGACCTGGAAAATCACTGAGCTCCAGTTGCTGCCGGACGAAGCCGTTGGCTCCGACAACAAGGCCAAAGGCTTTGGGATCGATGTCGGTAAACTTGAAATGTCCGGCTTCGTCGGTTGTTGTTACCTTTGAAAGATACTCCATCAATTCGGGAGGCAGATCGACGCCGCTCGTCCCGCTCCGCGTGATGATGCCCGGATCTTTCAGCAACGAGACGCGAGCGCCGGAAATCGGCCGGGCGCCGTCCATCGCGGTGACGACTCCTTCAACTGAAATGATCGCGCCCGAATTCTCCGGCCTTTGTCCCACCAGCGTCAGACCGCTGAACAATAGTAAGAATGAAACGCTGATCCGCAACGATCTCATCGGCGAGCCTCTGCCGATATGACACGCAACTCGATGTTCTTCTTTGCAGACTCCTCGAGTTGGATGGACTCGCCTTTCTCTTCGAACTGCGCGAGCACATTTGGATCAAGCCAGGAGTACGCTTCGATCGACTCCCACGCAAAGACCTTATAACGGCCCGGGGCAACGCTCTTGAATTCGAACTCGCCATCTTCGTTCGTCAAAATCGCCGAGTACAGCTCGTTGCGATCGCGAAAGCGATCCGGCACCAGAACCACGGCTACGCGTGATGACGCTTCCGAACGGGCATTCCGCACGATGCCACGCAGAGCTGCCGGTTTGGAGCTCATCTGCAATTGCAGTGTGGATGCTTTTGCTGGATCGAAATTCATGCCGTCGTTTAAGGCATCGGCATTGCCGTACGTCGCAGATTTCAGGTAAACCCCGGAAGGCAGATTGCGAACCAACACGCGATATGTTCCAGCCGGAAGGGATTCGACAACGAATGGCGTCTCCCGCGTGGTCGCACCCTTGTAAAAACCCGTCACCGTATCGCGGAGCGTTAAATAGATGACGTTGCCGGTGGCCGGAGGGAAAGGCTTACCATCCAGCATGACGCTGGCGGACAGAGTTCCGGTTTCGCGCATTGGTAGCTCGACACCCGTAAGATCCCCTTCCCCAAGCTGAACGGAAAGCATTGCCGATCGGGTCCCCGACGAAGCGGACAACCGATATTCCCCTGGCACGAGGCCGTCAATTTCGAACAGACCCGTGTTCAGATCTACATCGCCACTGCCGTCAATCAGTGCTCGGGGCTCGAGAGAGGATGCTTCCACCATTAGTCCTGAATCGATAATCCCTTTAACGTGTCCTCTGATTTGAAAGCGGTTCTGGCGCCGCACAAGAATGAAATCGACGCCTTTTCGGTCTGAGCCGGGCTCAATCTCCAGCAAAGTGGCGTGATTTAGAGTCGGCGTTCCGGGATAAAACACGGGGTCCTCCTCGCTCACGACTTCGTTGATGTTGAGTTGGTCCGTCCACTTGAACGGAAACAGAGGCCGTCCACCTGCCTGAAGATAGTAAGGACCGGGCCGAATACCGTAAAGCCGATACTCTCCGCGATCGTTGGTATCCGTATCGAACTCGAATTGCAGTCCACGACGCCCGGGCTCCCGATACACATAGCGAAAAATCCGCACGGGAACCCCCACCAGAGGTTGGAACGATTCATCCCGAATGCGGCCGCTTATCGCAGAAAATGGCGTCATCCGCATGACGATATTGTTGACGACACCTCCTGCACGCAAAGGAATGGAAGTGGACGATCCGTCAAAAATGCGTTCGCCATAGTACTGGGTGAGATAACCCGTGATGTCGAATTGCAGCTTGTATTGTCCCGGCTCCAGATCGTTGAAAAAGAAACGGCCGTCGCCGCCGCTGATGACCTTCAAGTTGTTGGAATCCCCATTTGAATACAGGCTGACCCGAACTTCCGACAGCGGTTCATTTGTTCCTTCGCGCACGACGACTCCGGAAATAGAAGCCTTCGGGAGCGCAACCTGTACCAGAAACGAAACCAGAGTTGTGAGGCACAAGAACTTCATCATCAGCTGGAGCCTTCGACCCGCTTTCTAGACCATAGTCTCATGTCGTCAGACTACGGAATTGAATTTGGGGGGGTGAACCGTTCGACGCAGTCCTGAATGAACTGTAAGCAAGCGTTTAGTGCCGGTAGGGAACGACGGACACGTCAATGTTTTCGCGGCTTCCTTCAACGATGGTCACTGCTTTGCTCTTTTCGTCAAACTTTCGGATGAACTCCGGGTTAATTGGGAGCAATCAATCTCTCAATACGCTCCGCTGAATCTATCGTGGCGGCGGTGGCGCACCTACCAGGACGCTGGAAGGCCTGGCGGACCCGGCAACGGTCCGGACAATGCCGTCCGGCGAGACTTTGCGTATGCGTCCATTCACGCGATCGGCAATGTAGAGATTTCCGGCGGAATCCAGTGAGACTCCCGTCGGACCATTGAGCTGGGCCGACGTGGCGGACCCGCCATCGCCGCTGAAACCTGAGCTTCCAGTTCCGGCGACCGTCCGAATCAATCCGTCGGGAGTCACCTTCCGGATTCGATTGTTCCCTGCATCCGCGATGTAGAGATTGCCGACAGCATCCACGGCGCACCCCGTCGGTCCGCTCAGTTGGGCTGCCCTGGCGGGACCGCCGTCACCACTGAAACCACGCGTACCGTTGCCTGCAAACGTGTCGATGACTCCGTCTCGCGTCACTCGGCGAATACGCTGATTATTTCCGTCCGCAAGGTAGAGGTTGCCTGGGGCATCCGCGGTAAGGCCACCGAAACCCGCAAACGGAGCAATCTGAGCGGCCATGGCAGGACCCCCGTCTCCGCTGTAGCCTGGCATTCCATTGCCGGCAACAATTGTCGTTCGGGTTGATCCGGCCGCCATCCGGCTCACGACACTATTTAATTGGTGAATATACAAATTACCGGCAGCATCGAGCGCAAGGCCGCTCGGGTTGATGAGTCGAAGGGCGGTGACAATTATTCCATCGGGAGTCACCTTGCGAATCCGGCTGTTATTCATGTCCGCAACATAAATGTTGCCACCAGCATCCACCACGACGTCCGCCGGAGTTTGGAATTGAGCGGACTTCGCAGGCCCTCCGTCACCACTGTTGCCTGGAGCCCCGCCGGCAACGGTGTCGATCATACCGGTTACCGCTATGACCTTACGGATACTCTGTTCTTCCATATCCGTAATATACAAATTACCGGGGGTATCCACGAATACGACGTTTGCAGCGCCAAGCCGGGCCAATGTCGCCGGCCCTCCGTCGCCATTCGGTGCAACTGAAGTCTGACCTTGCGGTAAGGCCAATACGGCCAGAGGAGATGCCGCCATGCCGAGCAAGAAGTCTCTGCGTTTCATGGACGAACTATACTCCTTAATGTATGCATCGCCATTTGGATGTGCCACACCCTTAGCCACAAAGGTCCGCACCATGAAAAATTCGATTCAATGGTCCATTGGTTTAGTCCTGCTGGCTTGATTGCCGGCTTCGAGTTCCGCAGGCAGATCCGCGGGAACCAAGTCTTCCGATGAACCCATCGCAACCGCACGTTCAATGATGTTGCGCAGCTCCTCGGTCTCTGACCCCAATCTCCTACCTTCGCAGTGCAAAAACTACATAGGCGCTGGGTCCGGCAGGCGGGATCGGCGGATCCGTGGCCAAATTGGGCTGGGTGAGATAGCCATTGCCACCGGTGGGTACTGCGATGTATTCACGTCCGTCCACTTGATACACCGCTGGTATTCCTTCGCTGGCTGCGGGCATATCCGCGGCCCATAAGACCTTGCCGGTATCCTGATCGTATGCGCGGAATTTTCGATCCGATGATGTGCCGCTGAACACAAGTCCGCCGGCAGTGACCACGACTCCACCGCGCGGCGCCTGGCTGCCCAGACCGGTCTTGCCCATGCGTGCGAGTGCAGTAATGTCGCCGTCCGGCACCTGCCATTTGATTGTGCCTTCATTCAAATCGTAGGCGGTCAGTTGCGACCATGGCGGTCCGATCAGTTCCATGCCGTTGCACGTGGAGTTCATGAAAGTCACCGGTGAGTTGTAATGGATGAAATCCGGAATATTCGAGGTATCCGCTGCCGGAGCTGGCGCCGCGCCAGCGCGAGCTCCCGCACCGCCTCTGGCGTTCGCGCCGCCGCGTCCGGCTGCAGGAGCCGGTGCGGCTCCTCTTGCCGGCGCCGCTCCGGCCGCTGCTGGAGCTGCGGGAGCGGCGCCACCACCTCCGCGGCCTCCGCCTCCTCCGCGCGGTGCACCGGCATATGGACCCGTACCACAATCCGGCCGAGCCGCGCCGCGGCCGCGCGGAGCGCCAGGCTCGACCAGCGCCATCAAAGTCGGTTGTTCGTTGGACACGATGTACATCAAGCCCTTCGCTGGATCGACCGCGGATCGGCCCCAGTTCGAACCGCCGTTGTGTCCCGGCATTTCGATGGTGCCCTTCAGGCTGGGTGGCGTAAACAGACCTTCGTTACGGTAGTTGCTGAAAGCGGCGAGGACGGATTCCCGTTCCGCTTCCGGCAGGTATGGATTGATATCTTTTTCGGTAAACGACTGCCGCGCGAAGGCCGGAGGTTTTGAGGGAATTGGCTGAGTGGGCCATGCCTCTTCGCCGGGCACGTCGGATTTTGGAACGGCCTTTTCGTTAATCGGCCAGAGCGGCACGCCGGTCTTGCGATTGAACACGTAAAGGAATCCGAATTTCGTGGGCTGAGCGATGGCCTCCACGTTCTGTCCATTGTTGCGAACCGTCAGCAATTTTGGTGCGGCCGGCAGATCGTAATCCCACAAATCATGATGGACCATCTGGAAGTGCCAGATTCTCTTTCCGGTGTTGGCATCGAGCGCAACGAGGCTGTTTGCAAATAGATTCTGGCCATGACGGTTGCCGCCATAGAAGTCATATCGTGCAGTGCCGAACGGAACAAAGACAATGCCGTTGGCTTCGTCGACGGTCAGTTCGTTCCAGTTATGCACGCCTCCGGCTGTGGGCAGCATTTCCTTCGGCCAGGTATCTGCGCCGAACTCACCCGGCCGCGGCACACTGTGGAATGTCCATAACAGTTTTCCGGTGAGCACATCGAATGCGCGGACGTCGCCTGGGGTGGAGTCGTACTGCGCACCTGACGCCGGGAGAGAGACGATAATTGTGTTTTTGTAAATCCGGCCGGGGTTGCCGCCGGGTCTACCGACGCGCCGATCGGAGTTGGCGGAAGGATCGACGCGGCCGTCTTCTCCAAACGATGGGATGGGCTCGCCCGTCAATGCATTGATCTCGGTGATGTAGCCGCCGCCAATGAAAACGATGCGCCGGTCCGAACGGTCCTTGCTCTCCCAGTAATTCATGCCGCGGGCGCCGGGTCCGCCCATATGGGTCCAGAGTTCCTTGCCGGTTGCGGCATCGAGGGCAACGATGGAACCGGTCTTGGAAACGTACATGGTTTTGTCGATCACAATGGGATCAAATGTCAGCGCGCCCCCGCCAACCGAGTAAGTCCATGCCACCTCGAGCCGAGTCACATTGGATTTGTTGATCTGATTCAGCGAGGAGTACTGCGAGGAATCCTGCCCGCCTCCATATCCGGTCCACGTATCAAAGGACCGCTGGTCTGCAGCAAGGACGATGATGGACGCGATCAATATTCCTAGCATGGTTTTGCGCATCGCCAATACCTCCACGGAGAATGAAAAGTTGGGCGGAGTATATCCCTACCTACAGCGGTATACTTCCTGTTTTCAAGGAGGCCATTTCGTGAGAAATCCGCGCTTACTGATTTTCGTGATAGTGATGACCGTGGCATCGCTTGCCGCGGCAGGTCAAAGGACCATTCCGATGAACAACGGTATTCCCGTTGCGCCAACCGGACTGGCAGGGAAGCCACTGCCGGCCAAACCGGTGGACTACGCCACAGGTGAGGGACAAAACATCCGCGTTTCGGTTCTGGCCGGCAATCTTGAAAACCCGTGGAGCATCGCATTTCTTCCCGACGGCAGCATGCTTGTCACTGAACGGGCCGGGCGCCTTCGTGTGATCCGCAATGGCGCTCTGGTGACTCCTCCGGTAACGGGCGGACCCGCGGCATACGTGGCCGGAGAATCGGGTCTGCCGGGAGCCGTACATGGCTACATGGATATCGCGCTGCATCCGAAGTACGCCGAGAATCACTACATTTATCTGACGTACAACAAGCCGCTCACGGCCACCAAGCAAGCGCTGACACTGGCGCGTGCGCGCTTTGACGGCAAGGCGCTGACAGAGGTGAAAGATCTCTTCATGACCGATCAGAGCGGCACCTCGCGCATTGCCTTCGGAAAAGACGGCACGATTTTCATGACAACCACCGGCACCGATCCGCAAAATCCCAATGCGCCGCAGGATATCAATTCCGATGCCGGAAAAGTTCTGCGCTTCAAGGATGACGGTACCATTCCATCGGACAATCCATTTGTCGGCCGCACCGGCGCGAAGCCCGAGGTTTACACGATCGGACATCGGAGTTCTCTTGGCCTGGTATTGAATCCGGTGACCGGGCAGATGTGGCTCAACGAAAACGGACCGA
>JBGPBY010000235.1:0-10977 GCA_041481485.1 Terriglobia bacterium
AGGCCCCTTAATTGTGGGCGGTCATAGCCCGCCCCTACATTGGGGACTCACATTCCTTCACACCTTCACAGACCGCCCCTGCTGCGGAGTCTTCGAACCACCTTGAATTCCACCTGAACCCGAGGGATCATGTCGCCATGAATCGGCTGTTACTGACGGTTGCGGCCGTTTGTCTCGGCGCGGCTGCCGCATCGGCGCAAACTCAATTGTCGGGGAGTTGGACCACGGAACCGGCGCCGAAAGGCTGGGCCGGCTGGACCGATACCGGCAAGCCCAACACCTTTACGGAGCAACCGTCGTTAACCGATCCCCCCAGGCAGCGCCCAACGAATCCGAATGTATTTCCAACTGCCGTGTTTGTCAGCCTCAAGGTAGAAGGCGGCAAAGTTTCCGGATTTCTCGGCGTGGACACCATCTGGGACTTACCGATGAAAGTGGAACTCGGTGCGATCGAAGGCAATACCATTCGATTCATGACCGTTCGCCCGGTCCCAAATCGTGACTCGTTGTACTGGCAATGGATTGCGGAACTGAAGGACGACAACACCATGGTGTTGCGCCGTGGAAATATCGGTTCGTATGAACCAGGCAGAGCAGGCCGCCCAAATTCTTCAAATCCTCCCCCTGCGCCGGCCGCGCTTCCAGCTCTCGCCATATCCCCCGTTGGGGCATTAGCACTGACGCTTCATCGTGTGAAATAGCGAAGCCGGTCCGGCTCAGGAGCGAGCGTTGCCAGTCTTTATTGGGAAAGAAACATCCCGTAATTCTCCACATCGCGAACGACATTCTGAACGAGATCATCGGCAACCGATTTTGCCGGGGCGTTGTCTTCGCCGGCAGGAACGCCGAAGTCTTCAAAGAACCGCTGAAACCCTTTGGGACGCCAGCCGGTGATCCACACCACATCTTCTTCGGTGTTGTTGATGAAGGTGTGCGTTGTCGCCGGCGGAAGGTCCACAAAACTCCCGGCGGGGTACATTTGCCATTTCCCGTCCGCCATGACATCGAGCGTTCCCTTGATGATAAAGAAGAACTCACGTTCGGTTTTGTGGAAGTGCGGCGGCGGGCCCGGAACGTGCGGCGGCGAAACCACTTCAATCAGGCCGTAAGATTCATCGGTCGCCATCGGCCGAATTCTGTGTCCGAGTACCCAAAGGGCCTTTTCATTGCTCATTGAATTTTCCTTTTCCGATCCGCTTGCCGTCTCGTTTTCATATCCAATCATAACCGTCTTCATGTGTTCCTCCAAATAGTAAGGTTGACTGACTAACAAAAGATAAGGTATCCTTACTATCGATGTCAACCACTAAACATCATTCGCTGACAGGAAAAAATATTCCAAGGGTCGGGGCACTCCTGCGGCGGGCCTGGCAGCACGTTCGAGAGGAAATTTACCTGGGTGTGCAGAAGGACGGCTATTCCGACATCAATCCGGCGCATTTCGCCATGTTCCGGTTCGAGGGAATCGATGGCCAGCGTCCGTCTCAGCTTGCCGAACAGATGCAGATCACGAAACAGTCCGTCAATGACCTGCTCCGGGATCTGGAGTCTCACGGCTACATTCAGCTGAAGGCGGATCCGGACGACAGCCGGGCTCGCCGGATTCGCCTGACCGCGCGAGGCCGCCGCCTCGATAAAGTAATCCGGCGCGAGGCTGCCGCTGCCGAGCGGGCGCTCTCAAGCATTCTCGGCAATGAGGCCTTTGATCAGTTTCACGAGACTCTGGTCAGGGTTGTGGAGATTGCGGACTCCGCATCAAAGTTGAGGCGGCAGAAGCCGGGTCCTGCGAAAGGGTGATTGAGAGACACACACTAGTGCACAGGCCGTCGTGCAATCCCGCGGTAAAAGTACGAAGAGAATTTGGGCCCGTCGGCATAGGATTTGTCAAGCGACAGAATCTCGAGACCGCTGGATCGAATCAGTGTCTCGATATCCCGGTTCAAATTACACCCGCCGCAGATGAATTGCTGAATACCATTCAGGCGATCCTGCCATTGCTGCACGCTGGCGTCTGGAGACCGGCCATGTTCGACAAAGTGAAATTCCGCTCCGGGTTTCAAGACACGGTAAATCTGTTTTATCGCCTGTGACGCATCCGGTATGGAGCATAGCGTGAATGTGGAGACTGCTGAATCGAAGCTGGCGTCGGGCGCTGCGATGTCCTCACCTTTCAGGGAAAGATATTCAACCGGGAAAGCCGCCTGTTCCATTCGCTTTTTTGCCAGCCGTGCACTGACTTCAGATGGATCAATAGCGATGACCTTTTCAGTGCCTCCGGGATAGAACGGAAGATTGTGGCCCGAACCGAAGCCGACTTCGAGCACCCTTCCATGGACTCCAGTGAGGCATTTCCTGCGTTCGTCTTGAATGAACCGCATTCCCATCGCGAGGTTGAGAATGCGGGGAACGATTTGATCGTCGTAGAAGCTCATTGAAAGACGATATGATATCCGCCATTCAGGAGGCAACCTATGGTCCGCAACCGACCCGTCGCCGCCGGATTTCTCCTGGTGGTTCTGGTTTCGTGCTTGTCATTGGGACAGAACGCGCCGACTCAACCGGCCGCTGACGCGCTGTCGAAAATCCGAGACGAGGGCATTGCGCGATCACAGATAATGCCGATCACCAGCTACCTCACGGATGTTTCGGGGCCACGCCTGACGAATTCTCCAAACATTAAAGTTGCGGCGCAGTGGGTGATTGGAAAAATGAAAGAATGGGGACTGTCGAATCCCCACCTCGAGACATGGGGGCCATTCGGCCGCGGCTGGTCGAATGAACGGTTCACCGCGGCAATGATTAAACCCTACCGGTTACCCATTATTGGAAACACAAAACCCTGGACCCCGGGAACCAACGGCACCATCACCGGTGAAGTGGCTTTGGGAGTCGTCACCACCCAGGCCGACATGGACAAATACCGGGGCAAACTCCGCGGCAAATTCGTATTGGCAATGAAGCCGCGTGACGTAACGGCGCAGTTTCAGCCCAACGCGACTCGCTTGACCGATGAGCAGCTTCAGAGAATGGCCAACCCGCCCGCGCAGCCTCAGGGAAATGGCCAGCGTGGACCCGCAGGCGGAGGCGGGCCGCGCGGAGGCGGTGCGCCGCCCCTGACTCTTGCACAGCGGAATAAGTTTTATCTCGATGAAGGCGTTCTCGCTGTCATTGAGCATGGCAACGCGACCGGAGGAAACCTCGCTATTCAGGACGGCGGAGATCCGGCCGTAAACGCACCAGCGGTCCCGATTCAGGTTGTCATCGCAGTCGAAAATTACGGACTGATCTATCGCAACGCCGAAAAGGAAATTCCCGTCACGCTGGAGATCAATGTCGATAACAGGTTTTACGATGACGATTTGAACTCCTTCAACATCGTTGGGGAAATCCCCGGGACGGACAAGGCCTCCGAAGTGGTCATGATCGGAGCGCACTTCGATTCCTGGGCCGCGGGAACGGGAGCCACCGACAATGCCGCCGGTTGTGCCGTGATGCTCGAGACCATGCGGATTCTCAAGACTCTCAACCTGCCATTGCGGCGGACTGTCCGCATTGCGCTTTGGACAGGTGAAGAGGAGGGATTGCTCGGCTCGGGAGCCTACGTCCGCGATCATTTTGCGGTGCGGCAAACCATGACTCTGAAACCCGAACACGAAAAAATGTCCGTCTATTTCAATCTCGACAATGGAACCGGGCAGATCCGTGGCGTCTACCTGCAGGGAAACACGGCAGCGCGCCCGTTGTTCGAATCATGGATGCAGCCATTCAAGAACTTCGGCATGGCGACCCTGACGGCTCGAGGCACCGGCGGTACCGACCACACCCGTTTTGACGACGTGGGTCTTCCCGGATTTCAGTTCATTCAGGACGATATCGAATACGACACGCGCACGCACCATACGAGCATGGATACTTATGAACGGATTCAAGCCAAAGACATGATGCAGAATGCAGTGATCCTGGCGTCGTTTGTCTACCAGGCCGCCAATTCCGACGAGATGTTTCCGCGAAAGCCACTTCCGCCACCACCACCTCCTCGGGGCGGTGCCCGGGGCGGCCAGTAGGGAGACTGAGTGAAGAAATGGTCAATGGTCAATTCTCAATTGTCATTTGTCAGCGGCGTAGCGCTTCGCGCAATCATTTCTTAAAGATGCCACGCCGCAGGCGTATCCAAGAATGACAAATGACAAATGACAATTGACCATTGACCATTTATTCAAATCTGCTTTAACCGCGCCTGCCGTCCGGAAAAATCAGTGCGCCCGGAGGGATTCGAACCCCCGGCCCTCGGATTCGAAGTCCGATGCTCTATCCAGCTGAGCTACGGGCGCGCGGCCCAGCGATTGTAGCAGAGCTTGTGATACCTTAATCGTTTCAATAGGCACCAATGGAGCAATCTGACATGCGTAACGTTGTCATCATAGGGTCCGGTCCAGCCGGGCTGACTGCAGCTGTTTACAGTGCTCGCGCCAATCTCCAGCCATTGCTAATTGAAGGCAAGGAGCCCGGCGGACAGCTGACTCTGACAACGCTGGTAGAGAACTATCCGGGGTTTGCCGACGGGATTATGGGCCCCCAGCTTATGGAGGACATGCGCAAACAGTCTCAGCGATTTGGAGCGGAAGTGGTCAATGGCTACGTGCATCGTGTGGATTTCGACCAATATCCGTTCCGCGTGTTTCATGGTGACGAAGAAATCCAGGCAAAGACCGTCATCATTTCCACGGGGTCCTCGGCCAAGTTGCTGGGGCTGGATTCGGAATTGAAACTGATGGGGCATGGCGTGTCCACCTGTGCGACCTGTGACGGCTTCTTCTTTCGCGGGAAAAAAATCGCGGTTGTCGGCGGCGGAGACTCCGCCATGGAAGAGGCGACGTTTCTGACGAAGTTTGCGACCGAGGTCAATTTAATTCACAGAAGTGAAACATTCCGGGCCTCGAAGATCATGTTGGACCGCGCAACAAAGAACCCTAAGATCAAGCTTCGCCTGGATACGGTTGTCGAAGACGTCGTTGGAAATACGCAGTCGGGAGTGACCGCACTGAAACTCCGGAATGTCAAGACGCACAGCCGGGCTGAACTCCCGGTGGATGGCATGTTTGTCGCCATTGGCCATAATCCGAATACCGAGATATTCAAAGGTCAGATTGACCTTGATGAGAGGGGCTACATTAAGACTCAGCCGAGTTCGACCCGCACCAATATCCCCGGCGTTTTCGCCTGTGGCGACGTTCAGGATCCGGTATTCCGACAGGCGATCACGGCGGCGGGAACGGGCTGCATGGCGGCCATCGAAGCCGAGCGCTGGCTTTCTCACTGAATTTCCAGTGAATACTGAATTGCCAGTGAATATTGAATGACGAACATGGACGAAAGGATTTTCACCCTTGAAGAGGCGTCCCGGCTGCTTCCCAGAATTCGAACGATCCTGGAAGAAGTCGCAACCGAATGGCGCCGCGTCCGGGAATTGAATCCGGAGATTCAAAAGGTCCGGGACAAGACACCGCTCGACGGCTTTTCCCCATTTGGGGTGGAGTATGTGGAATCGGTCTCACATCTCATGTTTCTTCTGCATCAAATCAAAGACTTGGGAGTGATCGTCAAGGACGTGGACAAAGGTCTTTGCGACTTTCCCTATATAAGGGATGGCAAGATGGTCTACCTGTGCTGGCATCTGGGAGAGGAATCCATCGGTTACTGGCACGATATCGAGTCCGGGTTCGACGGCCGTGAACCGCTGGACGACTCCGACCGGTAATGAATCCTCCCGATACAATCCTGATTTCCAAAATGGACTGTTTGACCGCGATCGGCATTACTGCTCCCGAACGCGCCGTGAAACAACGACTGTCCATTGACCTGGAGTTCCCCTGTGACACGAGGGCAGCCTCCAGGTCCGACTCGATCCGAGACGCCATCGACTACGATACGGTGGCACAGACCGTGGCCGAGGTCTGCGCTTCCAGGGAGTTCAATTTAATTGAAACGGTCGCCGAACAAATTGCGTCGCGGGTACTGGAAAGGTTTCCAGTTTCACAAGTGCGGGTCCGGGTGCGCAAGATATCTCCGGTGGCAGCGCCGCATGTAGACTTTGTATACGTCGATATCGTACGACCTGTAAGCTCATAGAAGAATTAGGACTTGCCCAACATTTCTGTTGAACAATCGGGGGCTCTTGGTTATCCTGTCCCCGTCTTGCCAATCTGGCAATCTTCCCCATTCCGGGAGGATCATTCGCGCCTTTAAATTAAGGAGGCCTCATTGTCTGATCTGAGTCAAGCTGCATTCGAGACACCGACCGCCGACTACACTGTCCGGAATAAAGTGAAAGCGCCACTCGGCAAGCGACTGACGAAGTACGTGGATGCCGCCGTCTGCTACACCGCCGGCATTGCCTTCGATACCGTCCAGTTCTTCAATCGCTTCGACCCGGCGTTGCCGTTTACGCCGAAGTGGACGGAGAAGCCCCTCCTGAAGTCCTGGCAAAAGACCAAGCCGGCCCTGGGCTGGCCCAGGCAGACCGACTCGCTCTGTCCGGAATGCGTGAAGGAAGCACGGGAAGCAATCATCGGCGGGGAACATGACTGGACAAAGCTGCTTCATGAGAAGGTCGGAGAAGTGAAGGCCGAGATCATCGAGCGCGATGGCCAGGTCTGGATGGTCAAGAATTGCCCGCAGCACGGGCTCACCGAAGACCTGATGGCCATCGACGTGAAGTTCCTGGAATGGATTGAGAAGAACTTCCCCGGCCGCGATATTCCGGCACACAACGATGAGGGACTTCATAACCACGGTTCCAGTACGATTAAACATGGCCGCGGGTCCGTGTTGACCGTGGACCTGACGAATCGCTGCAACATGATGTGCGATCCCTGCTTCATGGATGCCAATCAGGTGGGCTATGTTCACGAACTGAGCTGGGACGACGTCAAGGAAATCATGGATAACGCCATCGGCATCAAGCCGCGGCGTCAAATGTCCATTCAGTTCTCGGGCGGCGAACCGACAATTTCACCGTTCTTTTGTGACGCCGTTGCCTATGCCCGGAAACTGGGTTACTCCAGTGTCCAGGCGGCCACCAACGGAATCGAATTTGCCAAGAGCAAGGAATTCGCACAGAAAGCAGCGGACTCCGGCCTTCGCTACGCCTACCTGCAATTTGACGGTATCGGCAACGACGCGAACAGCCACCGCCAGATCGGTAATCTGTTTGACGTCAAACTAAAAGCTATCGAGAATTTGCACGCCGCCGGCGTCGAAATCATTCTCGTGGTTACCCTGGTCAACGGCGTCAATAACGATCAGGTGGGATCGATTGTCCGGTTTGCGATGGACAACCCCAAGAAAATCGCATTTATCGCCTTCCAGCCTGTTTCATTTACAGGCCGTGATGAAGACATCACTCCGGAGCGCCGCCTTCGTCAGCGTTATACGCTGTCTCATCTGGCAAACGACGTGAAGTCGCAGGTCGGTATCACCGAGCCGACTCGAGACTGGTTCCCGCTTTCCTTGATGGGTGCCTTCGCGGATTTTGCGGATCTGGTTCACGGTCCCGGCGCCGATTGGGGTCAGGTCAGTTGTGGATGCCATCCGAACTGCGGTGTTGGCACGGCAATGATGATCAACAAGGAAACCAAGGAATTCGCGCCGGTGCCTCAGTTCCTGAACATACCCGGCCTGGTTTCCGACATGCAGCAGATCACGGACTCTGGCAGAGGCAAATGGTTCTCCAATTCCATGATGGGACTCGCCTTGCTGAAGAACTACAACCCGTTCGGCGGACCGCCAAGCCTCACCCTCATGGACATCCTGAAGAAGTTCGACAAGTCGTTCGGCCTGAGCGGCAAGAGTTACGGAAAAGTGACTGGCGACCGTACGGTCGAAGACGTCGAGAAGCGAAGGAAGGATCCATGGAACTTTCTCTTCATTGCCGGCATGTGGTTCCAGGACTTGTTCAACTACGACTTCCGTCGCACCGAAATGTGCATCATTCCCTACGCGACTCAGTTGGGCGAGATTTCCTTCTGCGCCTACAACACCGGTATCGGCTGGCGGAAGATCATCGAGAACATGTACAAGACGTCCAGCGTTCAGGAATGGAATAAGAAGAATGGCAAGCACGGCGTTTACGCCGGCGGCCATGATGTGCAGTTGACGGACTTCCAGCATCATCTGATCCTGAATGACAAAGACGTGGCCCGCGTTCGCGAACACGCGGATGTTCCGGAAACGGCGGCTGAAGAAGAGAAGATGAGACGTGCCGCTCAGCGCGAAGCGGAGAAGATGAAGCGCATGATGGACGAGCTCACCCTCGGACGGAACCTGGGTTCGAAGGAAACCGGTCAGCTGGTGAAGATCGAACTCGAGAAGCGGAAGGAAGAAGTCGTCAACCAGTAGTCTTTCTCGAAGGAATCAAAGGCCGCCCGGCTTGAAGGCCGGGCGGCCTTTTTGTTTTCTATGTTGCTTGGGACATTTTTTGTAGGGGCGGTATATAAAGAAAATCCCTCTCCCAACGGGAGAGGGTTGGGTGAGGGGTACCGCACGTAAAAATTGTTACGTGCGGTACCCCTCACCGGCCGCTGCTGCGGCCCCCTCTCCCGTTGGGAGAGGGATTTCTTTATATACCGCCCCTACAATCGCATCCCCGGCTAAATCCCCAGGGCTTTTCTTCCCGCTTCGGAGATGCGCTGCGGCGACCAGGCCGGTTCCCATACCAGTTCGATCTTCGGATCCGGAAATCCCGCGTCGGAGAGTTTCACTTTGATGTCTTCGCCGATTTGAACGTGGGATGGACATGCCGGCGACGTCATCGTAATCTTCACGTTGACGTGATCCGGATTTACTTTCACGTCGTAAATCAGTCCGAGGTCGACGATATTCAGCGGGATCTCAGGATCGAAGCATTCCTTGAGAACTTCGTAGGCGAGATCCTCCTGAGTCATGGTTGCCAGCCGGGGATCGCGGGCCTTTTCCGCGAGGGCCTCGGCGACGTTCAGCTCCATCCGTTTGGATGACTCCTCAAAAACTCTGGCGTTTTGAGTTTGTTCCTCGGATGATACCGAACGGGTGACGCGCGATTGTTTCTGAATCGCCAGGACTACTGCCAAAATGACAACGACTGCAACAACTATGAGAACACTATTTACCATTGAATTGATTTTCGACTTGAATTGGGATCACTTCAAGGTGAATTTAGACATTCTGTCCAAATCCTCTCGAATTTGTTTTAATAATATTTGTTATAATCTTCGTTCGCTAAAAGCTGCACAAGGGGTTCAATAGCTATGGCTTCTGTGTCCGTTAAAGTTCTCGAACAGCCTTCCGTTGAAGTTGTAACAGGGGCCTACCGGGTTGCAAGTACAGTTGCCCGGGTTCAAACTGAAAACAGAGAGGAACTCTACAATCTGACCCAGATGGTGCGCGAATTCGTGCGCACTGCCGGCGTGAAGGCCGGATCGGTAATCGTGTCGTCCATGCACACGACCTGCGCCATTCTTGTTAATGAATGGCAGGATGCTCTGGTTCAGGATGTGAAGGCCTATCTTCAGGGTTTGACTGACGGCGACAATTATTACCGTCACAATGATCCCGAATGGTCGGATTGCGATCGACACAACGCGGAGTCGCATCTCCGGTCGTTGCTGCTCGGCACCACACTCACATTTCAGATCGCCAACGGAGAGCTTGTACTCGGAGAATGGCAGAGCATCATCATGGCGGAACTTGACGGTCCGCGTGAACGGGTACTACGGCTGCAGGCGATGGGCGTTGACGGCAACTGAATTTGGACGTCCAAGAAAAGGGGTAACAGTATGGCAATTACACTAACCAAAAAAGCCGAAGAAAAAGTCCGGGAAATTCTGTCGGATCAGCCGGAACCTTACGCGGGATTGCGTATCCAGGTGGTAGGCGGCGGTTGCTCCGGTTTTTCCTATCGCATGGGCTTCGACAAATCGTTCAACGACCAGAATGACGCCGTGTTCGAATTCGAAGGCCTGAAGGTCTTCATCGACAAGGCGAGCCTGCTCTACATGGACGGCGCTGAAGTGGATTACATCGACGGCCTGCACGGCGCGGGATTCAAATTCAACAACCCGAATTCGTCTGGCAGCTGCGGCTGCGGCAGTTCATTCAGCGTCTGATTTCATTTCAAAACTCGGGGGAGCGCTGTCGCTGAGAGGATCCGGGGCCGAAAACTGGCCGGCGGACGACCCCATGAACCTGATTCGGGTAATTCCGACGTAGGGAGGCATCATGACTACTTTTCCGGCAAGTACGCGCGTCTGGACTGGCGGCGCCATTCATTCCTCGATCCGAGTTCCTTTCCGCGAAATCTCTCTTCAGGACAAATCAACGTTTCGTGTTTACGACACGCAGGGCCCCTGGGGCGATCCGGAGGCCAGCTGCGACGTGCGCATGGGATTGTCGCCGCTGCGCGAATCGTGGATTCTCGAGCGCAACGACACCGAGGAATACGACGGCCGCCGCACTCGTCCCGAAGATAACGGTTACCTGAGCGCAAAACACGCCGAACAATCCAAAGGCCGCAATGAGCTGGATTTTTTTCCGGGCTTGCGGCGCAAACCGCGCAAAGCAAAGACCGGCGGGAACGTTTCCCAGATGCACTATGCACGAAAGGGAATCATCACTCCGGAAATGGAGTTCGTGGCGATTCGCGAAAACATGGGCCGGGAAGAGGCACGCGAAGCCGAAAAGACAAACCGTTCGAATCTTCGCTTCCAGCATCGTGGAGAATCGTTTGGGGCGAGCATTCCGCAAACGATCACTCCGGAATTTGTACGAGATGAAGTGGCCCGGGGCCGCGCCATTATCCCGGCCAACATCAATCATCTCGAACTGGAGCCCATGGCCATCGGCCGCAATTTTCTGGTGAAGATCAATTCGAACATCGGCAACAGCGCCATTACGAGTTCCATTGAGGAAGAAGTCGAGAAGATGTGCTGGAGCATCGCCTGG
>JBGPBY010000236.1:0-10942 GCA_041481485.1 Terriglobia bacterium
AGATAACGCGATTAAAGTACGCTGCATCTCGAATCATAGACTGCCCGCACGAGACGCCGTCTTACTCCGACGATGGTGAGTTTCTTGTGATCAGAACGGCGGACTTAACTTCGGGGAGGCTTGACCTATCCAGTGCGTATCGCGTTGATGAGGACGAGTATCGCAACCGCATTCGCCGTGAACCTTTGTTGAGTGCTGACATCGTATACGGACGCGAAGGAGAACGATGGGGTTTTGCTGGGTTGGTTCCTCAAAGCCCGACGGTTTGCCTTGGCCAGCGAATGATGCAGGTTCGAGCTGTTAACCATTGGGTCCCTGCGTTCCTGATGTGGCAACTGAATTCGTCCAGTGTATACAAGCAAGGGGCGGTGGACACTGTCGGTGCCACGTCGCCACACGTAAATGTAGACACAATCATTAATTATTGGTTGTCGGAGCCACCCCTACCGGAACAGCACGCCATCGCTGCTTTTCTTGATCGGGAGACAACAGCCATGCATCTGATGGTAACCAAAATTGAAACTGCAATGCAGCGCCTCCAGGAGTACCGCACGGCACTGATCAGCGCGGCGGTCACGGGAAAGATCGACGTGCGAGGTACTGTAGAATGAGCACGCCGTTCGAGACTGCGAGCTTTCGGAGTTTTCGACAGGCAGTTATTTCCGGACCTGGACGGTATCGCGAAATCGTTCCGCTATCGAATGTTTGAAAGTCAGGGCGCGGTGTGACGTTCCCAGCTAGGATTTACCCATGAATCGGGTCGAAATAAAGCCGGAGCTTCTGCAGTGGGCGCGCGAGCGTGCGGGCTTGAGCGCCGGTGTGCTCACGCGCCGCTTTCCGAAGCTGGGAGAGTGGGAGCACGGCGAAGCCATGCCGACACTGAAACAGTTGGAGAGTTTCGCCAAGGCGACGCACACACCCGTCGGCTATTTGTTTCTGGCCGCGCCGCCAACCGAACGAGTCCCCATTCCCGACTTTCGCACCATGGCAGGGGCGTCTGTGCGGCAGGCAAGCCCTGATCTGCTCGATACCATATATCTCTGCCAGCAGCGGCAGGACTGGTACCGGGACTTCGCTCGATCCACGAGTGAGGAACCTCGCCGATTCGTCGGGTCCGCAACCATCAACAGTGATGTCGTTACGACCGCAGCGACGATCCGCCAATTGCTCGGTTTCGATTTGGCGGAGCGTCAACGGATACCGACATGGACCGATGCATTAAGGCGCTTCATCGAACAGATGGATGCGCTCGGCGTGCTTGTCATGGTGAGCGGCGTTGTTGGAAGCAACAACAAGAGAAAACTCAACCCGGAAGAATTTCGCGGCTTCGCGCTTGCGGATGAACTTGCGCCCCTCGTTTTCGTCAATGGGAGCGACACGAAGGCCGCGCAGATGTTTACGATGGCGCACGAACTCGCTCATCTTTGGCTCGGCGAATCCGGTGTGTCCGACGCGCAGGCGTTGGCAGTTCCAGACCAGGCAGTCGAACGCTGGTGCAACCAGGTGGCAGCGGAACTGTTGGCGCCGCTCGAAGAGTTACGAAACGTCTACGATCGCCGCGCGGTGCTGCAGGACGAGACGGCACGCCTTGCGCGACGCTTCAAGGTGAGCACTCTGGTGATCCTGCGGCGCATCCATGACGCCGGCGGTCTTAACCGCGACGCTTATTGGCAGGCATACGAGCAGGAAACCGAACGGTTGCGCAGTCTTCCAAAAGGAAGTGGCGGCGACTTCTACCTGACTCTTGGGGCACGGGCCGGGAAGGGATTCGCTCGCGCGTTGGTGGTGAGCACTCTTGAGGGGCGCACTTCGTTCACGGAGGCGTTTCGACTGCTGGGCTTCAAGAAGATGGCGACGTTCCGCGAATTGGGTCAGAGTCTCGGAGTGGGTTTCTGATGGCGTACTTTTTGGACGCCAATGTCTTTATTGCCGCGAAGAATCTCCATTACGGGCTCGATTTCTGTCCGGCCTTTTGGGAATGGCTGATTGCATGCAACGCTGCTGGAAAGGTTTTCAGCATCGAAAAGGTCGGCGATGAAGTCCAGGCACTCGCGGATGAACTCTCAGAGTGGGCCGTAGCGCGTGGCGAAGGATTTTTCATTCCGCCCGATGCGGCGATGTTCCCATCGCTCGCCGCGGTAAGTACGTGGGCCAATGGCCAGCGCTACGAACCTGCTGCGGTGAGCACGTTTTTGCAGGTGGCCGATTACTACCTGGTAGCGCAGGCGCAAGCAGGCACACACACTGTCGTCACTCACGAAGTCCCGTCTGCTTCGGTGCGCAAGATCAAAATTCCGGACGCCTGCATCGGGCTGGGCATCAAGTTTATGTCCCCGTTCGAAATGCTGCGACGAGAGCGGGCGCGGTTTGTTCTCGGAGCGCACTCATGAGCCGCCAGACCAACGAACGCGCCTTCGAGTCGCATGTTGAGGAGGTACTTCTCCAGGGCGGGTGGAAGCCGGGCACCAATGCCGAATGGGATGTCGAGCGCGCACTCTTTCCGGCCAGAGTTTGCGCGTTCCTCGAAGCGACACAGCCAAAGCTCTGGGCGGAAATGCGGACCTTGCACGCCGACAGTCTCGAAAAGCTGGTCATCAATGCGCTGGTCAAAGAACTCGACGTCAAGGGTGCGCTGCACGTGCTGCGTCACGGTTTCAAGTTTTACGGCAAGACGTTCCGGCTCGCCTACTTCAAACCAGCGCATGGTCTCAACGATGAAGTGCTGGCACTCTACACCCAGAACCAGCTCACGCTGACGCGCCAGGTGCTGTGCCATCCGGGAAAGCATGACACCGTCGATCTCCTGTTCACCGTTAACGGACTTCCGGTCGCGACATGCGAACTGAAAAATCCCGGCACGGGCCAAAGCTGGCGCAACGCCATCGCTCAATACCAAAAGGATCGCGATCCGCGCGCGCCATTGTTTGCCTTCAAAACGCGCGCGCTGGTGCACTTCGCCGCCGATCCCGACGAGGTCTACATGGCCACACGCCTGCTCGGTGCTGGAACGCACTTCCTGCCGTTCAATCGGGGCAGCCATCCGGGCGAAGTGCAGTGCGGGGCGGGCAACCCGCAGCATCCCTCCGGGTACCGCACGGGCTATTTCTGGGAGAACGTGCTTCAGCGTGACGGCTTCCTCGAGATTCTCGGCCAATTCATGTTCGTCGAGAAAAAGGAAGAGAAGGTCGACGGTAAGGCCGGCCCGCGCCAGATTACTAGAGAAACGGTGATCTTCCCGCGCTATCACCAGCTCGATGCAGTACGGAAGATTCTCGCTTCAGCGCGTGAGGAGGGATCCGGCCGCAATTACCTGATCCAGCATTCAGCGGGCAGCGGCAAGACGAACAGCATTTCGTGGCTCTCTCACCACCTCGCGAGTCTCCACGATGCGGAGGACCAGAAGGTTTTTGACTGCGTTGTCGTGATCACAGACCGTCGAGTGCTCGATCAACAGCTTCAGGATGCTATTTATCAGATCGAACATGCCCAGGGCGTGGTGAAGGCAATTGACCAGGACAGCCAACAACTCGCAACAGCCCTGATCGACGGCACGAGAATCGTGATTACGACATTGCAGAAGTTTCCCTTCGTGTTGCGGGCATTGCTGCGCGTCGCTGGCGCCGAGACTCAGGAGAAGGCAACCGCGGAGGAAAAGGCGAAGGCAAAGTCCTGGGAGACTCAGATCGCGAAGCGCCGCTACGCGGTAATTGTGGACGAGGCGCATTCCAGCCAGACCGGCGAGACAGCCCGGGAACTGAAATCGATACTGGGGTCCGGCGCCTCCGAAGAATCGGACGATGAAGGTGAAACCGATTGGGAAGACCGGCTCAACCGCGTCATGGCGTCGCGCGGGAAACAACCCAATCTGAGTTTCTTTGCGTTCACCGCCACGCCGAAAGGCAAGACGCTGGAACTCTTCGGGCGGCCGGGTTCCTCGGGCAAGCCGGAAGCATTCCACATTTACAGCATGAGGCAGGCAATCGAGGAAGGCTTCATTCTCGACGTGCTCGCGAATTACACCACATACGATACGTACTACAAGCTATTGAAGGCCGCCGAGGACGATCCCAACCTGCCGAAGAAAAAGGCGGCGCGGGCGCTGACGAAATTCGTCACGTTGCACCCATACAACATCGAGCAGAAGACGGAGGTGATCGTGGAGCACTTCCGCCGCAGCGTGTTGCACCGCTTAAACGGCCGCGCGAAGGCAATGGTCGTAACATCGTCGCGGTTGCATGCCGTTCGATACAAACTCGCGTTCGAGCGATATCTTACCGAGAAGCTCTATACGAACATCCGCGCTCTTGTGGCCTTCAGCGGCACAGTCCGCGATCCAGAAACCGGACACGAATACACCGAACCGGGCATGAACAGAAACATTCTGACGGGAAGATCCATCAGCGAGGCGGAACTTCCCGCTCGTTTCGAATCGGACTACCAGGTGCTGCTGGTTGCCAACAAGTATCAGACGGGATTCGATCAGCCGCTGCTCTGCGCCATGTATGTGGATAAGCGTCTTGACGGCGTGCAAGCGGTGCAGACGCTGTCACGACTGAATCGGAAGATCCTCGGCAAGGATCCGCCATTTGTTCTCGATTTTGTTAACGAGGCCCAAAACATATACCTCGCATTCAAGCCTTATTACGACAAGACGGAGTTGTCAGAAGCTTCCGATCCTTCAATGCTCGACGCGTTGAAGCATGATCTCGATCGCGCGCAGGTCTATCACGATAGCGAAATCGAGGCTTTTGCTCAGGTGTTCTACAAACCGATCGAGAAGCAGGGTCCTTCCGACCATGCGCACATGCAGCGCCATCTTCAGCCAGCTGTCGACCGTTTCAAGGCGATCACCGAGGAGAGTATGCGTGAGGAATTTCGCGACAAGCTTTCCGCGTATGTGAAGGTGTACGCCTTCCTGAGCCAGATCGTTCCCTACGCCGATCCGGATCTGGAGCGGCTCTACAGTTTCGGCCGATTCCTGTTGCCGCACCTGCCGCTCAACCGCGACACGACAGTCGTGAAGGTGGGCGATGAAGTATCCCTCCAGTACTACCGGCTTGAGCGCGTGTATTCCGGTGCAATTGATTTGAAGGAAGGCGAAACTCAACGCATCAAGAGCCCGAGCGAGGTGGGAACCGGTAAAGCTCGGGACGAAAAAGCGCCGCTGTCCGAGATCATCCAGGTGCTCAATGAACGTTTCGGCACGCAGTTTACCGAAGAGGACAGGCTCTTCTTCCAGCAGATCAAGGAGAGGGCCTGCAGGAGCGAACAGATCATTAAAACGGCGCTGGCCAATCCCCTCGACAAATTCGAACTGGGGATCCGCAAGCTCATTGAAAGCCTGATGATGGAACGTATGGGAGAGAATGATAAAATCGTGACGCGCTACATGGCGGACCAGGACTTCCAGAGTTCAGCATTCCTTATTCTTGCCAGAGAGATTTTTGAGACCGTAAGGGAGAGGGCCGAATTCTCGAATGCTGGTACGGAAAACGCGAATTAGGAGAAGCTGCAGTTCGAACGAGCCAGCGAGAGGCTTGTTGGTCAGGGAATTCACAACCACACTCTGCTAGTCCTAACGACTGGCAATGACCGCAGACTTCAAGCTACAGCGCCCTCGACCTTGTCGGAGGCCTCTGATAGTCTTCGGAATCAAATGCAGGACATCACTCGAATAGGTCGACTCCTGGGTTTCAGTCTTTTCCTGGTTGCGCTTTCTGCTTCCAGTTTCGCCGGATATCAATCGACGCCGCTGACGCCTGAAGTTGAGGCTGCGCTGGATCACGTCTCCGCGGATTCGCTTCGGGGTCACCTTTCTTTCATTGCTTCCGATCAGCTCGAAGGCCGCAACACCCCGTCGCGGGGACTTGACATTGCGGCGGAATATATTGCGGCGCAATTTCGCCGCGCAGGACTTGAGCCGGCCGGCGATGATGGATTTTTTCAGACTGCCAACTTTGTTCTGACAGAACGGGACATGTCGAAGTTTGTGCTCAAATTCTCCGCCGGCAATACGAATGTTTCCCTTTCGCAAACACAGTTCAGCATTGCGGGAACCGTGTCAGTGACTCTGTCCGCAAAAGAATTGTTCAAGATCGATTCGACAGACCCCGCTACTCTAGACACTCTGGATCCGCCGCAAATCTCCGGGAAAGCTGTGATCACGGATTCGACGAACATGGCGACGCAGAACAGAATCGCCGCTCTGAATCCTTCGGTAATCGTTCTGGTGAGCCGAATGAATCGTACCGGTGGCGGGACGGGACCAAGCCGCCTGATCGATCCGGAAACCGCCCCGTCTGGCCCCGCTCGGGCGGCCGGGACTGCAGTGACGAGAATCACTATTTACGGGATGGAATCGGTACAGCTGTACGACCAGCTTGTTCCCGGTGTGAACACGGTTTCACTGAACATCAACATCCCTGCCGTGGAAGAGCGGCCGGTGAAGCTACGCAACGTCGTGGGGATTTTGCGCGGCTCGGATCCGGTCCTGAAGGACACGTACGTCTTCCTTACCGCACATTACGATCATCTCGGCACCGCCAATGGCAGTACAGGTGACTTTATTTACAACGGCGCAAACGACGATGGCAGCGGGACAGTTTCCGTCATTGAAATTGCATCGGCGCTGGCGTCGATGAAAACGCGTCCACTGCGCAGTCTGGTATTCATGACAGTATTCGGCGAAGAAAAGGGCCTGCTCGGATCGCGATACTACGGCAGGCATCCTGTTTTCCCGATCGCAAAGACTGTCGCCGACGTGAATCTGGAACAAGTCGGCCGCACCGATAGTACCGAAGGCCCGCAGATCAACAACGCGTCGATGACCGGAATCGACTTTTCCGATGTGGGAAAGAACTTTCAGGAGGCCGGAGTTCTCACCGGCATCAACGTCTATAAGCACGAACGCAATAGCGATGCCTATTTCAACCGTAGCGACAATCAGGCACTTGCAGATCAGGGAGTGCCTGCACATACGATCTGTGTCGCATATGACTATCCGGACTATCATCGCGTCACGGACCATTTCGATAAGATCGACTACAACAACATGGCAAAGGTCGATCGCATGATCGCGCTGGGAATGTTGATGATTGCAGGCAATGCCGGCGAACCGAAATGGAATGAGGCCAATCCCAGGACTGCCCGCTATGTGGCCGCCTGGAAAACCCAGCATCCCCAATAAGTCAGGAAACTCTTCCGCGGACATGACGGATAGCACCGTTTTTGTGTATGCTCTGCGCCAAACTCACGAGAAACGCCGGGTAACTGGAGGGACGATGTTCATGAGACTTACTCGATTATTAGCGGTTCAAGCTGGTGTTCTTGCGGTTCTCACGGTGAATCTCTGGTCACAGGAAGCCCCCCAAAGTTTCGAGTCGCAAAACGGGATGCTCTCCCAACGGCAATTCGATGTAGCGCGAAAGGCTTTCGAAGAGATCGAAACCCCTCAAAAGGGGCTTGGCATCCATTTCAACGAAGCTTCTTGTGCTGCTTGCCACCTGGCGCCCGGTGCAAAACGATTGCCGGGAGGGAGTGGTCCCATCACTGAGATTCGCGCAGGATTCCTGGGCGTCAACAACGAATTTTTTCCTGCTCCCGGAGGCACGCTCATAACCACACATGCAGTCGGCAACGCCACTCCGGAAATAAATGCATTGTCGGACAAACAGACTGTTCGCGACCGGTTCATAACGCTTTCTTTGTTCGGGGCGGGACTGGTGGAAGCCGTCGAGGACGAAGAGTTGAGAAAGGTTCAAAAAAAACAGGTCAATGACAGCAACGGGCGAATTCGCGGAGTCCTCCGAGAGGTGCCGATTTTGGAGGCTCCAGGGATCACTGGTGTCGGAAGATTTGGCTGGGCCGGGCAACAATCCAGCCTCCTCTCGTTTGCAGCGGAAGCCTACCGAAACGAGATGGGAATTACCTCTCCTCTGGCGCCCAACGACAACACATTTCTCGGAAATCCCGTGGACGATGGAGTTGCCGATCCGGAGGACAAGCGGGCGCCGTTTGGAGCCGATGTGGAGTTGTTTGCAAGCTTCATGCGCGCATTGTCGGCTCCGCCGCGGCTTCTCCCTGAAGACAAGAAGGAGCGCAGCGAGATCGATGAAGGATTCAAAGTATTTAAGTCTGCCGGTTGCGCCTCCTGCCATCTGCCGGAATTGGTCACAGTCGACGAAGGCACGTGGCTCAACGGCAAGACGTTTCGGGTACCGAAAGAGCTGGGGAATAAGAAATTTCATCCGTACGGCGACTTCCTCTTACATGACATCGGCACAGGCCCGACGGTTTTGCGTGAAGGGATGCCTCTTGAAGCGAAGGGGAAAATTCGCACCGCGCCCCTCTGGGGTTTAGGGACACGGCTCCTCAACGCCGAGCCACTTCTCCATGACGGTTCCGTCCGCACACCTGAGGACGCCATTCTGCGACACAAGAACACCGCGGCTCCCGAGGCCGAAGCATTTCGGCGTCTGCCCGAACGCGATAGGACCAGACTGCTGAAATTTCTGCGAAGTCTCTAGCAGCCGAACGTCAGTTGTTTCCCAGAATCGGGATGTCCGCGGGAGGTACCGGTGGCGGCACCGACTGGACGTACGCATAAACATCCGCGAGTTCCTGATCGCTCATGACTTTGGTACGGAACGGGGGCATGTTTCCAGGCGCGGGATTGCGCACGTACGCCGTAAATCCCGCCAGCGTGAGTTTCGTTTGAGCGAGCCGGACTCCGGCCAGGCCGCCCTGACCGACAGTTCCGTGACATTGATAACAGCCGTTGCGCAGAAACAGACGTTTGCCGTTCTCCACATTGCCAGGATTGGTCTGCGCGAGTGCAGCACCAGCTATCAGTGGAAGGAGAAGGAGTAGTTTCTTCATTGGCTTCCTTCGGCTACCTCGGCTGCGTGACGACATCGATAAGCACGGGCTCGCCGGCTTTCACTCTTTCAATACCGCGGCGAATCGCGGGAGCAAGCTTTCCGGGCTCCGTAATCGGGCCTTCGGCGTACAGTCCGTAGCCCTTGGCGATGGAAGCGTAGTCGATGTCGGGATTGTTCAGGGCGGTGCCGATGTCGCCATTTTCGATGCCGCGATTGAATTTGGCGCCGAACATCTGGATGTACATGCGTTCTTCGTGGTACGAGCGATTGTTGTGCATGATGTTCAGCAGCGGGATCTTGTGGTGCGCCGCGGTCCAAAGCACTCCCGGTGCGTAGTTCAGATCGCCGTCATTCTGGATGTTGATGGTCAGGCGTCCGTGCTTTCGGTTTGCAAGGGCTGCGCCGATTGCCGCCGGCAATCCGTAGCCGATGCCTGCGCCGCCCTGCGCTCCGATGTATTGATAGTGCTTGCTGAAGTTCCACAATCGTGTTGGCCACGAACTCTGCATGCGATCAAAGGAAACCAGCGACCAGTCTTCGTTGCGTACCTGCGCCCATATTTCCGCAGAGAGCCGCGCGGTACTGATCGGGCTGGCATCCCAGCCGACGCCGGCAGTCTCGCGATGCCGCTGGCGCCAGGCGCGTCCGGCTTCGGCGATTTTGGCGCCGCGCTCCTGCATCACGCGCCGCCGATCGCCGGTCAGGAGTTTTTTCACGCCTTCGATCAGAGCAGGCAGCGTGGCTTCGGCGTCGCCGGTGATTGCGAGGTCGGCTTCTACATACCGGCCGAAGTCCTGATAGTTCGATTTGTGATTCAGTTCGATTGCAGACAATGAAATGATTTTCGCTCCAGGCTTCGTGGTCGTCCGCGATTCCATGCCGAAACGATTGAGCGGCGTTTGTGCGTGCGTCGCGCCCCAGAAATCCTGAACTTCAAGACCGAGAATGACATCGTAATCGGCGACATTGGGAGATTGCGGCAGCTGCCCGGGATCGCCATATAAAGGATGGGCGCTGGGAAAGTTCATCCGCATACGCTGGTCTTTAACGGTGGACTGCAGCGTCTCCGCGAGTTCGACGAGAAGTTCCACGCCTCTTGCCGAACGTGCGGCCCGTCCCGCAACGATCACGGGATTTTCCGCGGCTACGAGCAGTCGTGCCGCTTCCTGCACCGCAGCCGTGTCGCCTTGTGGCGGAGCGCTCATCACGAGCTTCGGAATGCGAAGGTTCTTTTCAGCGATGGGCTCTTCCTGCAACGCCCCGTCCGCAACGATGACCACCGGTTCATACGGCGGCGTCATCGCGATCTTGTATGCACGCACTGCCGATTCTGCGAAGTGCCCGAGAGTGACGGGCGTATCGTCCCACTTGACGAAGTCGCGCACCAACGAGGCGGCATCCTGAACACTGTGTACCCACTCGGCATTGCCTCGCCGGAAATTGATATCGAGAATATTGCCGAGCACGATGTACATCGGTACGCGATCCGCATACGCGTTGTAGATGGCCATCGACGCATGCTGGAGGCCGACAGTTCCGTGCGCCATGATCATCATGGGCTTGCCTTCGATCTTCGCATAGCCGTGCGCCATCGCTGCCGAAGACTCTTCGTGCGTGCACGTGAGCCATTCGGGATTCTTATTGCCTCCGTAATTGATGAACGATTCCTGCAGACCACGGAAGCTCGACCCGGGATTTGCGGCGCAGTATTCGATGTCGAGCGTCTTAAGGACATCGACCATGAAGTCCGAACCTGGTTTCTCGTTGCCCATGACCTCGGCTACAGAATCCGGCTTCGATTGCTGCGGTTCAGGGATGGGCGTGGTTATGGGCGCGGCGACAAATCCTGCCGCACCTGCGGCAGCACCTTTCAAAAAACTTCGACGACCGACTGGCTTTCGGACCTCCGACATGCACGACTCCTTTTTGGTGCCGCCAGTATAGCGGAAGGTGCGAAGAAATTCCGGGACGGGCCCCTGATTTGCGTGGCTGTGGAGGCGGGCGATCAAGAAATCCCTCTCCCAACGGGAGAGGGGGCCGCGCAGCGGCCGGTGAGGGGTACC
>JBGPBY010000237.1:0-10915 GCA_041481485.1 Terriglobia bacterium
CACCAGCGTAAGATCGTCGTGGGTCTCGGCAGCAGCCATTCCTCGGTAAGGGCGAATGAAGGTTTCGAACCGGCCATTTGTCGGCACACCGCTCCAGTAGCTGTAGTAGGCGGCAAGCAACTGGGGCTTCTCGTTGTATTGCTCTGGCTTCACGGCAGCCGCAACCAACGAATTCCGTCCGTCAGCGCCAACGACGATGCCCGCGCTCTCGGTGATCGTTCCGCCACTCTTCGAGCGTCCTTTAATGCCGGCTACACGGCCATTTTCAAAAGTCAGTTCTTCAACGCTGAATCCTTCACGAATTTCGGCGCCGGCTTCAGCTGCGCCATCGACCAGCAATTTGTCCAAAACGGTTCGGCGGGGACAGTACGACACCGGAGATTCCGCCGTGCCTGGCGAACCGGAAATCACGAACGGGCCAAAGTCGAAATCGTAGGTATGAATGGGAGGACAGCCCGTGGCTATCAATCGATCGAGCAATCCCCAGCGGGCCAGTGCGGATACTCCACGTGGATGGACGACGTGGGTGGATATCGTGTCGCTTGGAAACGTTGCGCGATCGACGATGAGGACGCGGTAACCCTTGCGGGCAAGAAGCATTCCGGCTGGCGAACCGGCACAGCGGGCTCCCACGATGATGAAGTCGAATGGCTTGCTCATTGGTCCTCCGACGAAATGGAAATTGAAACGAAAGACATCCGCAGTTTAACTCCGTCGAGAAGAAAATACCTGAAGGAGCTCGAACATTGACCACGCGGCCGTTTAGTCACATTGGACAGCAAATCATTTTGGAGGCTCATATTTTGCTTCCGGAGGAAATATCGGTATTCGCTGGTACTTCCCTCTGGTCCGGAACGATATAGACTGGATACATGTCCGGATGAAAGCTGATGATGGGAGGTATCAATGCGCCCACACGTCAGAAGCCTGATCCTGGAAATTGCACTGGCCGGATTGATGTTGCAGTCGAATCCTCCGCAGTGCCCACCGCCGTATGGCGGGCCAACTCCTCCACCCAACAGCAATCCTACGCCGCCAAGCAATAACGTTCCGGAAAGTCGACCAAATACCGGGCCAACCACACCACCCTTTAGCGGACCGAGCACGCCGCCCAATGGCGGACCGACGACGCCTCCGAGTGGTGGACCAACAACGCCGCCGCATCCGGGCTCTGGTTAACATCCGGCAGGCGGACCGACGACGCGGCAGGGGAATTGTAGGCTGTGAATGAATGCGATTCCCAATGTAGGGGCGGTCTATGACCGCCCACAATTTGGAAGGATGCAAGCCTGTCATTTGTGGGCGGTCATAGACCGCCCCTACATTTGGAATCGCATTCATTCACCGTCTACACCGCCTGCGGACGAATCATCTTCTCAGGAACGACAATGCGGTCGAACTCCTCGGCGGTGACATAACCCAACTGTAATGCGGCCTCCCGAAGCGTGAGATTTTTTTCCATCGCGAGATGCGCAATTTCAGACGCTTTGTCGTAACCGATTACGGGTGTTAGCGCCGTCACCAGCATCAATGACCGATCCACGTTTTCGCGAATCCGCTCCATATTTGGCCGTGTACCGTCGATCAGGTATTTTCGGAAACTCGCACATCCGCCGGAAAGGATGGAGATAGACTGCAGGATGTTATAGATCATCAGCGGCTTGTATACGTTCATTTCCAGATAGCCGCCGGCGCCCCCGAAGCCCACCGCCACGTCATTGGCCATGACTTGCACGGCAATCATCGTCAGGACTTCAGTCTGAGTCGGATTCACTTTGCCGGGCATGATGGACGAGCCCGGCTCGTTTGCAGGAATCTCCAGTTCGGCGAAACCGGCGCGCGGACCGCATGACATCAGCCGAATGTCATTCGCAATTTTATAAAGCGATACGGCAAGAGTTCTGAGCGTGCCGGAAAGCTGCACGAGCGCATCGTGAGCGCCCTGCACGGCAAATTTGTTTTGGGCGCTCACAAAAGGATAGTCCGTGATGCGAGCAACTTCAGCAGCAGCCGCATCTCCGAAACCCGGTGGCGCGTTGATTCCGGTGCCCACGGCGGTGCCGCCAACGGCAAGGCTGTACACTCCTTTCAGAGCGTCACTGACACGAACGAGGCTGTCGTCCAGCATTCCCGCATAACCGGACCATTCGTCACCCAGAGAAAGCGGAGTCGCGTCCTGCATGTGCGTGCGGCCGATTTTCACAATGGGCTTCCACTCTTCCGCCTTCTTCGCGATCGAGTCGCGCAACAACGTTACTTCCGGAACCAACTGCCGGTTCACGGCAACGGCGGTGGCGATATTCATTGCGGAAGGAAAAGTGTCATTCGAGGACTGCGACATGTTCACGTGATCGTTCGGATGCACCGGCGTCTTGCTGCCGAGCGGCGTTCCGGCAATCTGGCAGCATCGGTTCGAGATGACCTCATTCACGTTCATGTTGAACGGTGTTCCGCTGCCCGACATCCACACATGAAGTGGAAACATCTCGAGATGTTGACCGGAAAGAATCTCGTCGCATGCGTGCACGATTAGTTGATGGCGTTGCAGGTCCAACCGATTTTGGGAATGGTTGACGATGGCTGCCGCCTTTTTAAGAACGGCGTAGGCGTGAATCAGTTCCGGCGGTATGCGTTCCCTGCCAATACTGAAGTGTTCGAGAGCGCGCTGCGTCTGAGCTCCCCAAAGCTTATCGGCGGAAACGTTGACGTCACCAAGACTGTCTGTTTCTTTGCGGAAAACGTTACTCATCGCTTTTTGGAGAACGCAAGGAAAGGGACCCATTCACATTGGTCCCTTTTCCCTTGTAGCTGTTTAGAGCGATGTAAAAGTCCCCTCAAACTGGGGAATCAGCGGTCGGTGGTCCAGCGTTCCAATGAAAACGATGGGTTTGAAGTCGCTGGTCAGGAGCAGTATCACCACATGGAAGAGTTTGTGAGATATATCTGGAGTCATTGCAATGCTCCCTCCGATGACAACTCCGGAAATTGGCCCCGATAGCGTTTGAAGCTTCCAGATACCACGGTAAATTGGAGCCGGATCAGCGGTGGAAGACGTCGGCAAATCACCATGAGTCAGGGCTGTCGAGACAATTCCAATTGTGTTCAGATTGTTTCCAATCTGGCCATGAAATGTTCCGGTAAAGGCCGCAAATCCGCAGATGAACTGAGGACACAATTCGAGACCCGACACCAGGCCATTTATCGGGGTAGGTGTCGCTGCCTGAGCGGCGTTCGAACCCAATACAAACATTAAACCAATGGCGAGCACGCAAATCGCTCTCTTCATGTCATCCTCCTGATTGAGTTAATGAAATTCCCGGGCTGTTTCGATGCTGAGGAAACACTCTAGAGGAAATGCGGCGGGGAGGTAAAGAACTTAGCGGCTCAGCGACAACGCGCTATTTGCAATCGAGACAAGTTCGACGGGCACCTTCGCGACGGTCTTCTCATCCCAATACGCGAAATACGTTTGATCTTTGTTTTTGGCTTCAAGCCGCCGAAGCGTGATGGCGGTGATTGTGCAGTCCGGACAGACGGTTCCCACCTTCGAGTTGGTCTTGGAAATACGGGAGGCGCTGATAAGCTGGTTGAGAGATTTCTGAGCATCCGCGGATAAGCGCGGAACGCAGAGCGTTGAGGTGGGACAAGACACCATGCCTTCCGAGTTTATCGTGACATCGTCGGTGGTCTTGCCGATTAGTCCGCCGGCCCGGACGACCCGCAGGACCCATGCGGAATCGCCCTTTGGCAATTCCAGCTCCGCCTGTGACGGACCGGCGGGAAGTTTTTGCCCCAAACTCCCGGCACCGACGAGAAAAATCCACATTACCGCACAACGCAAATGCACGTTTCAGAGCCCTCTTGGCAGACTGTGACACTTGGACTCATGTTAACCCGAAAAAGTGGTAAGGCGATGCGAAGTAATTTTGAAGGAGAGTATCGGAGCTGTAAATGAAAGCGATTCCCACTGTAGGGGCGGTCTATGACCGTGTGAAGAAATGGTCAATGGTCACTTGTCATCGATGGTGGCGCTTCGCGCAATTATCTCTTAAAGATGTCGCGCCGAAGGCGCATCCAAAAATGACAATTGAACATTGAACAGTGAACATTGAACATTTCTTCGCGGAAATGTTCAATGTTCACTGTTCAATGTTCAATTGTCATCTGGGGGGCATAGACCCGCCCCTGCAGTGAGCGGCCCCGCCTCAGCTACCCGGAATGGTGATTCCGTAGTACAGGAACAGCGCGCGATTCTTGTTGCCGTTGTAGCTGTCGTTCCCGAGGCTGTAACCGGCATTGAACAACCCGCTGTGCGGCAGAGTGATGGAGATTCCCGGCGTGAAGTATCCGAAGCCGTTCTTGCCGCTGAGCCAGTCTGCAACGAAGCTGATCTTTCCCTGAATAGGCTGTTCGTATCCAAGAATGGCTCCGCCCTTCGGTCCGTAGAAAGTGCTTTCTGCGCCGACTATCCCATATCCGCCGCCTGTGATTCTCGGTCCGTGATCGCCCATCACTTTCTTGCTGAAGTTTCCATAAACCAAGCCGTAGCTATCCACGCCCGTTCTGTTGTTCATCGGCGTATACCAGATCAGTCCTGCCGATCCCCCCAGCCCCTTCATGTCCTCGTGGAGGAATTTGTATTTGATGTTGGGCTGAAAGAATGAATTTGTGGTTCCGGGCACATGCACGAAGGAAAAGTTCGCACCGGCCTCGAGGTTGGGAGCCACACCGACAACGACGCGAGGTACCAGGATCTGAAATCGTCCTCCTCCATCTGGACCCGGCACCTGCGGAAGATAGTCGAATTCCGCGTAGCCCTTCTTTGCCGATACGGTGTCGGTGCTTGGAATATTGAAGATGGTCGACTGAGCTATCGCCGTTTGCGCCGCGCTGAAGACGATCATCATCGCAACAAAACCGACGAGAAGCCTTACACCAGTCCGAGTTCGAAAATAAGTCATGATTTCTCCTTTGTTCTCCCTTGTTCGTTCCCGAAAACAAAAAACGTTCATAAGGCAACTCGCGGCTGACCTATGAACGTCGCTGTAGAAACAGACTTCGCTGTCCAAATAAAAAATCCCCAACCTGGTGGATTGGAGACTTCGTTATCGCACGGCAACTTCGTTGTCGCCGTCAGGTGATCGTCGGCCACACCACGCATTCTGTCAACAGGAATTCCCGCAATCATTGCAGATCCTGAAAATCCTACAATTTTGCAGGTCAGTACCGCACACTCTGACACTAATGAGCGTTGCGTTCAAAATCACTGGCATGCGATAACACCACATCGTCCGGTGCGGCACGCATCCCATCGGCGAGGCGAGAACAACTCTCTGGCCTTCCCCCCCGAAAGTAGAGAGCCCTCGCCGCGAATCAGCAACCCGAGACTGCTGTTTCGTGCACAAAAAGAAGACGTCCCGCACAAGCGTTTATGGGTAGCTTGGCGGGACGTCTTCTTCTTTTTTGCTTTGTGTAGTGGTAAAAGAATGTTGCGATGCACCTGACGCCGCGAGAAATCGACAAGCTGATGATCTTTACAGCGGGAGAACTTGCGCGGAAGCGGAAATCTCGCGGTATCAAACTGAACTATCCTGAAGCCGTAGCGCTCATCACATCGGAACTGCTTGAGGAAATCCGCAATGGCAAAACCGTCGCTGAGTTGATGAGCCTCGGCGCCGGAATTCTTTCCCCATCGGATGTCATGGAAGGCGTGCCGGAAATGATCAGCGAAATCCAGGTGGAAGGTACATTCCCGGATGGGACCAAACTCGTCACCGTCCACCAACCCATTCGATGACACGAATGATCCCCGGCCAGTACTTTCTCGCCTCTGAACCGATCGAAGCCAATTCCGGCCGTGCGACAGTGCGCATTCCCATCACCAATCGGGGCGATCGCCCAATTCAAATCGGCTCGCACTGCCATTTCTTCGAAGTGAATCGCGCGCTGGATTTTGAGCGGCAGGCCGCATATGGAATGCGTCTGAATATCCCTGCAGGAACCGCAGTGCGCTTTGAACCAGGCGACACGCGCGAAGTGGAACTGGTGGAGCTCGCAGGATCGCGAACCGTTTATGGAATTAACGGTCTGGTTAATGGAAAGCTGAAATGAGAATCGATCGCAGAACCTACGCGGATCATTACGGACCCACCACGGGTGACCGCGTCCGGCTTGGGGATACGGATATTGTGATTGAGGTGGAGCATGACCATACCCGCTATGGTGACGAGGTGAAGTTTGGCGGCGGCAAGGTCATCCGCGACGGCATGGGCCAATCTGCTGAGGCCACTCGCGCGTCGGGCGCTCCGGATCTGGTGATCACGAATGCGTTGATTCTGGATTACACCGGAATCTACAAGGCGGACATCGCGATTCGCGATGGCAAGATCTCGGGAATCGGCAAAGCGGGAAACCCCGGAATCATGGACGGCGTCACCGCAGGAATGGAGATTGGCGCGTCCACAGAAATTCTTGCAGGCGAAGGCCGAATTCTTACCGCCGGCGGCATCGACACGCACATTCACTTCATCTCGCCGAATCAAATACCGGAAGCTTTTTACTCCGGTATAACAACGTTAATCGGGGGAGGCACAGGACCGGCAACCGGAACCAATGCCACGACGTGCACTCCCGGGGCATGGAATATCCGCCGGATGTATGAGGCGGCTGAATCATTCCCACTGAATTTCGGATTTCTGGGCAAAGGAAACTCGTCGCTGCCCGAATCGCTCCGCGAACAGGTGCGCGCGGGGGCCATCGGCCTGAAACTGCATGAAGACTGGGGAACGACACCCGCTGCGATCGATCAATGCCTGACCGTCGCCGATGAATTCGATGTCCAGGTTGCAATTCACACCGATACGCTCAACGAAGCCGGTTTTGTGGAAGACAGCATCAAGGCTTTCAGGAATCGTACCATCCACACGTATCACACCGAAGGCGCCGGCGGCGGTCACGCGCCCGACATCATCAAAGTGTGCGGACTTCCCAACGTGCTTCCGTCGTCCACCAATCCCACCATGCCGTTTACGCGAAACACGATGGATGAGCATCTGGACATGCTGATGGTTTGCCATCACCTGTCCCCTTCGATTCCGGAGGATGTGGCGTTCGCCGATTCCCGAATTCGTTCCGAAACGATCGGAGCCGAAGATGTGCTGCACGATCTGGGAGCCATCAGCATGATGTCTTCCGACTCCCAGGCGATGGGCCGCATTGGTGAAGTGATTTGCCGCACGTGGCAGACAGCGGACAAAATGAAGCGCCAGCGGGGAAAGCTCGGCCAGGACACGGCCCAGAACGATAACTTTCGCGCCAAGCGATATATCGCGAAATACACGATAAACCCCGCAATCACTCACGGGATCTCCAGCATCGTCGGTTCCCTCGAAGTGGGAAAACTTGCCGATCTGGTTTTGTGGAAGCCGGCCTTCTTTGGTGTGAAGCCGGAAATCATTATCAAAGGAGGGCTGATCGCAGGCTCCCTGATGGGCGACGGCAATGCGTCGATTCCGACGCCGCAGCCCTGCATCTATCGCCCGATGTTTGGATCGTATGGACTGGCGACCAACGCCACGGCGCTGCACTTCGTTTCCGATGCCGGGAGAAAGGGAGACAACCTCCACGGGCTTCAGCGGCCGATCGCTGCTGTCAAGGGCTGCCGTGAATTGAAAAAAACAGATCTGAAACTCAATGACGCTTTGCCTCACATTGAAGTGAATCCCGAAACGTACGAAGTTCGAGCGGACGGTGTTCGCATCTATTCCGATCCTGTCGAAATCCTTCCGCTCGCACAGCGCTATTTTCTCTTCTGAACTCCATGACCATCGTTGAATCCATTTGCGATTCCGCAAGTGCGTGCGCCAGCCGGCCCGGATTTCAACAGGACACACTCACTCTTACATGGGAGGAACGCCGCCGCAGCCATGGACGGCGGCGAACCGATAGCGGAACGGAATTCGCGATTTCGCTGCCCAGCGGCTCGCTGTTGAAGGAAGACGACTGTCTCGTGCTGGAATCCGAGAAAACGATTGTTACGGTCCGGGAATCTCTCGAACCGGTTTATGTGATTCGCCCGCAAAGGCCGCAGGATTGGGCGTTCTACGCCTATCATGTCGGGAATCGGCATCAGCCCGTGATGATCGCCGATTCGGAGTTGATATTCTTAAGAACTGCCGCAGTAAAAAGTCTGCTGGATCACCTTCGCGTGCCCTACTCCGAATCCGAGAGGCCGTTTACCGCAGCGCTTGCCAATCCGGGACACCAACCTTGAACGCCCTTCAACTCGCACATCTCCTGCAGCTGACCGACTCATTTTTTCCCGTTGGGGCATTTGCGTATTCCGACGGTCTGGAATCCGCTGCGTCCAGCGGCAAAGTTCATGACGGGCCGTCATTGAGGATCTGGCTCAATCACTATCTGCAGCATGTTTTCGTGCCCTGCGATGGGCTGGCCTTCCTGCAATGTGCCGCCTCATTCCAGGCCCGGGACATCGAGCGGATTCGAATTATCGATGAAGAACTAACGGCCATCCGGCCGGCCAGTGCTGTTCGCGATTCTAGTAAAATGATTGGCAAACGCATGCTGGCAACGTACTCCGGAATATCCGGATCGGAAATGCCGGCGTTAACCTACTGCAATGCGCCGGTCGCCTACGCTATTACAATGACTCACCGCGGTATCGACGTTCGCTCCGGATTGCTGGCTTTCGGCTACGGCCGGTTATCCGGAATGGTTTCAGCCAGTCTTCGCCTGATCTCGATAGGCCAACAGGAAGCACACCGGATTCTTTCCGAAACTCTCGAATGCCTTCCAGCCGCGGTCGATCAGATATTCGAGCTTCGAACCGAACCCCTTCGATGTTTTAGTCCAATGATGGATATGGAGCAGATGAATCACCGGCACATCTATAGCAGGCTGTTTCGGTCATAGCCCTAGGGAGAGAATGAGAAGACCCGTCAAGATTGGCGTTGGGGGCCCGGTCGGTTCGGGTAAAACCGCGCTGCTCGATTGCCTGTGCAAGGCCATGAGAGATTTCTGGCAGCTCGGCGTCATCACCAACGACATTTTCACGCGTGAAGACATGGAGTTTCTGACGCGCAGCAAGGCTCTGCCGTCCGACAGAATCATCGGAGTGGAAACTGGGGGCTGTCCACATACCGCAATTCGCGAGGATGCCTCAATCAATTTCGAAGCCATCGATGAAATGGCACAGCGGTTTCCATCACTCGATATTGTTTTTCTCGAAAGCGGAGGGGACAACCTCGCTGCCAGTTTCAGCCCGGAACTTGTCGACGCGTCGATCTATGTCATTGACGTTGCCGGCGGAGACAAGATTCCGCGCAAAGGCGGCCCGGGAATCACACGCTCGGATCTGCTGATCATCAACAAGACGGATCTGGCGCCATACGTCGGCGCGGATCTCGCGGTGATGGATCGCGATTCCAAACGGATGCGTGGGACAAAACCATACGTCTTTACCAACCTGAAAAAAGGCGAAGGCCTGGATCAAGTCATCCGCTGGATTCGCCGCGAACTGCTGTTCGAAGATATCCAATGACTGTTGCGCTCGCTAACGTTGGCCGTCATGGACGGATGGAACTGACATTCGGAATGCGTAACGGCCAGACCATTATCCGTGACAGCTATTGCGAGGTTCCGTTCAAAATCACGCGGCCGGTGAATTCAATTCCGAATGACGGAATTCACCTGATACTGATGCACTGCACGGCAGGAATTTTCGGCGGGGACGATCTGGAATGCTCGATTCGTGTTGAAAGCGGCGCCCGCGTTTACATCACGCAACAGGCGGCAACGCGAATTCATCCGTCTGAGGATCGTTTGGCGCGCCAGACCATTCGCATTCATGTGGAGTCCGGCGCCAGTCTCCACGCCGACTTTGAACCCATCATTCCGTTTGCACGGTCACGGTATCGGCAAAACACCCGGATCGACCTCGATCGCGGTGGGAACCTTACATTTTGGGAATGTATGATGGCGGGCCGCATCGGCCATTCGGAAGAGTGGCAGTTCGAAGAATTTGGCTCGGAAACGATGCTGTACCTGAACGGACGAACGGTTTTTCTCGATCGATATTTGTTGCGGCCCTCGGTAATGGACCTGCGATCCCCGTGGGTGATGGGAGATGCGGTCTACGCCGGAACAGGTCTGCACTGCGGAACGGACAGCGAACCTCTGGCAAAAGAACTGCATGAGGCGATGCCGAATGCCGGCATCGATATTGTCGACAGTGGAGTCTCGCTCACCCGGCTTGTGGCTCGCAACGGGCCGGAGTTTCACCGTCAGCGACAAACCTGGAATCGATATTGCGAAAGCGCAGTTCTGAATGAATGCGATTCCCCACTGTAGGGGCGGTCTATGACCGCCCGCGATTGAGCGGCCTGCAATGCTCCGAATTGTGGGCGGTCATAGACCGCCCCTACATTGGGGAATCGCATTCCCAGCGCGATGTCCCAGACTCCGTCCGGCCAGCTTTTACATTTCTGTAATGGCTATTACAAATCTGTCAGTACTTCCGGCGGGAATTCATTGAAATTTAAGGATGGGGGAAATCGAGCTTCCCAGGTCTTCCAGACTAGGACAGAAGGGACACGGATTTCAGACTCTATTGTCTGACAATTTAGAAGCCTCCTTCATTTTTGTAAGATCACGCAACTTCCCGGCCCGGCGCAAAATCATAAATCCCCAATAAACACGGGGTATTCGCCCTGTGCAAATTCTTGGCATCCCGCTTGCATTTCTCCCGGCTCGTTGAGTGTCCGGAACACCCAAACACTAAAAATCAAAAACCGGAGCGCATGAATGGCTCCAAACGAGAGGATGCTGAATGGCCAATTCGAAACGTATTGCACTCTTACTTTCTCTGCTTTTAGTTTGCACGGCAACGCTGGTTGCG